>CAYZHH010000040.1:0-17838 GCA_964478275.1 uncultured Candidatus Kuenenia sp.
GGGCAATATGTGGTTCCTGTGGATCTTCGGCGACAACGTCGAGGACGACATGGGGCATGGAATCTACCTGGGCTTCTATCTCGCCTGTGGCATCTTGGCGTCGCTCGCCTTCGTGGCCTTGAATGCCACCGGCGAGGCGGCTCTTACACCTTGCCTGGGAGCCAGTGGGGCGATCTCCGGAGTACTCGGTGCCTACCTGGTGCTCCACCCGAACCGCCGTGTGAAAGTGATAGCCGTACGGATGCTGATCGATGTCCCGGGCTATGTGGCCGTGGGCATCTGGTTTCTGTTTCAGGTCGTGAGTGGCTTTTTTGACTCCGGGAGCGGCGGTGGTGTTGCCTACTCGGCCCATGTGGCGGGCTTCGTCGCGGGCATCGTGCTGGCCAAGCCGATGAGCCGCCGTCGTGCTCGGTCGGAGGCCGACACGCTTGTCAAATGGCACCGGCGGATCGGCTGATGCTCGTGGGCTTCGGCGATTCGCTCACCGCCACCCGTACGCCGTGATCCCTTCGAGGTCGCGGACGTAGATCTCGCCCCCTTCAACGGCCAGATGAGCCCAGCTCTCCTCCTCGGCCACCGGCGCCTCGCCGATGAGCTCAAAAGCCTCCGGTGTGGCCCTGATGAGCCGGAGCACACCTGTTTCGTCGAGGGCCAGAATCCGATCACCAGCGGCCACCATGCTCCAGTACTTGCCGAAGGGCTTTGTGATCCAGTCCTCCTTGCCAGTGGTCAGATTGAGACACGCGAAGCGTTGGTTGCGGAGATGGACATACGCATGATCCCCGATAACGATCGGACTCGACATATAACCCTGCACCTTGTTTCGCCAGACCTGACTCACCGGCTCTTCGGCGGCGGTAGGATCGACCGCAAACAGGAACGAACCGCCCCCATAGCTTGTCGTAAACACGTGTCCGCCGTGGACGGTGGGGGTGACAATGTTCATCCCACGAAAGGCTTCGACGGCTGTTTTCCAGAGGACCGTACCCTTCTCGGGATCGACGCCGGCCAGGGCATCGCGTGCCTGCACGAGGATCTGAGGCACGCCCCCCAGCACGACCGAATACGGCGACGAAAACGCGCTCCCATTCATGCCACCGTCATCCTCGAGGACCCGCCAGACGACCTTGCCGGTTGCCTTCTCGAGTTTCACGAAGCCCGATCCGGCCTGAACGAAGACATGGTCACCGATGACGAGTGGGCTCGAGACAAACCCAAACGCGGGAAGCGGGCTCTTGAATGCCTCCATGAAGTCCACACGCCACACCTCCTTGCCCGTTGCCACATCGAGGCAAACCAGAAGATCTCGCATGCCGGCGATAAAGACGCGGCCCTCATCGACGCACGGCGTGGCCCTGATCCACGACCCGTTGGAGGCGGCAAAGAAGGGCACGCTCATCCCGCCATCCCACTGGGCATGCCAGAGCTCGCGGCCGGTGGCACGGTCGAGGGCCCGGACATGCTCGGTCTTATCATCCCGTGTCTCGGTGACGATGACGGCGGTGCCGGCGATCACGGGCCCGGAGTAGCTCGGGCCAAGGTCGGTCCGCCAGCGTTTCTCGAGCCGGTCCGGGGCGAGGCCATCGGGCCAGTTGGCGTTGGCGACGAATCCATCGCGTGCCGGCCCGCGCCACTGGGACCATGACGGGTCTGCGGCCGGCCCCGACGCGGCGACAATACCCGCGACCAGAGCCACGAGAATTCCGGGAACACTGCGAACGACGATCGATTCCATGCGAGGGGCTCCCGAAGCTGCAAAAGATGCCGTAGCATAGGGCCTCGTCCACCCACGGCGAGAGGCCAGGAGCGATTCCCCCTATGACAGAACCCATCCAGCGGATCCTCGTCGGACTCGGCACCAGCCGAACCGCCAGGAGCGTGACCGAACACGCAATCGATATTGCGAAGCCTCGTGGAGCGATCGTCACGGGCTTGGCAGTCACCGATCCGGTACGGCTCGAATGGACGGGCCCCCGGCCGATGGGCGTGGGTGTGGAGGAGCGGACAACCGAGCTTCGGAAGAGCCGGTATGAACGAGCCCAGGCGGATATCGCCGCGGCCGGCGCCGAGTTTGCTGCCCGGTGCAGTGCTGCGGGCGTCGCGCACATCATCGACGAGGAGACAGGGGATCCGTTCGATGTGGCCGAGGAGCTTGTCCGGTACCACGACATGTGCGTGTTCGGCCTGCGAGGCCTCTTCGAGCACGACGTGGTGCCTGAGCCGGTCGACGCGCTCGAGCGGCTCGTGTCGGCGGGTGTGCGTCCGATTCTGGCCGTGGGCGAAGAATTTCGCCCCATTCAAAAGGTGCTCGTGGCCTATTCTGGATCGATCGAGAGCGCTAAGACCTTCAAGCACTTCGTGCAGTCTGGCCTCTATGCCGATGCGACGATACGGATCGTCCACTTTGGCAGCGACGATGAGGCGGCCAATCGGCGGCTCCAGAAAGCATCGTTGTACTTCGCGGCCCACGGCCGAGCGGTCGATACCGATCACGCGCCGGGGAATCCTGCGACGGCGCTCGTGCCGTACGCGACGACCTGGGGCGCCGACCTCATCGTGGCCGGGAACAGCGCGAAGAACCTTCTCATGCGGAAGCTCTTCGGTGAGACTGCGCTCCAGCTCCTTCGAGAGAGCACCCTGCCGTTGTACCTCGCTCAGTAATCGCCAGCAGTCATGGGGTGTGGGCCGGAGCCGTTGCCGTCGAAGAGCGGGCGTTCTCATCGGTCGAGGTACGGGTGAGGATCGCGGTGATGCGGGCCGTGAATGCAGTGGGGGACCGTGCTGCAAAGAACTCTGCCAGGCAAGACGGATCGATCGGCTTCGAAACCCGGCCGTCGATGGCCCCTGCGAGCTCGGCTGCTGAGCAATCGGGCGACACGCGGGTGGCGAGCGAGTCGGGCAGCTCCGCGAAACTTCCGGCATCGGTGACGACGAGAGGTCGTCCGAGTGCCAGGACCTGATTGACGACCCCGGAAGACTCGCCAAACGTGCGGGAGCGGAGCTGCACCGCGACATCGATCCCACGCATGGCCTCGCGGAGCGCCTCGTCGCCCGGCGAGTCGATGACATCGACAGAGGCCTTTCCGATAATCCCGGCCCGTCGGCAATAGCGACGGGCCTCCCAGCCCGCGATGATCAGTCGCACGGGCCGATGGCGACCAAGGATCGTCACCGCCTCAGCAACGAGATCGAGTCGCTTCATGTCGCCTGCCAGGCCGAAGCTCCCCACGTGAAGAATCTCATCCTTCGCGGTCACGCCGGAGATCGTGACACCTGAATTGACCACGGGATTGAAGGCTACGTCGATGGTCCATCGATCGGCCAGGCTTCCGAGAGTCGCGCGAATGAGGTCGCGGCACGCGGCCGAGTTCACGATGACACCATCGAGCTCCGCTCGCTCGGCCAGGAAGCGGAGCCAGTGGTGGAGGGTTGGCTTTGCGGCGAGCGCCCGTGAAATCCAGTCTGGATTCGGGCCTTGAGCCGTCGGCGGAGGTGGAAGCCGCTGGGACCGCGCGCTATCGCCGAGCCACGATCGGAACAGTGATTCCAGCCCACATTCGTGAAGGTACACCAGCCGTCGCATGGGAGACCCGCGGGACCGCATCATCGCCTCGAGGACTCCCACATGGTGGGGAGAGTTGCCGAGCACAAAGATGGCCGCATCGTGATGATCCCGAATGGACGACGCCGGGAAAACCTCCGCCGGCAGGACGCGGCTCGATGGAAGCAGTTTGTCTTGCGCGGGGAGCGCGGGGCCCGGGTTGGCGTCGTAGAACGTGGTCTCCCACTGGTCGCTCTGCAGGTGCGCCAGCGCCATGTTTGCGGTGCCCGTGCGAGCTGGTGGGAGGGCAGCGACGACGGCAAGCCGAGGATGGGCGGGCATGGAGAAGGCCCTGGAGCGTGCCGGTTGGGCGATCGAGGCCATCACCGCACCGGCCGCTTTGTCCCATCCCATTTCCTGCGACAAGAGCCGTTTCCCGAAAAGGCGAGACGCGGCCTGGAGCTCAGGGCTCTGCACCGCTCGGATCATGGTCTCGGCAATGGCGGCCGAATCCTCTGGATCACATGCCAGCTCTGGAATCACGAGCTCTGCCACACTCGACACGTTCGAACCCACGACTGGGGTGCCGCAGCCATGAGCTTCAAGCACAGGGAGCCCAAGCCCCTCGTAGCGTGACGGGTACACAAGCAGAGCTGCGTGCTGAACGAGTGGCACGAGGGCCTCATCCGGAACATACCCGGTGCAGCGAATCGTGCCTTCCGGGAGACCGAGCGAGTCCGCCAGGCGATGGATGCTGGCGATTCGAGACGCCGAGAGTGAGCAGACGATTGCCAACTGATACTCCGGATGGTCGCGGTGGAAGATCGCGAATCCGCGGACAGCAGTGTCGAGATTCTTTCGCCAATCGTCGCCCCCGATGCAAACGCAGTAGGGCCCCGTGAGGCCGTATCGGGCCGGCACGTCGGCCGTGGAAGCGACGGAGCGTGCCATCAGCGCACGCTTCGCATGGTCAATGTCGCCGTAGATGCAGTGGACTCGGGCTGGATCGACGGCCGCATGGCGGATGACATCGCGCCGCGTCGCCTGGCTGATGGCGAAGAGATGATCAGACTGTCGCAAGACGCCGAGGCAGTCGTGGTACTGGCGACGGGCTCGTTCGCGGTCGAGATAGCGCTGAGGAAACAGCAGGGGAACAAGGTCGTACACGATGCCCAGCCGCTGGGGCCGTTGGGTGCTGAGCCATTCGGGCAGGAGTGAGTCGGCGGTATGACGATGGTCCGGAAGGAAGAAACATCCCGTGACGAGGACGTCGATTCGGGGCACCCGCTGCAAATCGACGGACGTGCACCATGCCGCGTGATTGGCCAGCTCGGAGGCCCTCGACGGCAACGGCCGACGGGGATCGTGCCAGAGGAGCCAGTGGTGTTCCGGCCATCCGCGCACAAGCTCGATGGTCAGACTTTGGACGTATGCCGGGATGCCCCGATCGCCGTTGAACTGGGCGGCGCGAAGGTCAACGAGGATCGTGCGGCTCGTCATGCGGCGTCCCGAGACGGCTCTCGCCGACGGGACGCTGAGCCAGCTTCGGCTTGGTCGAGTCGCATGTAGGCGAGCCCGGCCGTTTCACGCAGGAGCCGCTCGAGCTCATCGACGCGACGCTCAAGCCGACCAATCCGCCCGCCACCTCGGGTGATCCTGCGGAGCCCGCTCCGAAGGATTCCAACGAACGGCCGCATGCACCGCTTCTCGAAAGCCCTCACCCAGCGTCGGAATGGCATGGGAAACGTCCTCCGCTTGCTCAAAGATCGACAGGCGTCAGGCGGCCGCGGCGCCGCATCGTGAGGCCTGGGCGGCTTCCGCGGCAACCAACATCTGCCCGGCGGTGTGGCTCCATGGCGTGGGTTGGAAGCCGCTGCGAATGGCATCCTCCCGAGACGCTACCCAGGCGGGGTCAGCGAGCGTTCGATCGACGAGTGCGACGAGGCCGTGCACGTCAAAGGGGTCGAAGAACACCGGGAGATCGTGACTGATTTCGGGGATGCTCGTGGCGTTCGATGCCAGGCAGAGCCGGCCATGGCCGAGGCTCTCGGCGACGGGGAGGCCCCAGCCTTCATACCGCGAAGGATAGATCGTGGCGGCGCAGTGCCGGTAGTACCACGCCAACTCGTCATCGTTCACGCCTTGAAGGAAATGGATGCGGCCGTTCACCGCTTGATCGTAGCGAATCTCGCGGAGGAGATCGGTGACGTAGAGGTGAGGCAGGCCAAGGCAGACGAGATCCGGGCAGCTCGCGGCGTCACGGGCCGCCAAGACCTGCCAAGCGTCATAGAGAAGGCGGTGGTTCTTGCGGACGTCGAGCGTGGACACACACACGAAGAATGGACGCTTTGGCACGAAGCGAGGGAGCGGCGGTGTCAGATCTGACGCTGACTCCAGTGCGTCCCCCAGCCGTACGACCGTGATCGGCGGAACGGCCAGGTGGCTCTCGGCACAGTACGTTTCGATCTCGCTTCGGGAGAACTCGGAGATCGTGATCACGCCATCCGATTCCGTCAGCAGGTTGCGGACCCAAGCGGTGAACTGTCGTGCCGTCGCCCCATCGACCCACTGGGGCTTGATGGTCGGGATGAGGTCGTAAATCATCCGGAGCACGGTGACGCCACGGGTTCGGAGGAACGCCGCGGCTTCCGCATGGCCCGGAATCGTCCACGATGCGCAGAGCGAGAATAGGATGTCGCCTGCGCCACCGATGCCCCCGGTCGGAAGCGGCGGCATGGGCCGCGGGACCGTTCGGGAACCTCGGGAGAGGCAGGCTCCGGCGATTGCGGGCATCCGGAACCGCACGCCCGCCCAACGCACAATCTGCTTGCCGAGCTTTCTCGCGGCATGCCTGAACTCGCGCACGGACCATCGGAGATCGGCGGCTGCCGTGGTCGTGCCGAAGATCACGTCGCGGGTGCGCCACCGCTTCTTCTTTTGAGGAGTCTCTGGGGCGTGAGCGCCCGGTGTGGCGGAGGCTGCTGGCCTGGCGGGAGCATCTTCGACCCAAGGAAAATACCGGGTCACTTCCTCCGGCAGATCGTGAACGTTGATTGCATCGAAGCGGCGCTGCCGGACGTCGTAATGGACGAGCCGGGGCGACACGCCGCGGGCGACGAGACCGTTGAGGATGCCAACGGTGGTTCGCTGGATGCCCGTCAGGTTGGGCAGCTTCCAGGTCATCAGGTCGGAGACGTCGTACCAGACTGTCACGTCGAGCGGTCCTCGGAGGGAGAGCAGATGCCTCAGGCAGCGGGGCGGGCTTGTGCCAGGTAGTGACCAGGCACCAGGGTGAATCCGTCGGTGATGTTGGCTGGGTATGAGAGAGGGCCTCGGAGCGCGGGCTCTTCGCGACGATAGTAGAACCGATTGAGGCCGTCGAAGAGAGCGTATTCGTAGCCATGCTGGAAGAGGATTCCCTCCCAGTCGAACCACGACGGTTCGTACGAGTAGGGGTCACAGCCCGGAAGCTTCGGCTTGATTGCCTCGAGGAGGATGACCCTCGGCCGAAAGGATCGCCAGTCGTTCCCGAGGAGAACATCCTGTTCCGCCCCCTCGACGTCGATCTTCAAAAAATCGACGTCGCCCGGTGGAAGCTGCTTGGCGATCTCGGCAAGCGTGGTCATGGGCACGGTGTGGGTCGTTCGTTTGAACCCGAAAGCCTCGACCGCTCGTGGGTCGAAGGTCTCGCGGTACGTCGATAGGCCCGAGTCGCCCCATTCATGGAACTCGATGTCCCCGACGTGCGCGCCGCACACCACATTGAGGTTCCAATCGCGTGGCCGCTGGGCCTCGAACTTCTCGTGGAATCGCTTCACAGGTTCGACGTTCACGCCCGACCATCCGCGGTCGTAAAAGTGCTTCGTCACCGAGTCGATGGCGGGATCGAATCCGCCGACGTCGACATAACGGCCATGGTCGACGGTATGAAAGACGCGTTGCAGCACGACATCTTCGAAGTTCTGAGCGTACGAGATCATCATTGGGAACGGCTTCCTACGAAAGGAGACGGGACGCGGCGAGGCGGCCGTGGAGATGGCCTGGGCGACGTGAATCCGCGATCATGCCGCCCGCCGTCCGGCTTGAGGCAAGCCTTTGATCACCGCCTCCTGGCGGGCCAGCCCGAGGTCTTCCTCGACCATCATGTCCACGAGGTCTTCAAAACTCGTCTGGGGTTTCCAGCCGAGGCGCGTGCGCGCCTTCGTCGAATCTCCCAGGAGGAGTTCGACCTCCGCAGGCCGGAAGTAGCGGGGATCCACTTCCACGAAGTCGGCATAGTCGAGGCCCAGCCGACTGAAGGTCTTCTCGCAGAAATCGCGGACCGAATAGAGCTCGTTCATCGCGATCACGTAGTCGTCGGCCTCGTCCTGCTGAAGCATCAGCCACATCGCCTCGACATAGTCGCCAGCAAAGCCCCAATCACGCTGGGCGTCGAGGTTGCCGAGGTAGAGCTTGTCCTGGAGGCCGAGCTTGATTCGGGTGGCGGCCCGCGTGATCTTCCGAGTCACGAAGGTCTCGCCGCGGCGGGGACTCTCGTGGTTGAAGAGGATGCCGCAGGAGGCATGCAGGCCGTAGCTTTCCCGGTAGTTGATCGTAATCCAGTGGCCATAGACCTTGGCCACACCGTAGGGGCTGCGGGGATAGAAGGGGGTCGTTTCCTTCTGCGGTGTCTCCACCACCTTGCCGAACATTTCGGAGCTTGAGGCCTGGTAGAAGCGGATCTGCTCGCCGGTGTTGTCCTGAACGTCTCGGATCGCTTCGAGCAGCCGAAGCGTGCCGACGGCAGTAACGTCGGCCGTGTAGGCAGGCTGGTCGAAGCTCACCCGCACGTGGCTCTGCGCGGCGAGGTTGTAGACCTCGTGCGGCTGAACTTCACGGATGAGGCGAACGAGTCCGTTGCCGTCGGAGAGGTCGCCGTAGTGCAGATGGAGGCTCGGTGAATCGCCGAAGATGAGGTGCTCGATCCGCTGGGTGCCAAACGTGCTCGAGCGGCGGCGAAGCCCATGCACTTCGTACCCCTTGGAAATCAGCAGCTCCGCGAGATACGAACCATCCTGTCCGGTAACACCAGTGATCAGAGCACGCTTGCTCATGGGAGCTCCTGCTGAAAATCGGGTCATGTGGGGGCCGCTGGCGGCTTGGGCGAGAAGCTAGCAGGGGCCACGAGGGCGAGGAATGCCATTTTCAGGCCGTTTTTCGAGGTCAGGAAGCGTGGAAGGCCGGCGCGAGGCCGTCACCAACGGGGCCACGCCAACACCAGCGGCCGCTTCAGCCAGTCTGGCCGATGATGGATTCATACACGCGGGCGTAGCCACGGGCCGTAGCGCCCCATGAGTAGGTCGCAGCGTGGGCCTTCGCTCGGTCGGCAAAGCCGTGGTCGGCAGCCCAGGTAGCCATCCCTGCGCGGAAGGTCGAGACCATCGCCAACGGGTCGAACGAATCAAGGTAGAAGCCGTGCTCGCCGGCGATCTCCGGCAGGCAGGTCGTGCGGGCCACGAAGACCGGCCGGCCCGCGTGCATCGCCTCCAGCACAGGGAAGCCAAAACCCTCCGTGAGCGAAGGGAAGAAGAACGCGTCGCACTGCTCGTAGAGCCACTGGCGGTCAGCGTCGTGAACCTCGCCCGGCAGGAGCACGCGGCCCTCGAGCCCGCGGCGGGCGATCTCGCGGCCGAGGAAGTCGCCATAGGGCGTTGCCTTCTTCCCAGCGATCACGAGCCGCCGATCGGGAATCCGCTCGGCCAGATCGAGCAGCACATGAAAATTCTTGTGGGCGAGGCAATTCCCGATCGTCAGGAGAAATGGTCCCGGCGGAAGCCAGGGCGGGCGAGTCACCGCGGCAGCAGGGGTTGGTGGGAGGCCGAGTGGCACGACATGGAGCGGCCGGCCGCCGAGAATCAATCGCGACGCAACATCATCGGCGACGAACTGCGAATCGGTGACGACGGCGACGGAGCGATCGATCTTGGCCTGAATGTCTGCGAGCTTGCGTGAGATTTTCGCGACCTGTTCGTCGTGGGGTGCCTCATGGAGAAAGTTCAGGTCGTGGATCGTCACCACAACGGGCACCCGCGAATCGAACGGAAGGTATTTCGACATCTGATTGGTGACATGCCAGAGGCTCACATCCGGAGGCGGCAAGAACGGGCGAAGAATCGGGCGCACGAATCGCCACAGTGACTCCTTCTTCCAGCGGGCGACGGCGATGCGATCGAAGCCACCTGTTGGAAAGTACTTCTGGGCTTTCGCGGGCAGGAAGAACACCGGCTCGAACCGGCCTGGAGCCACCTTTAGCAGCTCCTTTGCCAGATAGAGCGAGAACCTCCCCAGGCCGCAGTTGATGTGCCGCAGCTTCTCGAGATCGATGACGATGCGGGGTAGGGATGCGGACATGAATGGCTCGGCGGGAGGCCGCCATCTTGCCGTCGAGGCACGCGGCCGTACAAGCGCCGATCCTGATGCGTGTCGTTCGAGCCCCGAGCCCCGCGAATTGCGGCCCATGCGGCGCGAGCGTAGGCTTCCATTCCGTCGTCAGCCACCTTCCTGGAGTGTCTTCATGATTCGTCGCGTGCCCGCTGTCATCATGGCCCTGTTTCTCGCCGCCGTTGTGGTCGCCCTGCCGACTCTGGCCGCCGACACCGAGGCAGCACCCGGCTGGCGGACGCTCTTCAACGGCACCGACCTCACCGGCTGGGACGGCGACCCGGAAATGTGGAGCGTCCGTGACGGTGTCATTCACGGAGAGACGACGAAGGAACGCAAGGCCAACGGGAACACATTCTTGATCGCGAAGGATCTTCTGCTCGAAGACTTCGAGCTCGAGCTCTCGTTCCGCTGCACGGCGAGCAACAACTCCGGCATCCAGTACCGGTCCAAGCACATCACCGAGGGCAACCCCAAAAATCTCTGGGTTGTCCGCGGGTACCAGCATGAGCTTCGCAACGAGAAGAAGCTCCCCAACGTGGCGGGCTTCATCTACGACGAGGGGGGCAAGCGTGGGCGGATATGCGCGGTAGGCGAGCAGGCCGAGTGGACCGAGGCCGGCAAGAAAGTCACGGGCCAGCTTATCGACCAGGCAGGCTATGAAAAACTTTTTCGGATCGACGACTGGAACGATGTCAGGATCGTGGCCGAGGGGAACCGCCTCAAGCACTTCATGAACGGCACGCTTATTCTCGACTTCACCGACGACGACGCCAACGTCCTGCGAAAGGGGATTCTCGCCGTCCAGCTCCACGCGGGCGCTCCGATTTGGACTGAGTTTCGTGATCTTCGAGTGCGCAGGCTCCCGGCTACCGAGTGAGCGAGCGCAGCGTGCCATCGACGTGGGCGATCGCCCACCCGTCCCACGGCGCGTGATTGGGCAATGGGCAGATCAGCTCGATCGGCCGCGAGGTGTCAGGATCGGTGAACGTGATCCGCCAGGCATGCAGCGCGATCGGGGATGATCGCTCGTCGGTTTCATGGGATACCGGCAAGCCGCCATACAGACAGTCTCCAGCAACGGGCATCCCTCGGGCCGCCGCCTGCACACGGAGCTGGTGCATCCGTCCGGTGAGCGGCTCAAGTGTGAGGAGACGCTGGTCGCCATGTCTGGCGAGTACGCGGCCCGTTGAGATGGCTTCGCGACCATCGGCGGTGCCATCGGGAACGACCTCGGCACGCGCGACGTCCGGAACTTTGCGGATCATGTCTCGCCACTCGAACGTTTGGCCCTCGCCGACGCCGGACTCCTGCGAGGCAACGATCGCGAGATAGGTCTTGGCGATCTGGCGCCGCTCGAACTGCCGCGAGAGCTGGCGGGCCGCACGGGGTGTCGTGGCCAGGAGGAGGACGCCGGAGACGCCCCGGTCGAGCCGGTGGGGCACGCCGAGGAACCCGCCGGGGTGTCGCCGCTGTCCTGTGGCCCGCGCGGTCGCCACCCCATCGCCAAAGAGCTGTTCGCGGACGAGCGACTCGACCGATGCGATCCCGGGTGGCGCTTGCGTAGGGAGGCCCGCGGGTTTGGCGACGGCCAGAACGCCCGATGCGTCATGAAGCGTTGGGATCATCATGGAGGACGGTGCTCGGTTCTGAGCGGGCCAGGGCGCTTCACACTATGCTGGGGATCATGTCCCGGCCAACTCAAAAAAGCGTCTCGAACTGTCGGCGAACAGAGATCCCGGCGCCCGCCGATGAGAATC
Organism: uncultured Candidatus Kuenenia sp.; assembly: GCA_964478275.1. Taxonomy (GTDB): domain Bacteria; phylum Planctomycetota; class Planctomycetia; order Pirellulales; family UBA1268; genus QWPN01. The sequence continues at coordinate 11,722 of CAYZHH010000040.1, forward strand.
GCCTGCCGATCATCGGCATCGATCGGCTGCCCGCATGAGGACACCCTGATGTTTCGAATCGCTCCTCTCGTGATGGCCGCATGGGTCCTGGGAACCGTGGTCGCAGCAGCGGACAACCGGCGGCCCAACATCGTGCTGATCATCACCGATGATCAGGGCTACGGTGATCTCGGCCACACTGGCAATCCTGTCATCAAGACGCCCCACCTCGACGCCCTGGCCGCCGAGTCATCGAGCCTCACGGACTTTCACGTCGCGCCCACCTGCTCGCCGACCCGCGCGGCTCTTCTGACGGGCCACTGGACCAACCGCACCGGCGCCTGGCATACCATCAACGGTCGATCACTCTTGCGAGAGAATGAGATCACCATCGCCCGCATGCTCGCCGATGCCGGCTACGCGACCGGGCAGTTCGGCAAGTGGCACCTCGGCGACAATTTCCCTTACCGGCCCGAGGATCGTGGATTCGACACGGTCTATCGGCACGGTGGCGGTGGCGTCGGCCAGGCTCCCGATCTTTGGGACAACGCCTATTTCGATGGCCGCTATTTCCATGACGGAGCCATCGTGGACGCCAAGGGCTTCTGTACCGACGTCTTTTTTGCCGAGGCCCAGCGATTCATCCGTGCGCAGGCGGAGAGGAACCAGCCCTTCTTTGCCTTCATCGCTACGAACGCTGCCCATGGCCCGTTGCATTGCCCCCAAAAGTACATCGATCTCTACCCGGATCAGCCCCCTGCCGTCGCCGCGTTCTTTGGCATGATCACGAACATCGACGACAACGTCGGCGCGACCAGGACACTCCTTCGTGAGCTTGGCATCGACAGGAACACGCTCTTCATTTTCACGACCGACAACGGCACCGCCGGTGGCGAGAAAATTTTCAACGCCGGCATGCGGGGCGAGAAGGGGAGTGAATACGAGGGGGGGCACCGCGTGCCCTTCATTGCTCACTGGCCGGCCGCAGGTTGGAACAAGAAGCATGCAAGCGACACGCTCTGCCACGCAGTCGATATCGTACCGACGTTCCTGGAGGTCACCGGGGCGGAAAAACCGGAGTCGGTGACGTTTGACGGCATCTCGCTTCGCCGACTTCTTGATCCGGCCGCCGACATTGCCGATTGGCCAGCCGATCGCATGGTCGTGAGCGACTCGCAGCGGATTCACGATCCCGTGAAGTGGCGGCACACCGCCGTCATGGCGGGCTCTTGGCGGCTTGTCAACGGCGAGGAGCTCTATGACATCGCCACCGATCCCGGTCAGGAGAACGACGTCGCATCACGTCACCCGCAGCGCGTCCTCGCGATGACGGCGTTCTACGACCGCTGGTGGGCCGAGCTCGAGCCGACCTTTGCCGAGATCGCGGAGTTTCACCTCGGCCACCCCGATCACGCCGTCACCGCCGGCCTGCCCGCTGGGACTGACGTGCCAGGAGCATGGAGGGCATTCCGGGCCCACGAGGGACGTGCGCTCCCAATCGTGACCGCGGCCCTGCGGATCGACGGCAAGACAATCGCGACGTGCCCGGTCCCTGCAGGTGCCTCGCACGTTGACTTTGCATGTGATCTCACAGCAGGCTCCCATGAGTTATCGCCCGTCTTCATCGATGCCGCGGGTAACGAGGTCGGTGCCTATTACGCCATCGTGACCACACGCTGAACCATTGCCGGAGTTCGTGCATGCACCGCCTCGCCATGATCCTTGTTGCCATTCTCGCCTGTGCCGCATGGGCTCCTTCCGTCTCGGCTACCAACGTCGTCTTTATCATGGCCGACGACCTCGGTTTCATGGACGTCGGGTTCAACAATCCCGACACCTTCTACGAGACGCCCTGCCTTGATGCCTTGGCTAAGAAATCGGTCCGCTTCACCGCGGGCTATGCCGCCTGCCCGGTCTGTTCGCCCACCCGCTCGTCGATCCTCACCGGGCAGTACCCGGCCCGCACCCGCAATACCGACTACTTCGGTGGTCCGAATGGGTTTGAGACGATTCCTGAACCCTATGATCCTGAGAGGGATGGCAGCTTCGGTCGTTTTCGTGACCGTCCCGTGCTCCCCGCGCCCTACCTCGCGCGGCTCGCAGCCGAACACACCACGCTTGCCGAAGCCCTTCATGCGGCAGGCTACGTAACCCTCCACGCCGGCAAGTGGCACCTCGGCGGTGAGGGGTCGCTCCCGACTGACCACGGCTTCGATATGAATATCGCAGGCACTGCCGGAGGCTCCCCTACCGGGCGGAAGAAGTATTTCCCGCCGTACGGTAATCCCCATCTTCCCGACGGGCCGCCGGGCGAACACCTCCCCGATCGCCTCGCGACCGAGGTGGCCCGCTTCATCACAAAGCACAAGGACGAAAAGTTCTTCGTCTATCTTCCGTTCTACTCCGTGCACACACCGCTGATGGCTCCTCCAGAGCTGGTGGCGAAGTACGAGGCGAAGCGGCACAAGCTCGGGCTGAAGGCACGCTTCGAGCCGGAGCCACCGGAAGACAACAGGGTCGTCCAGGAGCACGCCGTGTACGCCGGCATGGTCGAGGCGATGGACACGGCGGTCGGCAAGGTGCTCCACGCGCTCGAAACGAATGGCGTGGCCGATGACACGCTCGTCATCTTTTTTTCAGACAACGGGGGCCTCTCCACCTCCGAGGGCTCACCCACCAGCAATCTTCCATTCCGCGCGGGCAAGGGCTGGATGTACGAGGGTGGCATCCGTGAGCCCTTGCTCGTCCGCTGGCCAGAGAAGGGCAAGGCCGGCGCGGTGTGTGACGTACCGGTCATCTCGACCGACTTCTATCCCACGATCCTCGATGTCTGCGGGATTCCACCGATGCCTCGGCAGCATGTTGACGGCACCAGCTTTGCTCAGTTGCTCGAAAACCCAAACGCACGCCATGACCGCGCCGCGCTCTTCTGGCACTACCCGCACTGGGGCAATCAGGGTGGCAGTCCTTCATCAGCCATTCGGGACGGCGACTGGAAGCTCATCGAGTTTTACGGGAAGAAGTTGCCCGAGCTCTACAACCTCGCCGACGATCCCGGGGAACGCCGTGACCTCGCCGATGCACAGACTGACAGGCTCGCCGAGCTAACGGCAAAGCTCGAGGCCTTTCGGCAAGACACCCGGGCGATTCTGCCAACGGAAAATCCGCATGACTGATTGGAAGACGCGGTGGGGAACCACGGCCGTTGTGTTGGGCCTGGCGTTCAGCGGCGAAATCCGCGCGGAGCCCCTCCAGGCCGATGTCGTGGTCTACGGCGATGGTTCGGGGGGCGTGACGGCAGCGGTGCAGGCTGCCCGGATGGGCAAGTCGGTCATTCTCGTCTCCCAGGATGGCCATCTCGGCGGCATGTCGTCGAGCGGCTTGGGCTGGAGCGATATCGGGAACGACGCGATTCTCGGTGGCCTGGCCCGCGACTTCTATCATCGCGTGTACCTCCACTACCAGCGGACGAAAGCATGGACGCACGAGCGCCGTGATCACTACGGCAACGAGGGGCAAGGGGTGCCTGGGCTCAACCCGAAGACCGGGCTTGCGAGCGTCTTCGAGCCGAAAGTGGCCGAGGGCGTCTTTGACGCGATGGTGAAAGAGGCAGCGGTCTCCGTGATCACCGGTCGGCTCGACCTCGCCGCCGGTGTCATTGCTTCGGGAAAACGCATCACGGCAATCCGTCTGGAGGACGGAACCGCGATCAACGGCACGATCTTCATCGATGCCTCGTACGAAGGCGACCTCCTGCCCGGGGCGGGCGTGTCGTTCGTCGTGGGCCGGGAGTCGAACACCGAGTGTGACGAGCATGGAAATGGCAACACTGGCGTCGCCAGGAAAAACCAGTTGCCCGGCGGGATCGACCCGTATGTCGTGAAAGGTGATCCCTCGAGCGGGCTTCTTGTAGGAGTCAATCCAACAGTCGGTGGCAAGAGAGGCGAGGGGGACGACCACCTGCAGGCTTATTGTTACCGCATGGTTCTTACCGGTGCGCCCGAGAATCGCGTGATGATCGAGAAGCCGGAAGACTACGACGAGGCGGCCTATGAGATTTTGTTTCGTGTGATCGAGGCCGGGCAGAAAGGCGGGTTCTTCAAGACCTCGCCGATGCCCAATCGCAAAACCGACAGCAATAACACCGGAGGCATCTCCACCGACTTCATCGGCATGAACTACGGCGATGGTTGGAACTGGGCCACACTCGACCATCGGGGTCGGGAGTCCCTGGCTGCCAGGCATCGCGACTGGCAGCTGGGCCTCGTGTGGACACTCCAGCACCATCCCCGCGTGCCCGAGACCATCCGTGCGGCCCATGCCGTATGGGGGCTGCCGAAGGACGAGTTCGTCGATAACGGCCACTGGCCGTACGAGCTCTACGTGCGTGAAGCGCGGCGGATGCGGTCAGACTTCGTGATGAGTGAGAGCCACTGCACGCGAAAGCTGCCGGTCGACGACCCAATTGGTATGGGGGCCTATTCCCTCGATTCCCACAACACCCAGCGGTTCGTTCACGATGGGATGGTCAAAAACGAAGGCGACATCCAGGTGTCTCTCGGCGGCAAGGCCTACGGCATCGCCTACCGCGCGATCGTACCGCGGGCAGACGAATGCGAGAACCTCCTCGTGCCGTGGGCCCTTTCGGCGACGCACATCGCCTTCGGTTCCATCCGCATGGAACCGGTCTTCATGGTCCTCGGGCAAAGCGCGGGGACAGCCGCGTGCATGGCCATCGACGATGGCACAAGCGTCCAGGCCGTGCCCTATGATAGGCTTCGTCGTCAGCTCCTCGAGGACGACCAGAAGCTCGATGCCGGTCCTTTCCCACGTGGGCCAGCAAGCCGGTCGGGGCCTTGAGCGACGAATTAATCAGGGCCGCCATCCGGGCACTCCGCCGATGCCGTCTGATCCGAGGAGTGGCACCGCGATGCCCGTAAGTTCCACTCCGCCCGGCCACTCGGGTGCACACGTTCCCGATCCAAATCTGGCCGTGCTGGACGACGATCGGTTCTTGATCGAGCTCATTGCGCGCCTGACCGATCGGCCTGCGAGCGAGGTGTGCCAGCGGCTCGCCGCCGAGCACAGGTCGCTTGGCACGAACGTCCGCCAAGCCATGGCCGAATGGCACCTGCCGCGGTACCAATGGTCCGACCGACTCGTGCCCTTCTACGAGCAGACGGATGCCTTCGTGTACGAGACCTGCGCGTGGAATCGCTGCCGCGGCAAGCAGCAGATGCGCCAATGGATCGCGGCATTCCTGCGGGCGACCTATCCGGGCGGTGCTCGTGTGCTGTCCTACGGTGACGGTTTAGGGTTCGACAGTCTGTACCTCACTCAGGCCGGCCACGACGTGACTTCCTTCGAGGTGTCTCACCGTTGCAGGCAATTCGCGTCTGCAATCTTTGGGCGTGCGGGGGTGCATGTGCACACCGTGGAGCGCCCTGAAGACTTGCAGCCCGAGTCGTTTGATGCCGTCGTCTGCCTTGACGTTCTGGAACACCTGCCAGACCCGCCGCAGTGCGTTGGTGAAATGGCAGGCCTCCTTCCTCAAGGCGGCCACCTGCTGGTCCACGCGCCGTTCTTCTATCTTGCCCCGGCGGTCGGCACCCATCTCCGCTCCAACCGGCGATACAGCGGCAGTTGGCGGATGTTTGCGGCGCACCAGTTGTTTCCGGTGGCAGGGGAGTTCTTCTGGAACCCACTGGCCCTTCGGAAGGGGTGCCCTCCCACACGTCAGGCCATCCCATGGGCCGTGCGCCTGGGCGGCTGGCTCTTGAGCGTCGCTCGGCTCTGGCACGCTCCGCACGTCTTTGTTTGCGAGCAGGTGCTCACCCGCGCCGATCGGAGAGGTCTCGCGCGTCGCGCCGAGGCCCTCACGGCGATCACCTTTCCTGTTGCCGAAGGCGATGCCGTGTGTGACCGCGTGTGACGCTCCCGCCGTGGTCGGGCGCGAATAGTGACTGACCTACTTGCTGGCGGCCGTCTTTGTCAGCGATCATCATGCCGCTCGCCGTTGCGAGCCGTTTTCGATCCCGTCGTCGTTCTCAAGGACTTTGCTGCATGAACGCCGCCAGACTTTTTTCGGCTCTTCCGCAGAATCTGTGGGTGGAGTAACGCGTTTTGTACGGGGCTCTG
>CAYZHH010000041.1:0-17523 GCA_964478275.1 uncultured Candidatus Kuenenia sp.
GTCGCGGGATCGTTGAGCGTCCTCTCCTCGAGCAGGGCTCCGCTCAGTAGGCGTCTTTGATCTGCACTCCCTTTTGCGGCGATTGGCGACGCTGCTGGTTCCAGTTTTGGTTATTGAACTGCTGGATACTGTCGTTCTGATCGCCCAGGTTGTCCTTGTAGTCGACTGCATCCTTGCCCTGCGCCGCCGGCTGCGGCGGCGGCACCGCGGCGTTCTCTGCCGCGCCGAGCCAGGCGCTGCCGCGGAAGAATGCGTACCGCGAATCGCCCTCACGGGCGATGACCGTCGCCTTGCCCCGCAGGTTGTCGGCCACATAGATGCCCCGCAGGTCGGTCTCGCCAGAACGGAACTCACTGTCGGCGCTGCCGATGGCTTTGACGTGAACCCCAGGACGATAGCCCCCCTTCACGGTATCCAGCACGTTCGCGCGAACCCGTCCACTAGCGTTTTCCTCTTGCATCTCGATCTTGAGCGGCGTGATGAGAACCATCCCGCTCGTGAAGAGATCATCGCCACGGCAGATCACGAGATAGGCCGCCTCGTCCTCGAGCGCCAGGTCGATGGCCCGTTCCTTTTCGACGTAGTCCTTGCCGTCGCCGAGTTTTACTGTGATTTCGGATTCCGGCTTGATGCCCGCCAGCTGGACACTCGTGATGGCACTCAGATTTTTCTGTTGCAGGTAGAGCTTCATGAGGTCTACCCGATAAACCTGCACGAAGGCCTCCTTGATGTTGCGGTATGTGAGGGTGAGCGACACCGGAGCCCCCGGCTTCACCACCGTGACTTCCTCGAGGCCGATCCGCTTGTCCTCGAAGTAACGAATCGCCTCGGCGGCGTCGGGATACAGCGTTTTGACTTTCTCGTACCAGACAATGGCATCGGCCGGCTTACTCTCAGCATGAAAAATCTGGCCGAGGATGTAGCGGGCGAAATCGCGATCCTTGCTCTCGCCGTCGGCTACCACGCGGGCGGCGGCGAGAGCCTCGCCATACTGGCTCTGCCAGAAAAGACCAAGCGCTGTCATGTACTGAAAGCTCGGCGTCAGCTCGCTCTCAGGATGAAGCCGTGCAAATTCCTTGCTGAGGCTCACCACCACTGGAAAAGTTTTGAGATCGAGCATGGCGTTACAGAGGCTGAATCCAGCGTCGTCGGCGAGCGGGTCGGTCGGATACCGCGCCAGAAAATCCCGCAGCAGTTCCACCGTGCGGCCGAGCATCGCGATCTTCTCCGGTTGCGCGCCGTCTTCCTTCGGCAGCTCATGGGCCTTGGGAGCCTTTTCATAGAGGAGCTGCGAGATGGCAAACGAGGCCGCCACCACGTCGGCGGTGTCGGGATACTCCTTGCAGACCCGCTCCTGGAAGCTGATTGAGCCCAGGAAACGCCCCTCGTCTTCGAGCACGGCGCTGATGCCGGCGTCGTTGGTGAAACTGGCAGCGATCACTGCACGGTAGACGAGCCAGGCGCGTTCCTGTTCGCCGATGTCTCGGTAGGCTTTGCCCACCACGAGCAGTCGGTCGAACGGGATTTCCAGCGACGGGTACCGCTCCCGCAGAATCTCAAACATCTCGACGATCTTGCGGGCGTCGTAGAATGCCGGCTTCGTATGAATCCAGAGAAGCATGCGGGCCAGCTCGCTCTCGTTGTATTTCGGTTGCTCCTTGAATACCGCGGCGAGATATTCGAGGGCTTGTGCGTTGTCGCCGTCGCCAAAATGGCACTGGCCGAGGGCGAACCGCTCGTTGATATTCATCTGGTAGGGATCGGTGGATACTTCGCCGGGGGCGAGCACGGTCAGTTCGGGCGTCGAACCGACCGAGAGGAACGCCGGATTGCCGATCTCGCGGATCGTGCAGGGCAGGATGCGGAACGCCCCGGGCACGTATCCAGCAAGCTCATAGCTGACCGAAGGGCATCGGTCCTGAAAATAAACGCGGATAATCGTCGGATGCACCTCGATGGTGGCGTTATCCGACGCCTGCCAGGTGCCGTCCACCAGCCGCGTGCCCGCGGGCAGCGGGATATCCAAGAAGAACCAGCGGCCGTGGTGCCAGTGGCCGTCGTGGCCGCCCACACTGACGCTCACCCGCTGGCCGTGCTCCAGGTTCTTGACCGGCGAACTACTCCCCGCGGAAATCGGCTTGCCTCGGTATTCGAGCGGGGCGTGCACATAGCGCCAGGGATCGCTGAGCGGACGCACGTTATTGGCTGTGGACTTCGTGTCCGAAGAGAATCCAAAAAGCGTGGCGGCGTAGGTGTAGCGACCGCGGCCCCGCATCTTCAGTTCGACGACGTTCTTTCCATTTGCAATTGAATCCTTCGGCACCTCGAGCATGTGAAGGCCGCTCGCTCCGACCGACTTCACGACGCCGATCTCCTTGCCGTTGACCTGGACGACAATCTCCATGTCGGTCGCCTGCTCCTTTCCGCGTGCAAACCACGATGCGAGCGCCGCGATGGCCGGGCCTTGTGCCCGTCCCGACGGAAACCCGAAACATCCATGGGATTGGAGCAAGGATCCCGCCGCGTCTTCGGCACGCGGGGAGGTCGGCTTCGATTCCGCGAGGGCCAGAAGTACGAGCGCCGTCGTCTCCGACGTGTCGGAAAGCCACGCCACCTTGGAGCCCGACTCCCAGACCACAGGCTGGTTCGGGGGCTGATTCGGCTCGGCCTTCGCTTTGCCTTCGAGGATGCCCGCGAGCTCGGTGGCAATTTCATGGCGGTCGATGTTGAAAAACGCCCGTGTCAGGTAGGCGAGCGTGGTGGACCCGAGGCTGTTGCGGTCTCGATAGAGCCGGTTGCACGCGGCAAAATCGGCCCGCTTGTCGGTGGAGAGAGCGTGCAGAACGATTGCCCGGCCGTCGGCATCGTTGGCGTCGAGGCTTTCGAGCTGCTTGAGGAGATACGCCGCCGCCTTGTCAATCGTGTCCTTGTGGACGGCGATGCCAGACCGCCGCGCGGCGATCAAGGCCCAGAAGGTGCGAGCCGCCGTGAAATCGCCCGCGATGCCGCTCGTCCAGCTTCCGTCGGCGGCCTGGCTGGCAACAAGCGTCGCCACGAGCCCGCGGCCCCGTTCCGCAAGCCGTCGAGCGTTTGTGCTGTCATCAGTGCCGGTGTTGGCATAGGCGAGCGCCGATGCGATCGCCAAGAGCTCATTGCCGACCGAATCGCCGAACACAGGGGGCATGATCCGGGCATACTCGGCCAGGGGGCCGTACTGCCGCAGCGCCATGTCGAGCACGGCATCTTTCACGTCGGGCCCCACCGAGAGCGTCATCCACATCGAGCCGTAGGGCCGGCCATCAGGGAGCGTCAGCACGGCCGCTGTGTCGGCGGTGGCGGAACCGCCGGCGTGAACTGCATAGGGAAGGCCCCACGGCTGCACGGGGATTGTCTGCGCGACGCTGTCCTTCTGGGCCCCAGCAGCGCCGGCAAGCTCAAAGGTGACATCCAGCAGATCCGGGATCACGAAGGCATCAAAAACCACCTCGGCGCCTCCCTTGGCAACCACCTCGACCGATTGTTCTCGTGTGGCGAGAACCTTGGAGGGATCGGAGGCGTCGAGAACCCGCAGGGTGAGCGGCACGCTGCCGGCAAAGTCGGTGAGGTTGTGGACCCGCCCAACGACGCGGAGTGAGTCGCCTTCGCGGAGGAATGACGGGGTCTTCAGTTCGACAAAGAAATCCTTGCGGGTGAGCGTGGCGGCCGTAGCCTGCCCCACGAGCGTTTCCACCGAGCAGCCGCGGGCCGTGAGCCGCCATGCGGTGGTGGTCTCGGGCATCGTGATGGTGGCCACGGCCTTGCCTTCGGCATCCGTCACGATCGACGGTAGCCAGCGGCCCTCGCCACGCACTTCGCGACGTGGGGCCGAAGTTGTGGTGCTTGACGCGGCCATATCGCCGCCGCCGCCGTCAGCCGATGATTTGGCTCGAGTCGCCCGCATGACGTTATTCAGTTCGCCGCGAACTGCGTCCAGGGGAGCGTCAACGGGGAGTTCACTCTGATCGAATCCTTCCCGGTCAATCATCTCCATCTGCCACTCAGCCGAAGGTGCCGGCCGTGACGAAGGATTCGCAAAAACGGTGCGTCCCCCCTCAAATTGGAAGCCTCCCGAGAGCTGTGGCATCTGAACTTGCCGCTTCGCCTCTTCGTCGGACGCTCGCACGAGCCTGTTCTTCTCGTCGGTGAGGGCCTTGACCACCTGCCGCGTGGTGCCCACGTACCGAAATCCACAGGTGGCCCCGGTGTGAAACTCCGCGTGCCGGCGGGCGTCCTTCTGGAAGAAGTCGAGGATCGACGGCGTCGTATCGGGGCACACCGCATAGAGCGCCTCGTTCACAAGCGCAAGACTCAGCTCGGCCTGCACCGGCTTGCCCGTTTGGTCGGTCACGGTGATTTCTACCGCGGCCTCCTCGCCCGGTAGAAACGCCTCCTTGATCGGCTTGAGTGCCACCGTCAGTTCGCGCTCAACCACAAAATCCTTCGACGCACTCCGCAGTTCGCGGCCATCGATCACCGCCGCCGCGAGCCGAAAATTCGGGAACAGGTCGTGCCCAACATCGATGGCCATTTCGTTGGAGCCGCGGCGGAGTTCGACGATCTTGTACTGGAGAATCGTCTCCCCTTCAAAAGTCACGAGCGCGAGGCCCTTGTCGAGCCGTGCATGGAGCCGCACGTGAGCATCCTCGCCGACCTTGAGCCTGGCCTTGTCGGCAAATATCCGAAGCTTTGTCGCGTCGTCATCGCCCGACACCTGCACCTGGGTCTCACGCGTGATCGTCTGCCCGAAGCGATCGGTGCCGGTGACTCGCATTCGATAGATGCCCCCCTTGGCAAGCTTCAGCGACACGGTCGCCTTGCCGGTCGTGGCGTCGGTGGTGGCGGCGAGCTCGGAATCCGCAACCTCGGCCGCCACGGGGCTCTCGGCCTCCTGCCAGGGAAGCAGCGTGAGGATGCGGCTCGTCTTCGGCGTGTCCATCCGCAAGACGGTCACCGCAAGCTTCTCTCCTACCGGCATGCCATCGGCCCCTGTCGTCATGAGATCGACATCAAAAAACTCGCCGGCGATGACGACGCTCTGGCTCGGTGTGGCCATGATCGAGAATCCAAGGCGAGCAAGCGTCAGGTTCTCAGTTGCAGTGACATTCTCGCCGTCGAGGACAGCAGAAAACGTGAGACGACTCCCGGGCGTCATGCCGGTGGTGTCGAACGAGAGTTTTGCTTTTCCTTCTGAATCGGTCGTGACCCGCTCGATCCGGCGATCCGGTAGCGTGCAGCGGAGCACGCGATTGGCGAGCGGCTCGCCCCAGTAGAAGGCCGTGTTCAGCGTGGCCTCGATCGTCTCGCCACGGAACCACACGCGGCGAGGGAACTCCATCGAGAGTTTTATTTTCTCGAGTTTGAATTCCCGCACCTCGAAGGTGCCCTGGAACTGAAGTGGGGCCCTGCCCGTGACCTTGCCCGTGACCTTGCCTTCCTGACTGGCGGTCATCGTGTACTGACCGATGGCGGCCTGCGACGGGAGATCGAGCGCCGCGTCGAACGTGCCAAACGGTCCAAGTTTTACTTTTTGTTCGGAAAGCAGCCGGCCCTGCGGATCGGAAAAGCGGATCGTGAAGTTCGGGTTTGCGGGGATGACGTAGGCGTCGTTTGTCACATCCCGCAAGACGCCCCGCATGGCGACCCGCTCGCCGGGTAGGTAGGCCGGTCGATCGGTGTAGAGATACCCCTTGCTCGCGAGCCCCGTGGATAGCTGGAGGCCCTCCAGGGGAAGGTTGTAGGCGGCGGCATGACCGGAACGAAGGGCGAAGACCCGCACGTCCTCGAGGTTCTTGAGCGCCTCGAGCGTCGTGCGATAGACGCCGTCGGCACCGGTCGCCCCGGTGGCGGCGACGGCCGAACCGTTGCTGACCAGGATCTCGACGCCCTTGGCGGGCTTCCCCGTGTGCATGTCTTGCACGAAGGCGAGCACCTCGCGGCGGCTCGACTTCACTACCACTTCGAGATCCGAGCGGAGCACGAGCACGGTGGATTCCAGGTCGTCGTCGCCGATCGTCACGACATAGGCCCCGGCCTCCTTGCCCTTGAACGGAATTTCCACCTCCTGCTCGAAAGGCTTGTACTTCGCGTAGTTCTTCGGTTCGAGTGTCCAGGTCTTGTCGGGCTGAATGAGCGAGACATCGAGCCCCTCGACGCCGGTGATGCCGTGCATCTTGCGGAAGTAGGCCTGGAGATCGATCCGGTAGAGCCGCACCTCGCATCGCTCGATGTTCCGCAGCTTGACCTTCACCACCGGCGTCTCGTCGGTGCGAAACACACGATCGCTCGACACCTCGAGCGCCTTCTGCGTGAGCCTCGCGATGGCGAGCGCCGCATCGCTATCCTGCCGCTCGCGGACAAGCTTTTGGGAGAGCTCGAGGGCCTTCGTGAATTCGCCGAGCTTCGTCTCGAGGATGCGGCTGCTTGCGAGCATTGCCGCCCGGGCCGCGTCGCTCTCGGGATACTTGCTGACGAGCTTGGCCCACTCGTCGATGGCCTTTCGGTAGCTCGCGGCAACTTCTTTCGCGGGGCCTTTTGACTCTTCGAGATCGAGGGCATTCGCTTGGTGGACCGCGCCGAACAGATAGAGGATCCTGGGGGCCCGCTCGTCGAGCGGATGGGCCCGCAGGAACGCTTGGAATCGTTGCATCGCGACGTCCTCCTGCTTGTCGGCAAGGGCGTCGAGGCCGAGTTGAAACTCGGCATTGATGATTGCGTTCTGGCTCGCGGACCAATCGGGGCCGTTCGGATAATCCTTGACATAGCCCTGCCACGTTGCGATCGCCTCCTCATGCTTCTTCTGGCTGGCGAGGATCTGCCCGATGCGGAAGACCGCCCGCATCTTGAGGTTTGCGAGATGGGTGGCCGGGGTGGCGCGGATTTCATCGTCCATCGCGTCGGCGACATCCCCCTCGGGCAGGCCAAAACCCTTGGTTGCCAGAAAATCTCGGTAGGCGGCGATTGATTCATCGCTGCGGCCCGCGGTCTGCAGTGCCTCGGCGATCATCCACGCCACTCGAACGGCACGGCTGCGCTGATTGGAGCGGACTCCTTGAGGATGCGACTTCAGATAGGCCCGGCACGTGTCGAGGGCCTGGTCGAGATTGCCACTGGTGAGGCTATAGAGCTGCACGTCGCTCGTCGGGAGACCGCCGGTATTGCCGATGAATGCTCCCGTGTTCGAGACGATGTTTGCCCCTGGCGATGCGCAGTTCACATGCGAGACCGCGTCTTGATTGGCACCGAAAAAGGTCTGCACCTGCAGCCAACGAATCTCCGCCGGAAGGGCCTTTCCTTCCTCTGTGGCCAGTTCGGCCGAGAGTGCGGTCTTCTCTTCCACTGGTGCCGTCACCATCTTCAAGAGATCCTCGAGCTCCAGCCGCGCCGCGTCAGGAGTGCCCTGCTGATTGAATGATTCGGCGAGGTAAAAGCGGGCCCGCGCCACATGCTTGCCGGCCGGCGGCGGGTTCTGCATCGGTAGCCGCTGGCTACCTGACCCGGCGAGCCCGGTCCATGTTGGGTCGTATTCCGAGAGATACGCCTGAAACTCAGCGACGGCCTGGCCAGGGTTGCCAGCCTGCTGAATGGCTCTCGCTTTGCGAAACATGATCGCGTCGCGAAACTCCCGCGGGAGCTCCGTCGAGAGCGCCTTGGTGTAGAGCGAGTAGGCCTTCTGAAAGTTTGGCTGCGGCGCGTCGGGAACTTGTGGATCGGGCTTCGCCTCGAGCTTCTCCGCAAACCGAAGAATCTCGCCGACCAATTCCTGTTTGCGCTCTGGGGAAAGAATCCGAGCAGACTCCGCCTCATAGATCGCCGCGGCCTCGGCAAACTTCTTCTGCTCGATCAGCGCCTGGGCGGCGAGGAAGACCGCCTTGTGACGCCAGTCCGACTTTGGAAAGTCTTTGACGAGCTGGTCGGCCACCACGACCGCCTCGGGAAAGTTTTTATCCAGCAGGAGGGCAGTGGCCTTGAGGAAGAGCACCTGATCCGCGGCCTCGAGCTTGGTGGCCATGCCGGTCATGACCTTGTCTGCTAGCGCGATCGCTTTCTCGAACCGCTGGTTCCGCATCTCTGCCTGAATCTTGGGAAGGGCGGTCTCCGGGAGGGCAGATGGCGCTGCAAGCGCCGGCAAGCCGGCAGACGCAGCCAGAATGAGGGCCCAGAAAACGCGGCGAGCGGTCGGCATCATGTCAGGGTTCCAGGGAGTCTTTGAGCCAGCAGGAGCAACCCCCCACCGACTGTGCCGCAGGCGGTGCGCACCAACCCGAGTGCACACTTGGGGTGGTGCGACGTGCGGTCGCTGCGGAAGGTTCCCACGGCGCGCCCAGAAGAGCAAATTCCGTGACGAACCCGTTACACGCCGGCCCCCGCCCCCGACGCACAAGGGCCCTTAACCAGCCGATCCATTGGCCTTTCGTCCTGCTCGTCAGTCATCCAGCGGCAATGGACTCGCCAGCGTCCTTCCCAGGTTCTGGCGCACGAGGTACTGATCCGTCGAGTTGACGATGCCATCCCCGTTCACATCCGGGTTCAGGTTCGGCCCTCGGCGGCCGAGGTTTGCATTGACGTTACTGCGATCGATGAAATTCACCGTCCGATCGCCGCTCGTATCGCCGAGCAGGCGATAAAAATGCCGCAGGGTCTCAAACGAGCCGTTGCGGTCGGTGTCTAACGACAGCCGATAGTACCCGTTGCCGGCGGTCGTGTTCCGATTGCCCCCGATGCCCTGCACACCAAAATTGACGACGATCCGGTTGCCGACGACAGTCAGCTTGCCAGCCAGGGAAACGTTGACGGGACTGAGGCCGCCGAGGCCAAACCGCGTCAGTCGCACACGACCTTCAGCAATAAGCTGCGTCAGCCCTGCCCCGTTTTCAAAGACCAGATCGAGATAGCGGATGTACGACCGCTGGGCCGCGCCGCGCTGCACATCGAAGCCGATCAGCTCGTTGTGGTTCTGCACGCTGATCGCAAACGCCTTGTCGAACACCAGGCCACCGGCGTCGGTCGCCCGCACGACGACGGTGTGGCTGGTGGCCGTCTCAAAGTCGAGCGGCCCGGCCACCACGAGCCGGTTGCCAGAAATCGTAAACCGCCCCCCCGCGTCGTTCACGAGCACAAAGGAGTGGCTGTCGCCAGCATTCGGATCGACGGCAGAGACCGTGCCGACGAGCGTACCCGCGGCAGCATTCTCGATGACGGAGCCGCCACTCAGCACAACGTCCGTCGGTCCCTGGTTCATCGGCGGTGGCGGTGGCGGTGGCGGTGGCGGCGTGACCGAACGACGCTCGTCGGCACCGATGTCGATGCCCACGCCGTGTGGCCGGACGTCCCCTTCGAAGTCAATGGCGGGCGCGAACTGCATCGTGCCGATGTCGATCGCTGCGCTCGTGGCTGAGAGATGAAAGTCGCTCGCCGGGTTGACGAACAACTGATTCGGCGTGGCGATGATCGAGTGCGTGTCGCGGCCGGACGCCTGCCACTGGGCCAGCGTCTGCACGCTGGTACCCCCGTTCGTCGTGACACGGTTCATCAGGACGTTGTAGTCGCTACTCAAGCCGGTCAGGCTGTCGGCGCTGATGTCGATGCTGCCGCGGAACGAGTGATACCCGTAGAAGATGTTGTTCCGGACCGTGTTGTTGACGCTGCCGTTTTGGATGTTGAGCGCCCAGCGGCCGTCCGCAGCGACGACCACAGTGTTGTTGACCACCAGGTTGCCCGACGAGCCACCACCGCCGTCGATGCGGTAGAGCGAAATGCCACTGGCGTGTGTGTCGTAGATCAGGTTGTTGCGGATCGTGGAATTCTGCACGCCGTCGCAGTTGATGCCCGAGCCACCCCCCACGCCGTTGCCGTAGATCACGTTCCCTTCCACGACGGCATTGGAAATGATTCCATCACCCCCCAGCGAGGCATCGCCATTCATGTGGATGCCGTTGCCGCGGTTTCCCCACGAAATGTTGTTTCGGATGATCGGCCGGTCGCCGCTGTTGCTCACATAGATGCCGTGCTCGTCCTGCGACCGGCTGGTGATGTTCCCTTCGATCACAAGGTCGTCGCTAAACCCGGTGAGAATGCCCCACTTGAAATTGTTGTCGGCCCGGTTGTTGCGGATGATGACGTGGTGGTTCAGGACCGAACGGATCCCGGTTCGGGGCATGTTGTTGACAGTGAAGCCCTCGATCGTGACGTAGTCGGCCCCTTCCAGGTTGATCCCGTCGGGCGTCACGGCGTTCCGCTGCGTGATCTGCACGCCGCTCTCAGCTAAAAATGTGATGCGGTTGGCCGCCGTGCCATCGCGGCGAATGTCGAAGCCGACGTAATTGCCCACCCGCACATGCACCGTGTCGCCAGCGCTGACCACGCTCGCCGCGTGCTGAAGCGTCCGCCACGGCGAAAGCTCGGAGCCATCGCCGGCATCGCTGCCGGCGGTCGAGACAAAGAGCGAAGCCATGGCCAGCCGCGACTCGAGCCGTTCGAGCCGCAATTGGCACCGGTCGCGAGCCTTCCGGGGCGACATAATGACTCTCCTGCGAGTGAAACGAGAAGAGGCCCGCGCGACGCAGTCGCCCATCGGCGCAGTCCCGGCTACCGCTACAAGCTAGGCGGCTAGCCGAAGGCAGCGATCAAGCAGAAACAAGAGCCTCGCAGAAACAAGAGCCTCGCAGAAACAAGAGCCTCGCTCCGATACCCCCAACGCATAAAGATACCGCACCTATCGGCTATCGGCAAGTTTCCGGCGCATCCCTGCGGTGGCCTGCTCCCGGCGTGAAGGTTGGTGCTTCGGCTATGGATGTGGGGCGATCTCACGGGGGGCTCCGACACCGGGCATCGCGACACAAGACAGACTCGGGCCGGATCGGCTACCCTCCCCGGATCGGCTCCCCTCAGAACCAAACCACCACCCACCCGCCACGTGCACGCTGCCAAGACCCGCCATGATCCCAACGTTGTCCGATCCGTCGCTCGCTCAGGCACTCGTGGAGAAGGGCTATCTCAAGTGTCCACTCCTCCGGTCCGACGAGGTCGCGCGTCTGGCAGCCGCCTACGAGGCGATCCAGCACCCCGCGACGCGCGGGTTCCACGCCAGCATGTTCGCGCAGGATGCCGAATACCGCCGCGCGATCTTCACCGCCATCACGGCAGTGATGGAGGCACCTTTGGCACGATGCCTCCCCGCTTACCAGCTGCGCGTGGCGAACTTCGTGGTGAAGGAAGGCGGCGCGACGGACAGCGAGGTCCCCTTTCACCAAGACTGGTCCTTTGTCGATGAAAAGCGCTTCGTCAGCCTCAACGTGTGGTGCCCTCTCGTCGATGTGGGATCCGACAACGGCTGCCTGAGCGTGGTACCCGGAAGCCACCGGCTCACTACCGATCCCCGCGCGCACGCCGACGCGCATCCGTTCGTGAATATCCTCGATCAGCTCCGCGAGCGTCATGTTTGTGAAGTGCCCATGAAGGCGGGCGAGGGTCTCTTCTACGACGGACGGCTCCTCCACGGCTCGCCACCGAATCGGACGAAGGCCCGGCGACTGAGCGTCGGCGTCGTCATGGTCCCCGTCGAGGCTCCCCTCCTGCACGCCTTCCGCATCTCGCCCACGGAGGTGGAGCAGTTCGAGGTGGACGCGGAGTTCTTCCACCGCCACGCTCCCGGCACGCGCCCCGTCGGCGCCCGGAGCCACGGGATCGTGTCCGCGCCGCTGCGCCAGTATTCTCTCGCCGTGATGACGGACCTCGACGGATGATGAATCACGGCGAAGTCAGACGGCGTCACTCCCCGACCCTCATCGGCGCTCGGCTGCTTTCCGTTTCGGCGCGGGCGAAGGCGAATTCCTGGGAGACAGACCTATGACACCAGAGCAAGTCCGACGCTTGTATGACGCCAAGTATGCTGCGGAATACGATGACAAGTTTCTCAACTCGGAACTTGCGCGGCCCGACACCGAATTTGAGATCGCGACTTTGGATCAGCTCCTGGCGGGGGGAGGGCCGTGGTTGGATCTCGCTTGTGGAACGGGCTATTTCCTCAGCCTCTTCCCGCATATTGAGCGGGCTGGACTCGATATTTCCCCGGCGATGATCACCCGAGCCACCACTCGAAACCCCGGCGTGCAATTCTATCCACAAAGCTATCTCGACCCGATGCCTGAATGGCGGGACCGTTGGAAACTCGTGTCGTGCATGTGGTACGCCTACGGCCTCGTCTCATCCATGGCTGAAGTGGGGCGCTGGGTGGATAACATAGCTGCCTGGACAGCACCCGACGGCGTGTGCTTTGTGCCCTTGTGCGACCCAACACTTGTATCAGGGGTCTCGATTCCTTATGAGGTCACCGGCTCCCCTTGGCCGGGAAGGGTTTTGATTACCGGTGTCACGTGGTCCTATATCGAGAATGAAAATTCAAGACACGAGGATATGATCGCGCCTCACGTTACCCACATGCTTTCGTTACTTGGGGCCCACTTCGAGCAACTTGATCTGATTACCTATCCGTCCACCCGCCAGGCCGTGCTGGCGCGTAAGAAACGAAACCACCCTTGTTAACAGCGAATCGCAATGCCGCTCCAGGGGGCGCACACAAAGCAAAAACGTCTATGGGTTCATTTCCTATGAGTCTCGTTACGGAACCGCCTTTGACCGTCCTCTCCTTGTGAGGCCATGCCACACGTGCTATCAACACAACCGATCCTGGATTATTACGACGACTGGACGGGGCATTCCCTCGAGTCGTGTGGCGATGTGTTCCAGGCTTGCCGGCCGGAGGACACTGACGCGTTGATCGATTCCGTGATCGATTCCGCTGGTAGTGTGCCGGGCATGCGCATCTCGGACGCGGGCTGCGGCGTGGCTGGCCCCAGCGTTCGAATCGCCAAGAAAGTCGCGGTCACGATCGATGCCATCACCGTCGCGCAGGTCCAGGCCGACGTCGCGCGTCGCCGCGTCGCGGAGGCTGAGTGTAGGCTCTTTGTTCGGCCACCCGCCGACCTCGCCGCAGCGTTCGCCAGTGCAGGGTGCCCGCAGGTCTTCGATCGACCGATCGGGTTCACGAACACGCCTACCATGTGGCAGCTGTTCGCGAACGCGAACCAGATCGACCTCTCCGCCGGGGGCCAGCCGCTCGAGTGGACTCAGTGGCGCCACTGTGCGTATCGGATCGCACCGAACTCAGGATGTTGAACGCCATGGAGCCCCAACGCCCCTTGCCGGCGCGGAGTCGCGGGATTATCACGTGCTGCGACGCGAACTATTTCGCGGGCCTCATCGCGATGTACGACTCAGTGCAGCGCTCGTGTCCGTGTCCGGTCGTCGCATTCGATCTCGGCCTGACCGAGACTCAACACGCCTTCGCGAAGTCACGTGAGCGGCTTCACATCATGCAGCTGCCCGACGATCCCCGCATCGAGCGCGTCCGTCACGCCACCCACAACGATGCCCCTCTGGGCAAGCCGGGCAAGCGGATCTGGCCCTTGTGGATCTGCCCGATCCTGATCGACAGCGCGCCCTTCGATGATGTCTATTGGCTCGACTGCGACCTGCTCGTGCTGCGCGACTTCGACCTGATGCTCGCGGCCCTCGACGACGGGCCTGTGTTCACGCCAGAAAACAAAGCACCGGAGGTCACGGCCAATAATCCCAGGCTCTACGATTACGCGACGATCGAGCGGGCGTTTGACCCGAAGATACCGCTGATCAATGCCGGAGTCTCCGGCTGGCGCAAGAGCCGTGACCGTGACGTGCTTGACGCGTATCTGCTGCTCGTCGATCGCGCGGCGAGCGATGACCGCGTGCGGGCGCTCATATCGTGGCACGACCAGGGGTGCCTTATCTGGGCGATTCAAAAGACCGGCCAGGAACATCGCGTGCGGCCCACCAACAGCTGGAACTGCTCCGTCGAGCACACGGCCATCCTCAACGACATGCCGGAGGCGGGCAGCGACGAGCTGGCCGTCATTCGCCAGCGCGTGCCGCAGATTGCGGTGGTGCATTGGAATGGGCACCGGTCTCCGTGGGGGGGGCGGTCCCTCGAGACGCTGCCCCCCAACGAGCCTTGTCCGAGCTAGAGCGGCAGGCGGGCGACGGCCTCATCGGCTCGGTCACATGGTCTGCCACGAGAGCGTGCGGATGCGATGCCACCAGCCGGCCGCAAAGAGGACGCTGATCGCGAGAAAGCCGGGGCTGTCGTGTTGCCATGCGGCGCAGACGGGAATGAGGAGCGGGCCCCATGTGCGATAGAGCATCTCGTTGGCAAATGGGACGTAGCGGTGAGTGACGGTCGCGAAGGTTCGCCCTTCGTAGCTCCGCGCAAAAGCCTCTCGGATCGTCGGCGAGCAGAATCGACGTAGCTCGTTGCCGACGAAGGCCGCGACAAAGACCGCCATCGGCCAGCCACCATCGCTTTTTGCCAACACGACTGCGAGAGCCAGGATCTCCATCGGCATGAGAAACGTCAGTATCAGGAGCGTGAGGCGCCGCGCGCCGAATTTGTGCGAGAGGGTCTCGAGACCGGCGGCGCGGTCGTGGTCTTGGGACACGATCAGGTGGGCAATGATTCCGCGCAGCCCCGCGCCGATGGACCAGAGCACGACGGCCACGATCATGACGCGGTCGAAGGAGCGAACGCCTTGGTGCGCGAGCACGAGCATCGCGAATACCGCTGGATAGACGTGCGCGGCCGTCGCGTCGGAGACCACCGCGAGAAGGCCTCGCTCCTTGGTGCGGATCGGCGGGATCGAGTAGGTCGCGGGCAGAAGCAATTCGAGTGCCGTCAGGACGCCGCCGGCGACACCCCCGGCAAGCGTGGCAAGCGCCAGAGCCACCGCGGCGGAGAGGAGCGTCGCCCACCACACGAGTGTCGTCCCTCGCTCGATGGCGACATTCGCGCGACCGGCGCGTGCGTCCTCCTTCTGGTCGAAGAGCTCGTTGAGTCCGAAACCGTAGTTGGCGACGCATGATACGACGACCACGACCACGACGAGCAGGAGAAAGCCATCGATAGACAAAGGCCCGCTGGCGAGCAGGACCGACATCAGGAACACCGACAGCGGGACCTTGTTGCTCCACCAGGCGCGAGGTCGGATCAGCAGGCTCGTCGCCATCGCGACACTGGCTGGCTGGTTCATGAGAAGCCGTTGTCCCCTTGGGGAGGGTTCTATTGCTCCATGGCTAGGCTGCCATACGGCGTTCGAGGCTACCTTCCGAACACATCGTGGAGTCGCAAAGGACCACACCACACTTGAGTTCGCATTCGAGTTGGGCATGCGACGGCATGGTTTCCTGAAAGGCCGCGACGGCACGATTACTTCGGACCATGCCGTACCAGCGACGCCAGTGCCAACCCACGCTCTCGTGCAGCTCTTTGTTGTTGGCGTACGCCGCGCCGCCAAGAGTCACCTTGCGTAAGAAATGCCCGAAACCACGGATGGGGTAATGGTAGATCGTTATGGCCTGGCTGTGCTCCTGTGACGCGTTCGCATAGGTCGCCGAGTGGTTGCCCTGCTCGACGTTCTCGAGCCCAGCGGCGCGGCACAGCACTTTCGACGGCAGATCGAGATAAAGGTAGGGAGCCGCGAGAGGATCCTCGAGCGGTTTCGCGAGCGGCCGGTTCGGCACCGGTTGGGCGATCCGCCAACGAGCGTCTGCGAAAATGTTCCGGGGCGCTGGTGCGTCGTGAGGGAAAAACATTTGGTAGCGGGCGCAGATGAGCATGCTGGCCGTCGCATTGGCCAGATCCTGCTTGAGGTCGGCGCCTTTCGAGTGCCAGAACTCGTCGGCATCGTTGTTGAGGATCCAATCCGCTTCATACTCGTCACGCGCCAGGTGCGCCATGCGTGACACCCATCGCCCTTGCGAGTAGTCTCGGCCCGGTTCGTCGATGAGCGTCAGCACGCTCCGTTTTTCGTACTCAGCCAAAATCTCCCGAGTGCCGTCTTTGGAGCCATTGTCGGTCGCGACAATGAAGTCCACGCCTTGCCGCAGATGAAAGTCGATGTTGGCGCGGATGATATCCGCCTCATCTCGAACCAACAGCGTCATCACCAATCGGGTCACGGCGGGTTCTCCTTCAGGCGATTGTGAAACGTTCGGCCGTCACGCATACATCGTTTGTCGACACCGCGGGCACGGCCGCCTGACATTGGGCCGCAAGAGGATGTGGTTAAAGACTGAGAAATGCCCAGTCAACGGCACTTCGGGAGGCGGCGGTGTACCCGCTGGCCCCTCGACGAGCGTCATGCAGCCAGATACCCCCGCTTTCCCCAAATCGCTGTCCAGATCCTCGCCGATCTCCCCTTCACGCTGCTTCAAGACAGATCCGCCTCCAACGTGCCAGCATCGCAACAAGCCAGGCGTGTCATCAGGGCCACCAGGAGAGGGCGACCGCGGTGGTGAGGCAGGCTAGGAGAACGGCGTCTCGCCAGGTGAAGCGGGCGCTTGCGCGATGGAGGCGCACGTGGTCGAGGAGGGCGCCGGTCGGGCAGGCGTAACGGCAGTAAGCCATCGGATACCGGATGCTCGCCACGAGGCTCACGACGAAAATCAACAGGGCCGGAATGCCGGCGACGAGCGGGAGATACCCATCAAACGGCTCGAGGTCGACAAGCGCGATCGGTAAGGGAACGACGGCCGTGAGGATCGCCAGCGCGAGAAGCGCCCAGGGCAAGGCGGTAAGCCATGGGCGAAGTCGCGGCGGAATCTTGCCCTTCGGCTTCGCCACTCGGCGGAGAAGTTGCTGGGCAGCACCGTGACCGCAGAGGTGTGAGCAGTACACATTGCGCTTTGTCGTCATAGGTGAAACGAAGGCCACCGCAGTAAGGACCGTCAACACGACAGCGCCCGCTGGCACACCGGCTTGGCTCCAGCCCGCGAACTGCGCGAGTGACAAGAGGGCACCCGCCCCGAAACCCAGATAGCCCAGCACGGCCAGTGGCAGGGCAATCTTTCCGAACCAGGTGCCACGAGCCCGCGTGAACGCGGTGGCGATGCCCGCAAGGATGACCGCGATCGCACCCCATTGGGGGCCTTCAATACCGCGCAGCCACGCCGAGGCGCGTGCCAAGAAGCCATCCGTTGCGACACCGCGTTCTCGCCGTTCCTGCGCCGCCCGCACAATCCCTGCGGCGATCGCCTGGCTCGTCATCGTCGCGCCGCTGACACCCTCGACCCCGTGGTCGGCCGGATCCATTCCCGCGAGCGCCTCGACCGTCATCCCGCGCCAGAGGCCGCGGAACGCCTCGTCGTCCCGGACGTATCCCACATAGGGCTCGTTATCAAACGACGTGAGGACGGCCACGCCCGCGACCTTGTTCTCCGAATCAAAACCGACGATCGCGTCGGTGGGCCCTTGATAACCAATGACGCGGTCGGCCGCGGGGCTCGTCCGGAGGCACCAGCCGATCGGCGTGCCGTCGGCGCCGCGAACACGGATGACAGCCTCGTCGCCCCGCTCGGGCTCAATTCCGCCGGCATCTGCAAACACGAGCTGCACGTCGA
>CAYZHH010000042.1:0-9139 GCA_964478275.1 uncultured Candidatus Kuenenia sp.
GGCCTCCACCGCCCAAGAGGGTGCCGACATGGGGCTGGCCTCCGTTGTCCGCGCCCAGGGATACGCCAACCTGCAAAATTCCGAAGCGGCCAAGAACTGGGAAGAGGCCAAGACGCTCGAAATGCAGAATAAGCTTCGCTGGTCCGAGACCTACTTCGAGATGCGGACGGTCAACCGAGACAAGCGAGCTGCGGAAGCTGGCCCTCGCGTCACGCAGGATCAGGCAATCCGGCTCGCCAAGATGGGGGCGCCTCCACGACTCCAGTCCACACAGCTCGATCCCGTGACCGGTCACATCGAGTATCCGTTCATTCTGACATCCGATGTCTACAAGGTGTACCGTGACCGTCTCGACGGTCTCTTCTCGCAGCGGGCTGCATCGGGCGGGAGCATCCGCTACAACGATTTCAAGGCCATCGAGACAACGATTTCGGACTTCGTCGAGGTACTCCAGAAGCACATCTCCGAGTATGCCTCTGGTGACTATGGCCGGGCTCGCAACTTCCTCGACAGCCTCGTGAACGAGGCTCGTCAGCCGGCGAGCTAACGTGTCGCTTGGCTTCGACGAGTCGTGCCGATGCGGAGCAGAAGCGGGATCGTGAGTGCCCGCATGATGCTCGAGGCAGCAAACACCGCGGCATAGGCCGTCCGGTCCTCTCCGAGCCAGCGGAGCAGAATTCCTCCACACGCGGCACCAGACACGGTGGCCACGGCGATGCCGAGGGTGTAGACGCCAATGAGGTTGCCACGATCGCGGTCGCCGGCCACTTCGAACAGGAGCAGCCCAACGGAGAGCTCGTAGGCCGCCCAGCACGCGCCGGCGAGAAGCTGCACGCCCACGAGCCATCCAACCGCTTCACTCGGCAGCCAGAGCAAGGATAGCGGCACGATCGCGAGGCCCGCATATCGCAGGAGCCGCCAGGGCCCCAGGCGTGAGCCAATTCTGCCGATGGTCGGCAGCAGGACCGCCTTCACAAAGAATCCGGCCCCAACCACCACGAGGTACTGCGTGTAGCTGAAGCCGAGCTCCTCAAGCATGTAGGGAGTAAAATAGGGGCCGGCCATTTGAATGCCGAACATGAAGCAACAGAGAAACGCCACAAGCCTGCCGGCATGCCCGGCCTGAACGCCCCGCCAGCCGGCGCGGATGCGTGCCGCGAGTCCGAGCGGGGCCATCGTCGCCATCCATGTCTTGTGGGGGAGCCGCTCCCGGCAGGCCACAAGGCAGACGGTCGACACGAGTCTGGCGACCGCCGCGACCGTGAACAGGATGGCGAACCCCACCAGCGCCGTATCCTGCGTGTCCTCCGCCTGGAGAAGGAACGCGGCCGTCACGAAAGCGACGAGGACGAACGCCTGGCCGATACGATTACGCTGGGCAAAGTAGCCCGCGCGGATGCGGCCCGGAACAAGCCCCGCCATCCACGTGTACCACGCGGTTGCCGCGGCCATTCCGGAAGCCCAATAGAGGCTCGTGGCCAGAAGCAACTGCCAGGGAGCGGCCTCCCCGCGGATCGCCCACACGACCATTGGCACGAAGCTCGCGGCCTGGATCACCGTACAGAGGATGACCCACCGACGGTGACCACCGACTCGCCGGATCACAAGCGGCGATGCCAACTGCACGATGGCCCCCACCAGCAGCGGCACGGTCGCCACCATCCCCGTCACGATCGGCCCGAGCCCGAGCGCGAGCGAAAAGGCCGGAAAGTACGTCTCGCCGCAGCCCACCATCACGCTGTACGCGGCGGCGTCGATCGTACTGACAACGAGGTCGCGGTGAAGGGTGCCGCGAGGCGGGAGCCGAAGGCGTGACAAGTGGGCGGGAGCCGTGGTGGTGGCCGGTTCGCACCCCATGTCTATACTCCTCTCCGCCATGGCTCCAGCGGCACTCCGCCGCGGGCCATTTGCGGGGTGTCACTTCCGGAGAGTCTTCATGAAGGCGCTGGTCACGGGCGGAACGGGCTTTGTTGGCCGGCATCTGTTGCCGCTGCTCGATCACCCGATCCTTCTTTCCCGCAATCCTGAGCGTGCCCACCGGGCCGTCGGTGGCATGATCGGCCGCGCGCTCGCCTGGGATCCCCTCGATGGTCCGCCACCTGCGGAGGCATTTGACGGCGTGGATGTCGTCCTCCACCTGGCCGGGGAATCGGTTGCCGAGGGCCGCTGGACCGTGGCGCAGAAAGCGAAGATCCGCGCGAGCCGAGTGATCGGTACACGACACCTCGTGGAGGGCATCGCGAGGGCATCGCAGCGGCCGCGGGTGCTCGTCTCGGCATCCGCGGTTGGCTACTACGGCGACCGCGGCGACGAGGAGCTCACCGAACGGTCTTCTCCTGGCAACGACTTCCTCGCCGAGGTTTGCATGGCGTGGGAGAAGGAAGCCTTCGCCGCAGAGGAGGCGGGCGTCCGCGTCGTGACCGCGCGGACCGGGATCGCGCTCGGCGCCGGTGGCGGGGCGCTCGCCAAGATGCTCACGCCTTTTCGGCTCGGCGTTGGCGGCCCGCTTGGCAACGGTCGGCAGTGGATGCCTTGGATCCACGTCGATGACCTCGCCCGCCTGTACGTCCATGCCGCCACTACCGAATCGATTCGCGGCCCCATGAACGCCGTCGCGGCAGAGCCCGTGCGGAACAGCGAGTTCACCAAGGCGCTCGCGCGGGCCCTGCACAGGCCTGCCTTCATGCCCGCCCCCTACCTTGCCCTTCGGCTGCTCTTCGGTGAGTTCGCCAAGGTCCTCTTCGCCTCCCAGCGAGTGATTCCCAAGGTGGCGTTGGAGACAGGATTCCGATTCGAATACCCCGAGATCGCTGCGGCCCTCGGGCAGATTCTTTCGACGGCGGCCGCGTGAGCCGCCCTTCCGATCACGCTCAATAAAAGCCCACGGCGATAGCCGTGGGGCTGCGGACGGAAGGTCGTCCAACGGGCCATCATGAGCGGGGTCGCCCAACGACCCGCCGCCCCCACGCTGCCGCGTGGGGCTTTTATGAGGGTTGCTCACCCATCATCGCGGGATGCCGCTCGCCCGAGACGGTCGCGGACGGCCCGCCACGCATCATCGTCAGGAAGCGGATCGGCCACGATGCGGTGGAGCTGACGCTGGTCGAGCGCGTGAAGCGTGGCATAGAGACAGCGGGCGTATCCGTGTGGATCAGGCGGCATCGGCACGGCCACGAGATCCTTCGACCTCGCAATCGCCCGCGCGGCGTCGTCCGTGGCCAGAACGAGCCAGCCCACCCGTTGACCGGCAGCCAGAAGGGACGCAACACGGGCGGGTGGGTCGAGGGGAAGTTCCAGTGGCGTCCGGGGGCAGTAGTGCCGCCGCAACTGCCCAGGAGACCGCGCGGGCGACGCCCCTGCTATCTCACCTGCCATGTGAACCTCGCCAACCACGGCTGCAATATCTGCCTGGGACACCGGCCCTGGTCGCAGGATCCGCGGGGGCGTGGTCGTGCAATCGATCACGGTGGACTCGATGCCTCGGTCGCAGGGACCCGCATCGAGGATGAGCTCCACGCGGTTGCCAAGGCTTTCGAGGACATGGTGGGCTGTTGTTGGAGACAGTCGCTCGGATCTGTTGGCGCTAGGCGCGGCGAGTGGCATGCCTGCCCTTTCGATGAGCCGCCTGGCAAGCGGATGGGCCGGGCAGCGAATGGCTACCGTGTCACCACCGGCGGTGACGATCGAGGGCACACAGGCCGCACAGGGCACGACCACCGTCACGGGCCCTGGCCAGAATGCAGCCACAATGGCCGCCGCGACTGGCGGCCAGTCGGCAGCAAGCTCGCGGGCCATCGTCTCATTGGCCACGTGCACGATGAGCGGGTTCGACGGAGGCCTTCCCTTCGCGCGAAAAATTCCATCGACGGCTTCCTCATCAAGCGCGTCGGCGGCCAGGCCGTAGACCGTCTCGGTCGGAATCGCAACGAGTCCACCGCGCCGCAGGACCGTCACCGCGCGGTCAAGCGCCGCGTCGGTCGACGACGGAGGCGTGGGATGGCCCAACGGCCACTCGACGCGCAGAACCTCGGGAAGCGAGCGAGCCATGACCACACCTTGATTGACCGAGACAATGCAAGCAAGATACGGTCTCTTCCGCAGCCCGCGGGCCTTTTTTCGAGCCCTTTCGACGCCCTGCTGCGGGCTTGCCACGAGGATTGCAGCGTGTCCCCTGCCCCCACCAGTCCCCCGGTCGTCGGCGTCGTGATGGGCAGCCGATCTGACTGGTCAACGCTTCGCCGCTCCGCCGAGGTGCTCGAGCAATTTGGCGTGCCGCATGCCTGCGAGGTTGTCTCGGCGCATCGCACGCCGGCGAAACTCGCCGACTACGCCGCATCGGCTGCCGATCGGGGCATCCGCGTGATCATTGCCGGCGCGGGAGGCGCGGCTCATTTGCCAGGCATGCTCGCCGCCCAGACGCACGTCCCGGTGCTTGGTGTGCCGGTCGAGTCGTCGATGCTTCGCGGTGTCGATTCGCTCCTCTCGATTGTGCAGATGCCAGCGGGCGTGCCGGTCGCCACGCTCGCCATCGGGCCTGCCGGTGCCGTGAACGCCGCGCTTTTGGCGGTGTCGATCCTCGCGCTTTCCGACGACGTGCTGCGGGAAAAACTTCTCGCATACCGGGCCGAACAGACGGCGCGGGTGCTCCGCGAGGATCTCGTCGGAGACGCCACGGCCTCGCCGGAAACATCCTCGGAGCGGTCGTGATGCCGGCCGCTGAAAGCCCCTCGGCCGATGCTCGGCCGATTCTGCCTGGTGCCACGCTCGGCATTCTTGGTGGCGGTCAGCTTGGCAGCATGTTTGCGATGGCCGCTCGCAGGATGGGCTACCGCGTGGAGGCCATCAGCGACGTCGCCGACTGCCCTGCGGCACGCCACTGCGACCACCTTCACGTGGGCAGCTACGACGATCCGGATTTCCTGACGCGTGTCGGTCGCCGACTCGATGTCGTCACCTTCGAGTTCGAAAACGTGCCGGCGGCAGCAGCCGAATCGCTTGCCGCGGTTGCCGCGGTACGACCCCATCCTCAGGTGCTCTTCACCACGCAAGATCGTGGCCGGGAAAAAGCTTTTCTTGTGGAGCACGGATTTCCGTGTGCACCCCATCGGCTTGTGCGGTCCCGTGACGAGCTCATCGCCGCGGTAGGAGAACTGGGCCTCCCTGCCGTGCTCAAGACGGCCGCCTTCGGGTACGACGGCAAGGGGCAGATCAAGCTCACGGTGGCCGATGATGTCGATCGGGCATGGACCGCGGTAGGCGAAGGGCCTGCTGGACCACGGGAGTGCGTGCTCGAGGGCTGGATCGATTTTGAATGCGAGATTTCCGTTGTGGCCGCGCGGAGTCTCGATGGATCCTCGCGGGCGTTCGCACCGTCTCACAACTCCCATGCGAATCACATCCTCGACGTGTCGAGCGTGCCGTGTGGCCTCCCGGATCGTGTGCTGGCCGACGCCACGAAGAACGCGGAGCGTGTCCTGTCGGCGCTTCGCGTCGTGGGCGTCGCATGCGTCGAGTTCTTTGTGACGCGAGACGGTCGCGTGCTCGTCAACGAGATTGCCCCACGGACGCATAACTCCGGGCACCTCACGATCGAGGCCTGTGAGACAAGTCAGTTCGAGCAGCAAGTGCGGGCCATCTGCGGTCTCCCTCTCGGCTCAACGCATCAGGACACTCCTTCGGCGATGGCCAATCTCCTGGGTGACTGCTGGGGCAACGATCCGGCAGGAGCACCGCGCGAGCCCGACTGGGCCGCGGCACTCGCGGTGCCCGGCGTGCGGCTCCATCTCTACGGCAAGAGCGCGCCCCGCACAGGCCGCAAGATGGGCCATCTGACGGCCACGGCCGCCACGACCGCCGAAGCGATCGAGCGGGTCACGAAGGCCCGCAGGCTGGCCAGCCGGGCGTGAGTCGCTACTGTGGCGCGAGGGTTCGGCCGCGCCAGCTCGTGTGCAGGCCGAGTGCCTTTCGCACGAGCGCGACCCATTGAATTGTGAGAAATATCGTCACGCCAATCGGGTGAGCGATCGCGCTGGTGGCGCTCTGGCGGAAGCGGTTGGCGTCGAGGATGCGCGGGAGATATGAAACAGCCACGGCGACCATCGCGACGGCCGCACCGCCCGCGGGCCAGCCTTCGAAGCTCGTCGCGAGGCCAGTGGCCGCAACGACGACGGGGAGCACTGACCCGCCGCCCAGCAGGACCGTAAAGGGCAGCAGCGTGGCCGGTGAACCGATGCCTTCGGTGGCATTCTTCGAGAGCCCTCGCCACACGTCTCGACTCGTGGCATACATCCGGCAGGATGCGATTTCGGTGGCATCAAAAACGTCGGTCACGAGCCCGGCCCGTCGGTAGGCCCGCGGCAGCTTCACGCCATCGTGGAGCGAGGCCCGAATCGCCGCATGGCCTCCGGCTCGCTCGTAGTCGGCTCGACGCGTCACAAAAAGCTGCCCGCATCCCGCTGCCAGACTCGGAGCGTTCACCTGCCGCGCCCGGGCCAGCGGTAGATAGCCGACGAGCACGTAGTGGATCAGTGGTAGAAGGAGCCAGTCGAGGACAGCCGCGGTTTTTTGTCGTGGAAACCCGCTTCCGAGTGCCGCGTGATTCGCCTCGAGGAACGCGACCGTGCGGGCGATGCCGTCGGGCGTCACTTCCACATCCACATCGAGAAAAACCCAGATGTCGTGCCGTGCCTCTTTCGCGAGCTGCCAACAGGCGTGCTGCTTGCCGCACCAGCCCTGAGGCAGCGGCTCACCGCGGACGAGTCGCACGCGAGGATCCGCCTCTGCGTGCTGAAACACGATCGCCGCAGTGTCATCGTCACTTGCGTCGTCGAGCACGACGATCTCGAGATCGACATCGGTGCTTGCGAGCACGTCTGTGAGAAGCCGACCGATCGCCCGCTCCTCGTTGCGAGCCGGCACGAGCACGGAAACCTTCGGTCGATCGCCCTCGGGCACGGGCGGCGGAGGCCGAAACAGCCGCAGGTTCGTGAGCGTGACAAAGGCGGGAATGGACGCGAGGGCGAGTCCGGTCCATGCGAGGGCCAGCAGGACGATCGGGGTCACGCGGCGCCTCCCTCTTCACCGCCGTGCGAGGGATCGAAGTGTTGTCCCCGGAACCATGCCCCGATGCGTCGCACCGTGTCGTAGACCGGCCCTACCCCTACCCTGCCGCTCATGAGCGTCGTGAACTGCGACGGATCACGAGTGATCACGGCGGCCGCGAGCCGATCCTGGGTGGCTGCGAGCTCCGCGGCCAGGCATTCCGTCCACGCATCCGCCGATCGTTCAGCATGATCGGCAATTCGGATGGGGGTTCCAAAGGCCGCCACCGCTTCAGGGAGTCGCTCTGCCCAAAACGGATACTCGATCGCGAGCGGAACCACGATTCCTCGTTCCGCTGCTGCCACCGCATGCCCCACACCGGGCCGAATTTGCACCGGCCGCTCTCGTGGATCGGCGAACTCGCCCTGGGCGGTGATCCAAAAGATGACATCACTCCGCGAGAGCGCCGCCTTTGCCGAGCGCAAGAACCGAGCCGACCCTCGCCACGTGCCAGGCTCGATCGGAATGAACCCAATCCGCTCGAGGAATTTGTATTTGCCGAGCGCTTTCGCATCGATCGGCCCGTAGCTCATCCGCGCTGGGTACCCGCGCGCCCCAAGAAAGAGAAACACGAGCGGATCCCACCATCCGGGATGGTTTGTGTAGACGAGCAGCGGCTCATCGCCCACGTCGAGCCAGCCCGGCCGCCCGTCCTCCCCTGCCAGCAACCGCACGGCATGAAAATGCTTGCGAAGATACCGCCGCACATACGCCATGAACCAGCCATTGAGCCCATGCGAAAACGGCGGTAGCTCACTCTGGGGCACCATCACTCCGTCGCGGCAACGCGATCACGACGGGAGGCCAGGGCGTCGGCGATTTGGTGGAGTGACGTCGTGTCGACCCAGACGTGTCGTTCGCTGGCGTAGTCACCGCGGCCGGTCTCAAACTGCTGAAGAAACCGGATCGTATCCGCACGCCCGAGTCTCTGCCGGAGCGCGTCGAGTCCCTCGCATCGTATCTCTTCAAGCGTTCGTGTCACGATCCACCTCCTCGACCCACCGGACAGGATTCTCAATTCGGACGGGGCATCGATCGCCCAATGCGCGGCAACGACGAATCAGGCGATCGTCACACGTCAAAAAAACATCGGCATTCAAGGCCTTTGCAGCAGCCACGTGCACAGCATCCGCTGCTCCCAAGCCGGCATCTGCCAACGCCTTCGCCTCCCGAAGCATTTCCGGCGTCACCTCATATATAGCTTCGGGAAGCAGTTGGAGCACGCGATTTCGTCGAACGGAATCTGATGTGGCGGCAATCTCCACACGAGCCATCTGGCTGGCAACGTGTTCGCACTGACCGGCTTCGATCGATTCCAAAATGATCGTGACCGCCTCGGACTCAAGCCGAATCCGAGGCTGCGTCTGGTCGTCAAAAGGCCGGTTGAGGCACGACACATCGCAGGTAGATTCTCACTGAGTCGCTTCCTCAACGATGCGGATTTCGGCCTCGGTCAGGGCGTCGATCTCGCACCATCATGCCTGTCCTATTCACTTCGTGCATAAGACGTGGATGCTCTCCGCGAATGTACGATTTGGCGCCGCGTAACCCTGAAAGCAGTCCGGGACAGGACCATTTAGGGGTTAGGGGCAAACGAGAGACATCCCCCATACGAACAGCTTCCAGCAAGTCCCGCAGCTCGTAAACGTTTGTGTTGTACCACTCGCGACCAATGGCGGACTCGAGCCTCCGCTTCAGCGACCGGAGGTGCGAATGAATGCGAGCCCCCAGCTTCCTGCCATTCCACGAATTCCACACAGCAAGAACCGTAGCAGGCTCGAATCTTCCTGACGAATCACCGAGTTGCGAATCGATCCTAAACAGCGAAGGCGCTATTTCGCTGGCAGCGGCGGTATAGCCAATCTTCACCGGATAGTGATCGACCCCTCGCGATTCGGCAAGGGCCACAAGTGACGGAAAGGTGTATGCGTAGACCTCGTGAGGCCCTTCACCTCCTCGCGCCAACTGACTCAGATCGAGGGTGCGACCAAAGGTTTCCACCTCCCATTCACCGGTCTTTCGTCGAGCGACTTCGTCG
>CAYZHH010000042.1:9239-17440 GCA_964478275.1 uncultured Candidatus Kuenenia sp.
GCGACCAAAGGTTTCCACCTCCCATTCACCGGTCTTTCGTCGAGCGACTTCGTCGTTCCAATCAAACAGGGTACCTTGAATCTCGTTGAGTATGGCGGTCGATGAGGCCTCGCAAGCATGCTCCGTTATGGGCTGTACGGCGAAAATGCTTAAATCAAAAAATCAAAAAAGCTGTTTTCTTCGTTTGCAGTACTGTCGTTCATGCCCTGAGACTCCTGTAGGTCCGAGTGATCGATTATGCCGACAACCGGGTAAATTTTCTTTTTATGGGGACAACGGGCGATCGGGACGAGTGGCGCGCGGATTCGTTCGGAGACGTGTCTCGTGATTGACCGCGTTCCTCACGCTGCATCGATGCCATTTGACCCATCGTTGTAGAACCAGAGCCATCCATCCTTGGGAGGGCCAACCGCGAGCCATGCAGGACGCGACTTCCGCGCAGCGAATGCGGGATGAGCAACCGGGGAGACCCTGTTCCGGAGGAACAGGGCTACGGTGGAGGAAATCCGGGTGGCCAAGAGCTCGGGCTACTACACGGCGACCGCGGCAGCCGGTCGGGCTCTCGGCACGAGCTTGTCTTGGTCGACGCAGTCGGCGGCGATCCAGCCCGACATGAGCACCATGGGCATGCCCGGCCCTGGATGGGCTGAGCCGCCAGCCATGTAGAGACCTTCGATGTCGGGCGAGCGATTCGCTGGCTTGAAGGCGCCGAGAAACGTGCCGTGGCTTGCCAGGCCGTAGATGGCACCGTCGAGAACGTGATAGCGGTCGTGAATGTCCTGGGGCGTGAGCGCTCGCTCGACCACGATATGCCGTTCCAGATCCTTCAGGCCGGCGGTCTCCTCGAGCTTTCGGATGATCCGGCGGCGATACTCGGGGAACATCTGCGACCAGTCGTGGTGCGGCCGGAGATACGGCGTATGCACGAGCACATAGAGCGCCTCGCCGCCCGGCGGAGCGACCTCCGGTTCGGTGACGGCCGGGGCGCAGACGTAGCAGGTCGGGTCGACCGCCGGTTCGCCACGTCGGTAAATCGACTCGAACTCCTCGTGCGGGTCGTCTGAGAAAACAAAATTGTGATGGAGGAGTTGCTCATAGCGTCGGTCGAGGCCGAGATAGAGCACGACGCCCGAACAGGCCGGCTCGTACTTTCGACGCGAGAGAAACCGTCGTCGCGGCTCGCCATCCACGAGCTCGCGATGGGTGCGAACCGAGTCGGAATTGCTCACGACGGCCGCAGCGTGGATGGTCTCGCCCGCGGCGGTCTCCACGCCGCGCACGCGGCCATTTTCCACGAGGATGCGACTCACCGGGCAATTCGTGCGGATCTCGACACCGAGGTCGACGGCAAGATTCGCCAGGGCTCTGGGCACGGCGGCCGTGCCACCCCGGGGATACCAGACACCATCGCTCGACTGCATGTGGGCGATGCCGCAGAGTACCGCTGGCGAGGCATCGGGAGCGCTGCCGACATACTGGGTGAAGTGATCCAGCATCTGGGCGGCGCGTTCGTCGGGCACGAACGACCGCACGGTGCCCGCGACGCTGCGACCCATCCGCATGCCGAGGACGTCCTTGAGCATCGCCAGCGAGAAGCTGCCTCGCAGGTCGAACATGTCTCGCATGCCGCCGACGCTCCGCCAAAAGAAAAAGTCATCGGAGATCCGGTGCAGCCGCTGGGCCAGCTCCATGAATTTTCCATAGCCGGCGCCTGAGCCGCTGCCTGGCGCGAACATTTCGAGCGTGGCCTGCATCGCGGCGACATCGGCGTGCAAGTCCAGCACCGCCCCATCGGTGAAAAAGCTTCGCCACTGCGGATCGAGGGGCACGAGGTCGAGGGATGACTCCAGGTCGCGGCCGGCCTCGGACCAGATTCGCTTCAGCACGCTTGGGATCGTGAGGATCGTGGGCCCCATGTCGAATCGGTAGCCCGCTTCTTCAAGGACGGCAGCCTTTCCGCCAACCCACGAGTTCTTGTCGCAGAGCGTGACGGCATAGCCGCGAGCCGCGAGCGTGCATGCAGCCGCAAGGCCACCGAGGCCTCCTCCGATCACCACCACCCGTTCCGCATCCTGCGGATCTTCTGCCATACCCTCACCTCGCTCCTTCGTCACGTATCGCGGAATGAATTTACACGGCCGCAGGCGCCGCATCGGCAGCCGCTGGGGGCCGGGACCGCCTGCGTGGAGCGACCCTTCGCTCTTGGCCCAGATCGTCGAGCAAGAGGCCTGCTGTGATTCGGGCCGACGAATAGATCACCGGCAGGCCGCTGCCCGGATGCGTGCCACCGCCAACGAGGTACATCCCCTCGATATCCTCAAAGCGGTTGTGCGGCCGCATGTGCAACATCTGGCCCAGATTGTGGGACAGGTTGAACGTGGCCCCCCGGTAGATTTCGTATCCGTCCTGCCATTCGTCGGGCGTGATCATTCGCTCAAAGCGAATTCGCTCGCGGACGCCGCGGATGCCGATCCGCTCCATTTGATCGAGGGCCACCTCGCGGAACCGCGGTCCTTCCACCCGCCAATCAACATTCGGGTGTCGGTGGGTAACCGGAATGAGGAGGTAGAGCGTGCTCGTGCCGGGGGGCGCGAGCGACGGATCGGTCACGCAGGCATTTTGAACGTACATCGAAGGATCGGCCGAAAGGACATGCCGTTGCTCGATGTCGGCGAGGTTCTGCCGGTAATCCTCCGACAGATAGATCGTGTGATGCGAGATGTCGTCGTACTGGCCCTCGATGCCCAGGTAGAGCATGAAGGTCGAGCATGAAAACCGCCGCGATGCGATTCTTCGATCGTTCCACCGACGGCGCAGGTGATCGGGCACGAGCCGCGTCATGGTCCGGGCGAAGTCGGCGTTGACCACCGTCGCGTCGGCCTCGTAGCGATCCCGCGCCGTCCGCACCGCAGTGATCCTGCGCCCCTCAAAATCGAGCGCCTCAACCGGCTCGTCGTAACAGATCTCGACGCCCATTTCGGTGGCGATGCGGGCCATCGATTCCGACACGGCGCCACATCCTCCTATTGGATGAAAGACGCCGTGCTCGTACTCGAGAAACGACAGAATCGAGAACAAGCTGGGGCACCGGAAAGGGGACATGCCCAGGTATTTCGACTGAAACGTGAAGGCCAGCCGAATCCGCTCATCACTGAAGAACGTACCGAGCTCCGCATCGAGGCTTCGCCATGGCTTGAGCATCGGCATGAGCTTGAGCAGGTCAGGGCTCGCGAGATCGCGCCAGGACTGAAAGGGCTGCTCGAGGAACGGGGCGAACTTCTTGAACTTCTCGCGGGTCACTTCCATGAACCGCGTGAACGACCCACGGTCTGCCGGCGAAAATTTCGCGACGGCCTCCTCCATACGGGCGACATCGGGTGTGGCAAGGAGCTCACCCCCTGCCCCAAAGACGAGCCGGTATTGCGGATCGAGGCGGACCATCTCCACTTCGCGTCTCAGGTCACGGCCACACGCCGTAAAAATCTCCTCGAGAACCTGCGGATAGAGAAAGAATGTGGGGCCAAGGTCGAACCGAAAACCCTCGGGGGACGTGAACGTGCTTGTCCGCCCTCCGGGAACAGAAAGCCGTTCGAGGACGCGAACGCGGACCCCGCTGTTCGCCAGGAGCATCGCACAGGCAAGCCCGCCTGGCCCAGCTCCGATAATGTTGACCGTCCGTGACATTCCGTAGCGTTCCGCCACCGGCGTGGCCCGATGAACGATTCATGAGGCCACTGAAGACGCCCGCACTATAGAAGCCTGCCCAGGACGGACAACAAATCCAGACGTCGCGAGCGGCTCGCTCTCGCTCAGTACGGGATGTAGTAGGCCGACCGCACCGGGCGGAGTCCGCCGAACAATCCGCGGCGATACGCCGGCGCGTAGTAGGCCGCGGGCGCGTAATAGGCCGCCGGCGCGTAGTAGGCCGTCACCGGCGCCATGACCGGCGAATAGGCCACGGTGGGTGCCGGCGCGTAGTTGACGACGGTTGGCGCGTAGTACGACGTCACCGCCATCGGGGCGTAGGCCGGGGCGAATCCGGAGGTCACCGCGACGGCCGACGGGGCCGCCATCACAGGCGGCGAGTAGGCGGTCACCGCCGCGTAGTTGCCCGCTGGCGTGTAGTTGGCCACATAGGGCGTGTAGTTGGCCACATAGGCCGGCGCTGCCATGACCGGCGCCGCGACCATGGGCCGATAGGCCTGGTAGTAGACAACCTGGGCCTCGCCGGTGGTCGCGGAGGTCGCGATGGCCACGGTGGCAACAGCCAGCATCATGCGGATAACGGTGGTGTTCATCGCGTCCCTTCCTGGTGTGCGAGCGGTTGCGGTGCGTCCTGGGCAGCAAGTCCCCAGACACCGGCTCGGATTCCGCTTGAGGATACGCAGGTTTGGCAACCTGTTCAACGGGTCGGTAAAGTCCCACCCACCGACAGCCGCATGCTGGACGTCGGAAAGCCGGGAACCACCAGGGCCGCCCGGAGCCCATAACCCACAGCCCGAGCCCTGCGGCCGCCCCCCCCAGCAAGACGACACCTTGGATACAGCCTCCACCTCCGTTCCCCCCTCCTCGAACCTGGCCCGAGGCGGCTTTCCTGCCCTCTTGGCCGTGCGCGGCCTGACGGTCGCCAACGACAACCTGTCCCGCTGGCTCGTCATCGGCCTTGGGAAGCAAGCCGCTGCGGCAGCCGGCACGGCGCCCGCGGCGGTGCTCGCAATAGGCACCGTCGCATACGTGCTGCCCTTCATCCTCTTTGCCTGGCTGGCCGGCTGGCTGGCCGATCGGTTTGCCAAGCGATCGGTTGTCATCGGCGGGAAGTTCGCGGAGATCCTCATCGCAGCGGTGACGGCGGCCATCGTCGGCTGGGGTGCAGCGTCCGGTGGCATCGTCGCAGGCATGCCGATCGGCCTGTGGCTCCTGCTCGGCGCGATCGGCCTCTTCGCCATCCAGACCACGCTCCTGAGTCCGAGCCTCCTCGGCACGATCGCCGAGACGGTTCCGACGCAGCGGCTCTCTGCGGCCAACGGCATCTTCGCGATGGTGTCGCTGGCCGCGACGCTTGTTGGCATGGCGGCAGGCAACTGGCTCGCCGATGCCACATGGCTGACGCCGCAGCCAGACCCCGTTCGTCCACTCTCGGGTTGGATCGCCTCGCTGCCATGGGCGCATGCCGTTCCCACCGCCGCGCTCCTCGGCGGGATTGCGATCGTCGGCTGGCTCGCCTCGCTCCTCCTGCCGCGCGTGCCCGCAGCCAACCCGCGGGCCTCGTTTCCGCGAAATGCGCTCGCTGCAACCGTTCGCGATATAGCCCTACTCCTCGCAGTCCGGAAGCTCAAGGGTGCGGCCGCTGGGATCGTGTTCTTCTGGGCCGTGGCTGCCGTCGTTCAGCTCAACATCGATCAATACGCATCCGAAAGTGGATCCCAGACCCAGGGCGAGATCGTGCCGCTACTCGTGGCGCTCGTCAGTGGCATCGGGGTCGGGAGCCTCATCGCAGGCCGCTTCTCGAAGCATGGTATTGACCCCGGGTCCAAGGTGGATCTCGGCTTCGTGCCGGCCGGCGGGCTTGTGATGACCATCGCCTGCGTGGCGCTTGCCTTCTCATCGACCGACATCTTCGGCGGTGAGGCCACAAGCAGCATGCGGCTCGTGTCGCCGGTCATCTGGCTGGCCCTCCTGGGGATCGGCGCCGGGATGTTTGACGTACCCCTCGAGGCGTATCTCCAGGAGCAGAGTCCACGCAGGCGGCGTGGCACGATCCTCGCCTCGACAAACCTTCTGGTGTTTACTGGGATACTCCTGGCATCGGTCGGGTACTACGGCCTGCGGGTGCCCATCGGGCCGGCCGACGCCGCCTCGCCTCTCCTCTCAGCACGCGGTGTGTTCGCTCTCTTTGCCGTGCTCTCGCTGGGCGCGACAGCGACCGCCGTGTGGGCTGCACCCCGGGCGACCGTGCGGTTTCTGGTGCGGATGCTCGTCTGCACGATCTGGCGTTTCCGCGGCCGTGACGAAGACCATGTGCCGCCGCGCGGGCCGCTCGTCATCGTGGCCAACCATCTCTCATGGCTCGATGGTTTTCTCTTGCCGCTGGCAGCGCCGCGGGGGGTGCGGATGGTGGTCTTTGGGCCCAACATCCAGGGGCGGTTCCTCAACATGCTGGCCGACCAATGGCGATTCATCCTCTTTGACCCCAAGCCCAAGTCGATCGGCCGCGCCCTCAAGAGCATCCAAGGCGGCCTGGCCGACGGCGACTGCGTCGGCATCTTCTGTGAGGGGGGCATCTCGCGGACTGGCCAGATCATGGGGTTCAAGCGGGGGCTCGAGTGGCTCCTCGAACGCGTCGAGTCGCCAATCCTGCCGGCCTCGATCGACGGCATGTGGGGCAGTCTGCTGTCGTACTCGGAGGGCCGTTTCTTCTCGAAATGGCCCCGCGGGCTCCGCCGCACCGTCACGCTCACGTTCGGTACGCCGCTGCCCGTGGGCACATCCACCGACGTGGCCCGCCTCGCGCTCCAAGAGCTCACAGCCACCGTGGTCCGACGACGCATGGCCTCGCGCCGACCACCCCGAGATTTTTCGGGTGACTGGCCTGCTGCGTGTGCCGAGGCCGAAGCCTTTGACGGCGCCTGCCTCCTGCGGCGAACCGATCGCCTGCTTGCATCGCTTGCTTCTGATGATCCACTGGCGGCCACGCTCGGCACGTATGGCAAGCGGCTTCTGGGCATTGCCACAGAGGTGATCCCGCCGGATACTTCGCCCTCGGATCTCGTCAGTCAGCTCATCAGCGCGAAGGCCACCGTCTGGCTGGCCCGCGTGGCCCAGGTGGAAGCGGTTGCGAGCAAACCCACAACGGGGCCTGGGCTCTCCTCCCACCTTGTCGCCGTAGTCATGCCGATCGCCAGTGCGAGCGACCTCCCGTGGGCTCGTCACGCGGCCGAGCGTTTTCGCGAGGCCCATGGCATTGAGCCCGTCGTGGCCTACTGCCCGCGCGAGGCCGGCTGCCTGGTCGCGATGAACACGCCACCGGCCAGGGCGGCAGGCGACTTTGAGGTGAGCTCAAAACCCGACACGCTTGGCCGTGTTGTCAACGGAAGCGTCGTCTGGCCAAGGGCCGCCGTCCGAACGCCGCTGGGGCTCCCAAGCCGGTCATCCGAAGGCACTCCCGACGACTCGGAAGCCACACTCGTTATCTCCGCCATGCTCCCCTGCCCTGGCGCGGCCTCGCCGCGAGCCGTCGTCCTCGCCGATGCCCTCGACGTGGACAAGGAGGGGTTTCTGGTGCCACGAGCGTCGTGACGCGGGCTGTTCTCTGGGGGTATGGACGCCGCATTCTCAAGCCGAGGTTGGTTCGGCCGCAGGGGCGCGGTATCCTTTGGGCTACGCACCCCTAGCTCAATTGGATAGAGCATCGGTCTACGGAACCGAAGGTTGCTGGTTCGAGCCCAGCGGGGTGTAGTGCTACTTTACGGCTTCGCGGCGATCCATGGCCCGCGAAGCCTTGCCCGGCCTCCGCCGGGAACTAGGCGCCGCTTCCGGTGTCGCAGCCGCTTCCGGTGTCGCAGCCGCTTCCGGTGTCGCAGCCGCTTGGCTCGCTGGCCCTCTGGAAATTGCCATCCATGGCCCCGGCGGTCGCACGGCTATCTTCGCGACCGGCGAGCCATCCATGGCAATGGTGTTCGGCACGCCTCTGGCATTGGCTACTGAATCCGACCGCATTGGTTCGCCGGCGGTGACATGCTCGCGCGCCCCCGACCGGCTCCTCAGCATCAGGGGCTTTGGCGGCAAGCCTGTGGAGATAGGCAGAGTTGCGCGATGGCTGTTACGCCGGCATTGTGACCCGCATGGCCGAGCGACGAGATCGTGAAGCTCGGCAAGAGTCGGCCGCTGGCCGGTAGGCCGGATCATCCTGTTCGGCTGATTCGCGTGGAGGTGAAGCCGCACGCAAGCTACCGAGGGATGAAGGGGCCTCGCTGGGATGGAACCCTTCGGATCGAGACCAACAGGCTTGACCTTCCAGCAGAACTGAGCGCGGAGATCTATCGGCAACGGTGGCTCATCGAGATATTCTTCAGGCTCTTCAAGCACGTACTCGGCTGCCGGCACCTCATCTCGGACAAGCACAACGGCGTGGAGATTCAGGCGTCCAGCGGGATGATCGTGTGCCGCCCCTCTCAGCCCGGATGCTGAGGAGCCGGTCGGGG
>CAYZHH010000043.1:0-9298 GCA_964478275.1 uncultured Candidatus Kuenenia sp.
GTTCGTTTTGTT
Source organism: uncultured Candidatus Kuenenia sp. (assembly GCA_964478275.1). Lineage (GTDB taxonomy): Bacteria > Planctomycetota > Planctomycetia > Pirellulales > UBA1268 > QWPN01. The sequence goes on from CAYZHH010000043.1 coordinate 13, forward strand.
CGAGGTCGTGGCTCTTCTTCGATCCGGTCGCCGGGCTTGCGGCGCTCTGCCTGCAGACGCCGGAGAAAGGGTACTGGCCGGAGAGCTTATCGCCGAGGTGGATCCGCAGAAACCGCCAAGCACCCATGTTCTCGGGTTCTTCCTGGACCCACACCACAGGTGTGCCGGGAGCGCAGCCCACGAGGGCCGCTTCGAGGTGCCGCCACGGCAGCGGGTAGAGCTGCTCGACGCGAATGATGGCCACATCGCGGCGGCCAATCTCCTGCCGCCGCTTCTCGAGCTCATAGGCAACCTTGCCGGTGCAGAGGATGACGCGCCGGATGTCGGCAGGCGGCGTGCCCGATGCATCCGGGATCACCCGCTGAAACTCGCCTGACACGAGATCCTCGAGGCTCGATACACAGCCTGGATGGCGAAGGAGGCTCTTGGGCGTCATCACAATCAGCGGCTTCCGCCAGACCCGCAGCACCTGCCGCCGGAGGCAGTGAAACATCTGGGCCGGCGTGGTCGGCTGCACCACCTGGATATTGTCCTTGGCCGCAAGCAGCAGAAATCGTTCGAGCCTGGCGCTCGAGTGCTCGGGGCCCTGCCCTTCAAATCCGTGCGGGAGCAAAAGGACGAGCCCGGAAAGCCGGTTCCACTTTTCCTCGGCGCTCACGATGAACTGGTCGACCACAACCTGCGCGGCATTGATGAAGTCACCAAACTGAGCCTCCCACAGGACGAGGCCATCCGGGCAGTCGAGGCTATAGCCATACTCGAAGCCGAGCACTCCCGCCTCCGAGAGCGGACTGTTGGCGATCTCCACCGGCGCCTGCTCGGCGTCGAGATGCTCGAGTGAACACCATGTCTCGTCAGTGACCACGTCGTGGATCACTGCGTGGCGATGGCTGAACGTGCCCCGCTGGCTGTCCTGCCCGGTGAGCCGAACACGGATCCCTTGCACCGCCAGGCTTCCAAGAGCGAGTGCTTCGGCCGCCGACCAGTCGATCGGCGCAGTGCCGGCCGCCATCTCGAGCCGCCCGTCGAGAAACCTTCTGATCTTGGGATGGGGCTGGAAGCCGTCCGGCATCTCCACGAGCCGTCGCAAGAGATTGGCGAGCATCTCGCGGGGCAGCCCAGTCTCGACATCGGCCGCCTCGCGCTCTCGGCCCCCGATGTAGAAGGCCCAGACGCCGCCGATGTCGCTCTTGTGAACGTAGTCCTCGCTCTTGGCAGCGGAGAGATCGGCAGAAAACTTGGCCTGTTGCTGCTCGACAATCGCCTTCGCTTCCTCAGCCGTGATCTCACCAAGCTTGAGCAGCCGCTCGAGGTAGCTCTCGTGAACGCTCGGCCTTCGCTCGATCACGCGATAGAGCGCCGGCTGCGTGAAGGCCGGCTCATCCGCCTCGTTGTGACCCCGCCGACGGAAGCAATACATGTCGACGACCACGTCCCGCTGAAACTCCCGGCGGAAGTCCATCGCGAGATTGACGACCTGGGCCACGGCCTCGGGGTCCTCGCCGTTGACGTGGAAAATCGGGCTTTGGAGCATCTTGGCCACGTCGGTGGCATAGGTGCACGACCGCGCCTCGGCCGGTCCAGTCGTAAAGCCGATCTGATTATTCACCACGACATGGAGCGTGCCGCCGACGCGGTACGCATCGAGCTCCGAGAGATTGAGCGTCTCCTGGATGATCCCCTCGCCGGCAAAGGCGGCGTCGCCGTGCACCTGAATCACCATGCCGTGCTGCCGGGCCTGATCGGCTGCGCGGTCTTGCCGGGCCCGCATGCGGCCAAGGGCGACAGGATTCACGAACTCGAGGTGGCTGGGATTGAAGCAGAGCGTGAGATGGACACCCCGGCCGTTGGCCGCCTTGTAGTCCGTCGAGTGCCCGAGGTGGTATTTGACGTCACCACGCCCCACGTGGAGCTCCGGGTCCATGTCGGCGAACTCGCGGAAGATCCGCTGCGGGCTCTTGCCCATGATGTTGGCCAGCACATTGAGCCGGCCGCGATGCGCCATCGCCAGCACGACATCCTGAATGTCTTGGCCGGCCGCCCGCTCGATCGCCATTTCGAGAAGCGGAATGAGACTCTCCGAGCCTTCGAGAGAAAAGCTCTTGGCGCCGAGGAACCGCTTCTGGATGAACTCCTCGAACACAGCCGCGGTCGTCATCTGGCGGTAGATGCGAAGCTGCTGGCGGCGATCGAGCTGAATCCGGTTCTCGCAGCCCTCCATCCGCACCTGAAGCCACTGCCGCACGCGGAGATCGTCCATGTGCATGAACTGCACGCCAATCGAACGGCAGTAGGTATTCCGGAGCCGCTTGATGATCTGCCGCAGCGACATCGATTGCGGCCCCTCGATCGTGTCGGTCGAGAAAGACCGATCCATGTCCTCTTCGGTGAGGTGGTAGAACTGCGGATCGAGTTCCGGCAGCCCCGGGCGCGGCCTCCCGAGCGGATCGATCTCCGCCATGAGATGACCGCGCACGCGGTAGGCCCGCACAAGCTGATCCACCCGATCCTGAAGGAAGGCGAGGCGTTCATCGGTGGTGACACCGGGCAGCGGCAACGGCTTCGCCTCGCCTGCCGGAGCGGCCGGAAGGTGGACGTCGCCATTGGCCAACGCAACGGTCTGCCCCGTGGCGATTCCGTCGGGACTTACCAGGCGAGACCGTGAATCAGGATGACCATTGATCGCGACAGGCGGGGCCGTGACCGTATGGTCACCGGCCGTTGGCACAACGGCTTGCCCGCCGCCGTCGGCTCCCTCCCAGGATGCAAAGTATGCCTGCCAGTCTGGCGGGACACTCGCAGGGTCTTCCTGGTAGCGCTCGAAAAGCTCCTCGACGAATGCCAGGCTCGCTGTCCCGGCCGAATCAATACTCGCGGTGGGTGTCACAATCCGTTCCAGTGGCGATCTCACCGAGCCAGGAGCAACCGGCCCGGGCTTTCGAGGTAGCCAATCACCTCGGTAAGGAACCGGGCAGCCATGGCCCCGTCGATGAGGCGGTGATCATACGAAAGCGAAAGTGGCATCATGAGCCTCGGCTCGATGCGGTCCTCACGCACAACCGGCATTTTTCTCGACCGGCCGAGGAGGAGGATCGCGGCCTCGGGCCAGTTGATGATGGGCGTGGAATAAGCCCCACCGACCGCGCCGAGATTGCTGATCGTGAAGGTGCCGCCCCGCAGGTCTTCGAGGCCGTACTGCGCGTTCTTGGCCTTCTCGGCCGTGTCGGCAATCGCCTGGGCGATCTGCGGAATCGAGAGCTGGTCACAATCCCTCAGCACGGGCACGACAAGGCCACGCGGCGTATCGACCGCCAGACCGACGTTCACATATTCCTTGTAGACGATCTCGCCCTTCTCGGTATCGACCGTGGCATTGACGGCCGGGTGCTGCCGCAGCGAAAGGCTCACCGCCTTGATGACGAACGCAAGAGCCGTGAGCTTCAGATTGCCCTTGGCATACTCCGTGACACTCTCCTTGCGAAGCCGTTCGAGCTCCGTGACGTCTGCATCGTCGAAGTTCGTGAGATGGGGGATCGTGGAGACGCTCCGCACCATATTGGCGGCGATCGTCTTCCGCATCCGCGACATTTGCTCGCGGCGGATTGGACCCCAGTCATCCCGCTCGGTTCCAGGGGAAGTCCGCGGGCGTGTCGAGGAAGCACCACTGCTGGCCTGGCGGACCGCGGCGATGACATCCTCCCGCACGATGCGACCCGAGGGCCCAGTGCCCCGGACCCTCGCGAGATCGACGCCCAACTCCCGAGCAAGCCGTCGCACAGCAGGCCCGGCAGGCTCGACGGTGGCCGTGGCTGCTACGGGAGCCGGCTCGGCAACGGGCGCGATCGGCACAGGAGCTGGAGATGGACGCGGCGGCGGAGCTACGGCAGCTGACGGTGCGGGAGCCGGAGCTGGCGATGGCGATGGCGCCACGGGAGCAGCCTGAGGTGCAGCGGGCGCTGGCGCCGGCTTGGCGGCCGCAGCAGCCCCAGCCCCCAACACCACGAGGGCCTGACCAACCTTCACCGTGTCGCCCTTCTTGACGAGCACCTTCTCAACTCGCCCACCGGGCGGGCAAGGAACCTCGATCACGGCCTTGTCGGTTTCGACTTCGAGCAAGGCCTGCCCGGGCTTCAGGACATCGCCCTCCGAAACGAAGACCGTGACGACGTCACCGGAGGCGATGTTTTCTCCCAGGTCGGGAAGCGTGAAATCAGTTGCCATGCTTGAAGAGAAAGGAGTGAGAAATGAAAACCAGGAGGGGTATGCCCGATCGCCATCAGGCGAGGGCAGCGTCGATCTTATCCGGGTTGATGCCAAGCTGCCGAATCGCGTCTGTCACGACGTGGCGGCCGATGGCCCCCGTCTCAGCTAAACGCCACAGCGCGGCCACGGCCACACACTCCGCATCAACTTCGAAGTGCCGCCGCAGGACGCCGCGGATCTCGCTGCGGCCAAAACCGTCAGTGCCGAGGGCGAAAATCCCCCCGGGGATCCACGGATCGATCTGTTCTTGAACGGCCCGGACATGATCGCTCGCCGCCACAAACACGCCCTCGGCATCGCCGATGAGCGACTCGATATAGCTCGTCTTCGGCGACTCCTCGGGGTGGAGCATGTTCCAGCGGCGGCATGTCTGCGCCTCGCGGCGAAGCTCTTTCCAGCTCGTGACGCTCCAGACCGTGCTCGCAATGCCCCATCGCTCCGCCAGGATGTCGGCCGCTCGAATCACCTCGCGGAGGATTGCACCCGACCCCAGCAGGTTGACAGGTGGCAGCTTCGCCAGCGGCGTGTCGCCCCTGGCCGGCACATCCTTCAGCCGGTACATGCCCTTGAGGATGCCCTCTTCACAGCCCGCGGGCATCGAAGGCATCTCGTAGTTTTCGTTGTAGACCGTGATGTAGTAGATCCAGTCCTCGCCCTTGGCGTACATCCGCTCGAGGCCCTCGAGCATGATCACGGTCGACTCGTAGACGAAGGCGGGGTCGTAGGCTCGCACGGTCGGATAGGCCAACGCAAAGAGATGGCTGTGGCCGTCCTGGTGCTGGAGCCCCTCGCCGTTGAGGGTGGTACGGCCGGCCGTGCCACCGATCAAGAAGCCGCGAGCCCGGCAATCGCATGCGGCCCAAATCAGATCCCCGATCCGCTGGAATCCGAACATCGAGTAGTAGATGAACATCGGGATCATCGGCACGCCGTGCGACGCATAGGCGGTGCCGGCGGCAATGAAGCTCGACATGCTCCCCGCCTCGGTGATCCCCTCTTCGAGGATCTGGCCGTCCTTCGCCTCGCGGTAGTAGAGGAGCTGGTCGGAATCGACGGGCTCGTAAAGCTGGCCGGCGTGGGCGTAGATCCCGCACTGCTTGAAGAGCGGGTCCATGCCGAAGGTGCGCGATTCGTCAGGCACGATCGGGACGATGTACTTCCCGACATGCTTGTCCTTGAGCAGCGATGCCAAGAGCGTGACGACGCCCGTCGTCGTGGAGACCTCTCGGCCAGCGCTCTTCTCGATGAAGCCCCGATAGTCGTCCAGCGTTGGTGTCTGGAGCTTCGGTGAATCCAGTGGCCTGGATGGCACGGAGCCGCCCAGGGCCTGCCGCCGCTCGCGGAGATACCGCATCTCTTCGGAATCTTCGGAGGGCCGATAGAACGGCGCCTTGGCGACTTCGTCATCCGAGATCGGGATGCCGAACCGCGAACGGAAGGCCCGCAGCTCGTCTTCGTTGAGTTTTTTCTGCTGGTGGGTGACGTTGCGGCCTTCGCCCACTTCGCCGAGGCCGTAGCCCTTGATGGTCTTGGCGATGATGACCGTCGGCTTGCCGTGGCACTGCATCGCGGCGGCGTATGCGGCATACACCTTCTCGGGATCGTGGCCACCGCGGCGGAGCTTCTTGAGCTTCTCGTCTGAGAGATGCGCGACCATCTCGCCGAGCCGCGGCTCGGCACCGAAGAAGTGCTCGCGGATGTAGCGGCCGGGCATCACGACGTACTTCTGATACTGCCCGTCAACGATCTCGTTCATCCGCTTGACGAGCAGGCCTTCGGTGTCTTTGTCGAGGAGCGAATCCCACTCATCACCCCAGATCACCTTGATGACATTCCAGCCGGCGCCCCGGAAAACGCCCTCGAGCTCCTGGATGATCTTGCCGTTGCCACGCACAGGGCCGTCGAGCCGCTGGAGATTGCAGTTGATGACAAAGACGAGATTGTCGAGCCCCTCACGGGCCGCCAGCGAGATGCTCCCGAGCGTCTCCGGCTCGTCCGTCTCACCGTCGCCGATAAAGCACCAGACATGCTGCTTGCTCGTGTCCTTGATGCCCCGGTCTTGGAGATACTTGTTGAACCGGGCCTGGTAGATCGCCATGAGGGGCCCGAGGCCCATCGAGACCGTCGGGAACTCCCAAAAGCCGGGCATGAGCCAGGGATGCGGATAGCTCGACAGCCCTCCCCCTTCGGCCAGCTCGCGGCGGAAGTTTTCGAGCTGCTTCTCGGAGATGCGGCCTTCGAGGAAGGCGCGGGCGTAGATCCCCGGAGAGGCGTGGCCCTGGAAGTAGACCTGGTCACCTGAGTAGTTGTCGCCACGGCCACGGATGAAGTGGTTCATGGCCACTTCCACGAGCGTCGCCGACGAAGCAAACGTCGAGATATGGCCGCCGATGCTCTTGTCTTCGCGGTTGGCACGGACGACCATCGCCATCGCGTTCCACCGAATGATGCTCTTGATCCGCCGCTCGATCTCACGATTGCCCGGGAAGGGCGGCTGACGGTCCACCGGAATCGTGTTGATGTAGGGCGTGGTGGCCACGAACGGGATCGGCACCCCGAGCCGGTAGGCCTCCTGCTCAATGGCCTGGAGGAGATAGGCGGCGCGATCGCCACCCCGGCTATTGATCACGTACCGGAGCGAGTCGAGCCATTCTCGGGTTTCCGTGGGGTCGGAATCGACCGACGCAACGCCGTCCGTCACCTCGGGCTGGCCCGATGCCCCATCCCCGACCTGACCGATGGCCATGATCGCGTGGGCCCCGCTGGGCAACGGCGCGGCGCCGTTGGCTCCTTCGGACGGCGAGACAACATCGCTTCCGGCTTGGTCAATTTCGGGTGCGGACATGGCAAACTCCGGGGGTTCCGGGAAACTATCTTGAAGTATCCCGGGGAATTCAGCCTGCGTAAATACCGGCTGGCAAGACCCCGGGGGCGGCGACGATCCGGGCCGTCGGCCGGCACCGCGGCGGGGTCAGTGGGCCGCAGCCTCGGTCTTCGGCCGGTAGATTTCGGTCGCCAGGCCAAAATAGTTCTCCGCCGAGAAGGCGACCGTCTCCCCGAGGGTGGGATGGGGATGGATCGTCTCCATGAGATCACGGGCCGAGCAGCCCATCTCGATGGCGAGGACCCCCTCGGCGATGAGCTCGCCGGCACCCGCGCCGACGATGCCCACGCCCAGCACCGCATCGGTCTCGGGGTCAACAAGGAGCTTGGTGAGGCCGTCGGTGCGTCCGATCGCCTGAGCACGACCGCTGGCCGCCCACGGATAGCGGCTGATTTCTACCTCGCGTCCGCTCGCGGCAGCCTCCTGCTCCGTCAGCCCCGCCCAGGCGATTTCAGGATCGGTGAATACCACGGCTGGAATAGCGCGGGGCGCGAAGATCGCCGGCTCACCGTGCAGCACCTCAACCGCCACCTTCCCCTGATGGCTCGCGCGGTGGGCAAGCATGGGCTCACCGCAGACGTCGCCGATGGCGAGGATGTGGGGATTAGCCGTCCGCTGGCGTTCATCCACCTCGACAAAGCCTTTGGGAGTGACCACAACGCCGGTGTTTTCGAGGCCGATTCCGTCGGAGTTGGGCCGACGCCCAACCGACACGAGGACTCGTGAAAACTCCTCGGTGAACGGGCCTTCGGGGCCCTCGAAAGCGACCCGCACGGCCGAGCCCGTATCCGTGAGCGAGACGACTTTTGTTTTCAGATGGATCGCAGCAAAAAGTTTTTCAATCCGCTTCTGGAGCGGCTTCACGAGGTCACGATCGGCGCCGGGCAGCAGGCCGTCGGTGAGCTCGACCACGGAGACCTTCGACCCGATCTCGGCATAGACCGTTCCCATCTCCAGGCCGATATAGCCGCCGCCAACCACGAGGAGTTTTTCCGGGATATCGCGGAGCTCGAGGGCGCCGGTGGAGTCCATGACTCGGGGGCTGCCAATGTCGAACGCCGAAATGCGGGCCGGCCGCGATCCTGTTGCCAGGATGCAGTGATCGAACGTGATCGTGGTGTTTTTGCCATCGGCTCCGGTCACCGCCAGCGCCGCTGAGCCGGTAAAACGTGCGTCGCCATGGACGACCGTAACGTTGCGGCGACGGGCCAGCGTGGCGAGCCCGCCGGTGAGCGTGGCGATCACCTTATCCTTGCGGGCCCGCAAGGCATCGATGTCGATCTTCGGAGGCGTGAACTGAATCCCCCACTCGGCCATCTCGCGGGATTCCGACAGCACCCGCCCGACATGGAGAAGGGCCTTGGACGGAATGCAGCCGCGGAGCAGGCAGGTGCCGCCCAGGCGCTCGTCGCGATCGACGAGTGTCACCTCCATGCCGAGGTCAGCCGCCAGAAACGCGGCCGCATAGCCGCCGGGACCGCCACCGAGCACCACCAGGGGGACATGCATTCTTATGTTCGCTGCGCGAGGGAAACGGGCGTAGCGGACTCCAGTGAGGGAGCCGCACAATACCGAGCGAAGTTGTAGTTTGCGCCCCTGGCGCGTTCAAGGAAGCCCTCCCTGCGCCCGCGTGCGGGAGCGCACCGCGTCGCCGCGATCAATGACTCACCCGGTCGTTTCATGAACCAGGCCGTGGTGGGGACTGACTTCTTTTCCAAATGAGCTGCGCCCCCCTTTTCAAATCATTTTGCCCCGCGATGGGCGAACCCGATCGCGATTATGCCTGCCCTTTTCCTTCCTTTTCCTGCCTGCCCTTTTCCTTCCTTTTCCTTCGAGCGGGTTTGCCCAACGGCCCGCTGTCCCCTCGCTGGCGCGAGGGGCTTCTATGGGGAAGCGCACTGAGTCGCTGGTGCTGCGCGGGTTCCGGAGGAATCAGACTCCAGAAAAACGCATCCGCGAGGGGTTGCCCGTGCCGCGGAGCCAGCGTTGTTTGCAAGCGAAGCCAGGATGGCGAAGCGAATGCGGGATAGCCCACGGCGATAGCCGAGGGGCTGCGGGCGGTGGGACATCCAACGTGCCATCATGAGCGGGTTTGCCCAACGGCCCGCTGTCCCCTCGCTGGCGCGAGGGGCTTCTATG
>CAYZHH010000043.1:9398-15152 GCA_964478275.1 uncultured Candidatus Kuenenia sp.
GTGCTGCGCGGGTTCCGGAGGAATCAGACTCCAGAAAAACGCATCCGCGAGGGGTCGTGACTTGCCCCGAGCCACAGCAATGCCTGCTTTTTGCCCTTGGTCTCTGGAGGCAATGTGCGCGTAATCTCACGTCATGCGCGACGCCTGGAAGACAACGAGCCGCAGACTCCTGCCTTGGAGGGCATTCCTTCTCGATGCCCGCAGCCTCGCGATCTACCGGGTCGGGCTCGGGCTGATCCTCGTCGTTGACTGCATCGAGCGCATGGCTGACCTCGAGATGATGCTCGGCCCGAGCGGCATCTTTCCGCTCGACACGATCATGCGGTACCACGGCACAGTGACGATGTGGTCGCTGGCCTTTGCCCACGACTCAACGGCCTGGAGCGGCACGGTCCTCGCGCTCGAGGGCCTCGCGGGCGCGGCACTCGCGATCGGCTGGCACACACGGATCGCCACGATCGTGGGGTGGGTCGCGGTCGTGAGCATCATCCGTCGCGGCTCGCCGGCCGTGAACTCCGGCGATGTGTGGCTTGCCTGCCAGATGTTCTGGGCGATGTTTTTGCCGTTGGGTGCGCGGTGGTCTCTCGACTCCCTGCGGCAGCCGACGCTCGCCCCGGGCATGGAGCCCCCGACCGCTGTCTCCTCGGTCGCGACCGCGGCGCTCGTGCTCCAACTCGTCGCGGTCTACCTCGGCGCGGGCCTATCGAAGTGCAACGCCGACTGGCTCTCGGGCAATGCAATGACGGTGGCACTCTCAGTCCATGACCACGGAACCCTGCTTGGCATGATGTTGGCAAGCGACGCCTGGTGGACCCGCCCCCTCCAGTGGCTTGTGATCGGTGGTGAAGTGCTGCTTCCCGTTCTCCTTCTGATAGCACCGACGCCGCGAGTCCGCGTTGGCCTGGTCGCCGTGTTCACGATCTTTCACATCGGGACCGCGATCACCATGACCATCGGCCTCTTTCCCATCGTCGGAATCGTGGCATGGCTTCCGCTGCTCCCGCGCGAGGTTTGGGGGTCGGCCGCCGCGACTGACGATGACCGCGTGCTCACACTCGGAAAGCCCGCGACCTGGGTATGTGCCACCGCGGGAACGATCGCGGCGTTGGCTTTTGTGATCAAGCTCCCACCGTGGCGATCGGAGCAGCTCCCGCTGCCGCTGGCCGTCGCGATCAACCTCACGGCGCTCCAGCAGGAGTGGGCCATGTTCGGAGGTGTTCCGTCCAGGGAGCAGTGGGTATACGGACGAGCGGTTCTCGCGGATGGCTCGGAAGTCGACATCCTTCGAAATGGTCGGCCGGTAGAACGGGACCATCCGACGGGTGGATTTACGACGCTCGCGAACCACCGTTGGCATACGTTCTTCTGGCACCTGGCAAGGCCCGACGCCAAAGTTTTCGCCGAGCCCGCGGCCCACGCGCTCGCGATGCAGTGGAACACGAGGCATGGCCCCGACCAGCAGATCGTGAGCCTCGAGATTCGCTATGGATTCAAGATGGTGGCCAGCGACGCTGCCGTGTGCGACCACCTCTTCGCTTCGTGGCCCGCCCGATCGGCCAGTGGGGAGGGGAATCTCGAACGGTTTCTGCAGTCGGCTCCTACGGCCGCGGGCGACGCCTCCGATGGGCCGTAGCTCGGTCGGATCGAGTCATTGATTGGCCGACCGAGGTACACTCACCGAAACGGTTCGGCGCGACGCACCGAACCGTCACGCGAGAGTGGCGAAACTGGCAGACGCGCTGGACTTAGGATCCAGTGCCGCAAGGCGTGCGGGTTCGACTCCCGCCTCTCGCAGTGCGCCCGCACCTACCGAATCTCACGAAGCAGGCGGGCTTCTGCGGCGCGGTCGAAGGCCACCGGTGGCACCAGCACCGGCTTCGGCACCACCGGCGTCGTGTGGGTAGCGGCCCGAACCCCGCCGTCTTCGTTTCGTTGCATCCCCTCGCCAGCCCCGACCGCAAACTTCCGCCGGGCTTTTTGTCGGATGCCTGAGTTGAAGAGGTTTTCATCCTCCGGCAGAGGCACCGAGGCCGCAGGCTCGGGGGCGGGCGGGGGCCCAAAGGCCTCTGGCTCCGCAGGAGCGGCGGCCCGTGGCGAGCGCGGCGCGGGTGCCGGTGTGAGTGGTTCGGGGAAGGAAGATTCAGGTGCCGCGGCGGCTGGGCGATCATCACCTGGCTGGAGATCTTCGTTGACCGACGGTTGCATTGACTCCTGGTCTGGGCCTGGCACGGCCATGCGTGGCGGCAGCGCCGGCGTTGCTGCCCGTTCATCCGAGACGGCCACGACTCCCTGCCCCGTCCATCGTCGCCACTCGGTTCCGTAGTACCCATAGTGCTGCGGTCGGACCGGACAATAGGGTGCACATCGTCCGTCACGGCAGTCTGGATGGTGCCCGTTGTGGCCCGTGGTCCGATCGTCGCAGGAACACGCGCCGCTACGACAACTACACCGCGCCCCCCCCGCCGAAACCACATGGGGATCCTGTATGCGGCGGCTGGCAGCCTGGGAGCCCTTCTCACGGCCCGAGGGCGGCGCGGCAAGGCACACCGTGCCGAGGAAGCCCACCGCGAACACAACGGCAACGCGGCGAGGGTTGGTCGGAAGGCTCATGGGTGCAGCGAATCTCCGGCGACGCGTTCGGGAGGTGCCCCCTGGCCCGCAAGGTTTGCCTGAGCGGCAGACTCCCGTTCTTCGTCAGTATCGGCTCGACCGGCCCGCAGACTTTGCCCATATCGCGGGCTCGCGGAAGCCACGCAGCACAGTCCACCGCCGAACCGTGATGGCGAAATCCTTGCAAAGGACTGCTAAACTTCGGGTTTCAGACACCCTCCCGCCGGTCCACGCCAAGGCGTCCACTCGCTTTGGCCGGGGGCCCGGCAGCCCGCCCCCGGAGAGCTCCCGAGCCGTGCAACGGATCAATTTCAAGCTCCTGCTGGTTCTCATGGTCGGGGCCGTCGTGGCGGCCGGCGGCATCGTGCTGCTGCGCCGACTACAGATTTATCGCAATGCCGAGGGGAAACAGCAGCTCGCCAAGGAGCGGCTCGCCGAAGGGAAGGCGGCTGAGGCCCTGGATCTCCTCGGGCAGTATGTGTCTTTGCGACCTGGCGATGATGAGGCCTTCGCCGATTACTCGAAGCTCCTGCTCGGGCGAGCATCGTCCGCCAATGCCTCGCGAATCGATCGCGACCGGGCCTTCAACACTGTCGAGGAAGCTCTCCGTCGAGCCCCCGACAACGACGCCCTCCGCCTCCAACTCGCCGAGTTCGAGGTTCGGATGGGGATGGCTCCCACCGCCCTCGAGCACTTGCAGATCCTTGAGGATCGGATTGCGAAAGACACGCAGGGCACGCCGGCCGATCCAGAAACGGCCAAGCGTGTGCTACTCATCAAGGCGAGCGCCTACATCGGCATCAGTCAATATAAAGAGGCTGCGGCGATCGTTGCGAAGGCCATTGGCTACGACCTCGAGAACCGACGGTTCACGGAAGCTGCCGACACGGCAATGGCTCCCACGGACGCGTTTGTCATCCTCGCGACGATGCTCCAGGATCGAATGGCGTCTGCGGACGACGCCCGGGGCGTGCTTCAGCGCCTCGTCGAGGAACATGCCGATGATTTCCGGGCATGGGTCGCGCTCGGGAAATGGTATCACGGCCGCGGCCAACTGGAGGATGCGACCAAGGCCGTCAAGAAAGCCCGCGAGCTGGCACCAGACAACCCCGACTGCGTGTTCATCGACTACGAACTGGCGATCGCCGGCCGCGATTTTTCCGTCGCCGAGGCGACCGCGGAACAAGCGGTCAAGCAATTCCCTTCGGATGAGCGATCCTATCGCATCCTCGCCGACGTCTTCCTCCGGAGCGGTGCCAGCGAGCGCGCCGAGGAGATTCTCCTCGAAGGCGCCGGAAAAATTCCTGGGAGTCCAGCGTTGCTGCTCCAGCTCACAGACGTGCTTCTCCAGCAGGGGAAATTGACCGAGGCCGCCCAGGCGATCGCCCGGACCCGTGAGGTCATGGGCCCGATGAACCCGGCTATCTGGCTCCTCGAATCGAGGCTTCTGCTCGCGGAGCAACGATGGGCGGAAGCGAAGACCAAGCTCGAGCAATTGCGGCCGATGGCCATGGGCAATGCCGAGTTCGTGCGGCAGGTTGATATCTATCTCGGTCTGTGCCATGGCAAGCTCTCCGAGTTCGACGCACAACTCGAGGTGAATCGGCGTGTGTTGAGCGACGACCCCACCTCGGTGGCCGCCCGCGCTGGCGCCGCTGAGGCGATGATGGCGACGGGCCGAACCGATGAGGCGCGCGCGGAATTCGAGGCCCTTGCCAGGGGCCTTTCAGAAGAACAACTCACCTCGATCCCCCAGGTGTGGTATCCGCTCCTCCAACTGCGGATCGCCCGGCAGGCCGCGCTTCCGCAACGGGAGCAGGACTGGGGCGGGATCGATGGCCTTCTGACTGCCATCGCACAGAACCCTCGCGTGCCTGCTGCCCAGGTGGCTCTCCTCCGCGCCGAATCGCTCAGCCAGCGGGGTGAGATGAAGGCCGCTCGTGACCTTCTGGCACCAATCGCGAACAAGAACGCCGACCCGGCTGTATGGGCCTCGCTTGTCACGCTGGCGCTTCGCGCCGATGGCCCCGTCGAGGCCGGCAAGGTCATCGCCAACGTGCCGTCGGCACTGCGCGACTCGGCTGCCATGCTTCTCGTCGAGGCTCAGGTGGCAGCCCGCCAGCCCCACGACGCGGCGATGGCAGCCTTCGCGGCGATCGAGACTCGGGCCGCTGGCCTGGCGGTGGCAGACAAGCTGAGGGTGCTCGAATTGCTGGCGTCCATGCAGCTCGCTGCCGGGAATGCTTCGGACGGCGAGCGGCTTTGGGGAGAGACGGCCAAGCTCCAGCCTGGGGAGCTCAAACCTCGCGAGGCCATTCTGGAGTTGGCCCTCAGCTCTCGAAACCTCGAGAAGGCACGGGGCGCCATGACGGAGATCGCGTCGATCGCAGGCCCCAAATCGGCACGCACCAAGGTGGCCGAGGCCAGCGTCAAGATCCTCGAGGCGAGGGAGCTCCTGACGAAGGCCGCAGAATCAGGAGGCCGTCCATCGGACGACCTCCCGGACGACATCCGTCAGCTCCTCGACGCTGCGCGTGGACGTCTCATCGAAGCCGGGGCCGAGCGACCAGGGTGGATCCAGATCCAACTCCTGTTGGCGGATGTGGAAAACCTTCGTGGCGAGCGGTCTGCCGCCATTGACAGACTTCAGCGGGCCGTCACGTCCGGGCCTGTGAATCCGATGGTGGTCCGTCGGCTCGTGGCCATGCTCTACGCGGCGAATCGCCTGGAGGAAGCCCAACAGGCGATGGAGCGTCTGGGCGACGCGGGCATCACGGGGCTCGAGCGCATCTCTGCTGAGGTGGAACTGCGGGCAGGGAAACTCGACGAGGCCGTGGCGATCGCCGAACAGAGCGTCGCAAACAATCCGCAGAATTACGATGGCCTCCTCTGGCTGGGCCAACTGCTTGTTCGTTCAGGGCGGCTCGAGCGGGCAGGTGAGGTGCTCGAGCAGGCGACCGAGATTGCCCCTGAGGTACCCGAGGTCTGGCTCGCGGTCTTTACCCACCGCCGCATAGCGTCGAATCCGATTGGAGCCGAGCGCGCCCTCAAGAAGGCGAGTGAACTGATGGACGAGCCACGTCGGCAGCTCGCCCTGGCCCAGGGGTACGAGATGCTCGGCCGCTCCGATGAGGCCGAGCGATA
>CAYZHH010000043.1:15162-17388 GCA_964478275.1 uncultured Candidatus Kuenenia sp.
CCGCGAGGCCGTGGAGGGCTGGCCTGAAAATCTCGACGCCGTCGGCGGGCTGGCGATGTTCGAGGCCCGGAGAGGGCGGTCGATGGAGGCCAAAGACTTGCTCGATCGCATCCTCGCGGCGACGGGCAAGGACACGGCCCCAAAGAAGGCCTGGGCTCGCCGAATGCTTGCGGAGCAGACCGCTGGCCGCGGGACGTACCGTCAGCTTGAAGAAGCGCGTGCCATCCTCCACGAGAACCGCAGTGTTGCAGGGAAGGCGGCCCCGGAAGATCTCGAGCTCGAGATCACCCTCTTGGCCCGACGTCCCGAGCCCGCTGCCTGTCGGCAGGCGCTCGGGCTCCTCGAGGAACTGGCGGCGAAGCAGCCACTCACGGCCGCCCAGCGAATGCTACGGGCCCAACTCCTGGAGCAAACCGGCCAGTGGGAAGACGCCCGCAACGCATGGGTGGCGCTCGCCGCCGCCCCGAAAACACCCCCGACCCAAGTCGCCATGCTGATCGAGAAGCTCATCGAGCATGGCGAGGCCTCGACGGCCCGCACATGGCTCCGGCGTCTCAGTCAGATGTCGCCAGACTCCGCAATCACAATCGCCCTCGAAGCAAAGCTGGCCCTGCTCGAGAACAACCGGCCCAAAGCCGTCGAGTTTGCGAGAAGGCTCATGCCGGGAGGTGTCGTGCCAGAGGATGACCCGGCGCAGTTGGCCGCCGTAGGCAAGATTCTGGACGACCTCGGCTTCGCGAAGGCGGCCGACCGTGTGTTCGAGCAGTATGCCACACTCTCAGGCGACGGCATCCTCGCTCGTATCGATTTTTTAGGGCGGCATGGCCGCATCGACGAGGCCCTCGACCTCCTCGACACGCACTGGGATGCGATGTCGCTCGAACGGGCCCTGACGATGGCACTGCGCGTCGCGTCCTCCCAGACCGATGACGCATCGGCCCGCAAGGCTGCCGCCCGCCTCCGTGAGCAACTCGACAAAGCGAAAGAGGTCGACCCAGGCAGCTTCATCATCCGGATGATCGACGTGGAGCTCGCCTCGCTCGAGGGACGCGAGGCCGAGAGCGTGGGGCTCTACCGCGCGTTGCTTGCCACGACAAATCTCGAGCCCGATCAGCGAGCCATTGTGAGCAATAATCTTGCTCTCCATCTCGCCCGCGAGGAAACCGCCGAGGAAGCTCTCACGCTCATCGACGCTGCCATCGAACAGCTCGGTGCCATGTCTGACCTGCTCGACACCCGTGGGATTGTCCGTCTGGCCGTTGGTGACACCGCTGGAGCGGTCGCGGATCTTCGTGAAGCCGTGCTCGTACCATCGGCCGTGAAGCACCTCCACCTGGCGGTGGCCGAACACGCGGCCGGTGAGGAGCGAGCCGCTCGGGCAACGCTTGCACGAGCCAAGGCGGCGGGCATCGACAGCCAGCGGTTGACCGCGGCTGACCGCGAACGGCTGGATCGCTTGGTCAGGGCACTCAGCCTGCCGAAGGAACCGCAAGCCGGCAGCGGGAACGAGTGACGCTCGACCGGCCGTCAGCCGCCTTGTATCGTCTTCGCCCTTGCGAGCGCTTCCTCGGCCTCCGGAATCATGCCCGCCCGCATGCAGGCCACCGAGAGCGCCGTATAGCTAAAGGGATCCTGAGGCTCGAGCTCACAGGCCTTGCGGGCGTGCCGGACGGCATCGGCGTGTCGCTCGAGCCGTGTGCACCACGCGCCCAGCGCGGAGTGTGCCAGGGTGAAGCCTGGTTCGTCGGCGACGAGGGCCTCCATCGCTGCGACGGCTGCGGCCAGGTCGCCATCGTCCTTCAACTTTTCTGCGGCCGCGTAGCGCTCTTCACGTGTCATGCTGATTGTCTCCAGTTCCCCCGCAGTATAGGGACGACCGATGCCTCGGGAAGCCAATGGCCTGGCAAGGGGGGCGATGTGGGATGAGTACGCCTCGCGGCGCGAAACTGGCATTGAATCCCGGGCGTTCCCGAGCCGATAACCCCTCCGACCCGGCTTTTCGTTCCGGTCCGTGCATCCTGAAGGGACTCCCGTGAGCATCCATCCGTTGGCCGTCGTGAGTCCAGGCGCCACGCTTGGAGTCGGGGTCACCGTCGGGCCTTTTGCCACGATCGAGCCGGATGTCGAGATCGGCGACCGCTGCACGATCGCTGCCGGCGCGGTGATCAAGTCTGGCGTGACCGCTGGCTGCGACAACGAGATTGGTGAGCACGCCGTGATCGGGGG
>CAYZHH010000044.1:0-14519 GCA_964478275.1 uncultured Candidatus Kuenenia sp.
TTTTGCTGAGAAATCAAGCAAAGTGCTGGCTACTCGCGACAGTCGGCCGGCGGACGTCCACGCCGAGGTGTCAGTCTCTTGGCAGAAACTCCGTTTCTATCCGCATTCGTATCATCAACCGGGGCTATCAGGCCCGAGGCCCGGGCGAATGTGAACGCCGGTTGAAAAGTGCAGCGCGGGGCGGTCAGTCTTTTCCGACGGGCGTTGCCAGCTCTCGGATTCGACTCTGGAAATATGCTGGGTTGTGGATGATTTCATCCATCAACCGGCACACGGCGCCGTTGGGCGGCTTGATGTCCTGCTCCCAGTCCTTCACTGCTGCCGCTGACACACCTGCGAACTGGGCAAAGAGAGCCTGGCTCACTCCCAGGATCGTGCGGACCTTCTTCACGTCCGCCCCGTGGTATCCCTTCGGCTGGAGGTTCAGCCGGATCGTACGGCACGTGAACTGGTCGGGCAGGTTGTCGGTGGTGTCGAGGATCTCGTTGAAATGCCTGAGCCGTCGGACCAGTTCTTGCCCGACGTCCAGAGGCTTCTTGGCTTTCTTGGCCGGGGTCTTTTTCATGGTCAATCGTTCCTGGAATCGAGCCACTTGTCTATTCGTGCAATCTCGGTCTTGATGATCGGCGCCCCTTTGGGGTTCGCCATGATCGTCACCTGGGGTGCCATCATCCCTCGGTCCATCATCGAAATTGTGCCGCCCCCTCCTTCAGAAATACTATACTGCCATGCCGTATAGATGCCAAGCGGCTCGGGCCGGCGCTTCGATGGGACCGACGTTCACAGGCGGGGCAGATAGGCCGCCTAGCTAGGGCAGGAGCCCTGCGGCGATGCGGGCGATGGCTTCGGGGAGGGCTTCGCACTCCGCGGCAAAGACTCGTGCGGCGAGAGACTCGGGGCTGTCGTCGGGGAGGACTGGCACGACGCGCTGGACGAGCACACGACCGTGGTCGTACTCGTCATCCACGAGATGCACTGTGCAGCCCGAGACGGTGCAGCCACGGTCCAAGACGGCACGATGGACCGACATGCCGTGAAAACCCTTGCCGCCAAAGGCCGGCAAAAGTGACGGGTGGATGTTGATCACCCGGCCCGAGAAGTCGGCCGGGATCCGCACGAGGTGGAGGAACCCGGCCATCACGACGAGGTCGGCATGGGTCTCACGGCAGGCCTTGAAGATGGATTCGCTCCACTGGTCGAGCGACTGACTGCCCAGCGGCAACACCCGCACGGCAATCCCCGCCCGCTCGGCGATCCGTATGCCACGCACGTCGCCGCGGCTGGCCACCACGACGTCGATCGACGCAGGAAGCGTGCCGGCATCAATCCGCTCAATCAGGTTCTCGAGCGTCCGACCCGATCCCGAGAGGAGCACCGCCAACCGAAGATGCCGAGGCTCAGCCATGTGTGGCCTTCTTCGGCTTCACTGGCTTCACGTCGATCGTGAGTGGGTGACCGTCGAGGTCGATTGCCTCGCCCGCCGCGCCATCGACGGACACCGAGACCGAGGCAGCGAGCGTCTGGGCAGCCACGAATTCCAGGTGCGCCTCGAGCGCCCCGCGGAGCTCGGCCGACGGACTCGAGAAGATGAGATCGATCTGGTCGGTGAACTCCAAGTCGAGATCCTTGCGAATGGTTTGGATGGCATGCACCGCTTCGCGGACGCGCCCCTCGGCCACCAGCTCGGGCGTCAGCTCGCTCGACACCACCACGACGGCACGCGGCCCCTCGGCAGCGGCCCACCCAGGTTTTGCAGTAGTCCGAACGATCACGTCCCCTTCCTCGAGCATCACTTCGCCACCACCGGGCAGCGGCAGCGTGGCACTGCCCGTCCGATGGATCGAGGCCAGGATCGCGGAGGCGTCCGCGGCGCCGAGAGCCTGCCGCACCTTCGGTAGATTTTTCCCGAGCCGAGGACCAAGCTTCTTGAGGTCGGGCAGAATACTCCGCTCGATATAGCGGTCGGGCTCGCGGCAGATCTCAAACTGCTTGACGTTGAGCTCATCGCAGACAAGGTCGGCATGCGCGGCGAGCCAGTCGTCGTCGCCGGGGGTCGCGTCGGCCAGAATTACTTCCACCTTGGAAAGTGGCTGACGCACTTTGAGTTTTTCAGTGGCCCGCGCTGCCCGACCGAGCGAGGCCACATCCCGTACGAGCGCCATCCGTCGGACCAGGTCCGCATCCACCAGCGACGCCTCGCCACCAGGAAAATCGGTCAGGTGGACACTCTCCGGCACTTTGTCAGTTCCGAAGACAGTGGTGGCGAGGTTTCGCCAGATGGCCTCGGAAACAAAGGGCACGAAGGGGGCTGCGAGCCGCGTGACCACAAGAAGCGTTTCGTAGAGCGTCCAGTACGCGTCGAGTTTTTCCAGGTTGGCGTCGGGGCCGTTGTCGGCCCGTCCCGATGCCCAAAAGCGATCGCGACTACGGCGGACGAACCAGTTGCTCACGGCGTCCACGAGCCGGGAGAGTGCCCCGGCAGCAGCAAAATGATCGTAGGCATCGAGCCGCTCGACCATCGTGGCGGCGGTCGCGTAGAGCTCCGACAGCATCCATCGGTCAAGTTCACTGCGCTCTGAAACAGCCCGCCAGCCACGGGCACGCGCGAAGTCCGCATGGTCGAGCTGGCCTGGTGTATCAAGCACGGCCGCGGGATCAAACCCATCGATCCGGGCGTAGATCACGAAGAACGAGTAGACATTCCAGAGTCGCAGCAAAAACTCGGGCACGCTCTCGCGGATCGCCCGTTCGCTGTAGCGGATGCTCGTCCACGGCGGCTGGCCCGCGAGGAAGAACCACCGCAGGGCATCGGCGCCGTACGCATCAAAAATCTCCGCCGGCTCGCGGTAGTTTCGCCGGCTCTTGCTCATCTTCAGCCCATCCTCGCCAAGCATGTGACCAAGCACGATGCAGGTCTTGAACGGATGCGGGTTTTCCAACGGTGACGCTGGTGAACCTGGTAACGCATTCGTCTTGCTCCCAGCACCAAATAGCAGCGTGCTGATGGCAAGCTGGCTGTAGAACCAGCCGCGCGTCTGATCGATGGCTTCTGAAATAAAATCGGCGGGAAACTGGGCCGCAAAATCCTCGTGGCCTTGGTGTGGCCAGCCCCATTGAGCAAACGGCATGCAGCCCGAGTCGAACCAGCAGTCGATCACCTCCGACACCCGCTGCATCCGCGCCCCTGGCGAGAACGGCGAGTCGTAGGTGACGGCGTCGATGTACGGTTTATGAACGCGAAGGTCGTCGGACAGATCGGGCTTGGCTCGCTTGGCCGCATCAAAGACCTCGGTGCCAATGACACCAGGCTTGGCCAGGAGCACATCGTACGACGGCACGGCCTCGGACCTGCCTGTGTTCTCGCACACCCAAATCGGCAGCGGCGTGCCCCAGTACCGCTCGCGGGAGAGGGCCCAGTCGACGTTCGACTCGAGGAAGTTGCCGAACCTGCCGTGCTTGATGTGGTCGGGCAACCATTTGATCTGCTCGTTGTTGGCCAGCATCGCGTCGCGGAACTGGCTCGTGCGGATGAACCAGCTTTCGCGTGGGTACTGGATGAGCGGGTCTTTTTCAGCTCGCCAGCAGAACGGGTAGTCGTGGACATACTGTTCTTGGTGGACGAGTAGGCCACGGCTCTTGATGTCGCGGGTGATGTCGCGATCGCAGTCTTTCACAAACCGGCCGCTGCCGAGCGGAAAGGCGTCGGTAAAAGTGCCGTCAGACGCGACCGCATTGAGAAGCGTGGGGCCAGCGCCAGGAGCAAAACGGGCCTGCTCGGCGACGAGGACGCCATAGTCCACTTCACCAAAAGCTGGCGCGATATGGACCACGCCCGTGCCTGAGTCGGTCGTGACAAAGTCGGCCGCGATCACCCGCCACGCGGCCGGCTCGGCTCCACCGGCGACAAGCGGAGCTGGCTTCGGCGGACCGTCGGGCCGATAGGTATCGAACGGCGGGAGGTAGGAACGGCCCACGAGAGACGTGCCAGGCATCCGCTCAACGATGTCGAACTGCTTTTTGAGCTTCTCGCCGAGCGATACGGCGAGCGGTTCGGCCACGATGAACTCGGGGTTTCCGGCCGCTGCCCCGGCTTCGCGGAGCACGACATACTCGAGGTCGGCCTTTACTGCCGCAAACTGATTCGACGGGAGCGTCCAGGGCGTCGTCGTCCAGGCAATGAGATTGTGATGGGTGGGCTGACCGAATGCGTCGAGCAACGGGAAGCTCACATAAACGCTTGGGTCGGCCACCTCACGATACCCCTGACCGACTTCGCCGCTCGAAAGCGCCGTACCTCCCTGGGCCCACCACCAGACGATCTTGTGTCCCTTGTAGAGAAGCCCTCGCTCGAACAGCGTGGCAAGCGCCCACCAGACGCTCTCGACGTACGACTTGTGGTAGGTGACATAGGCCTTCGACAGATCAATCCAGAAGCCGATCCGCTCGGTGAGCGCTTCCCATTCCTTGGTGTACCGCCAGACGCTCTCCTGGCATCTGTGAATGAATGGCTCCACACCATACGCCTCGATCTCGGCCTTCGAGTGGATGCCCAACTCCTTGCAGACCTCCACCTCGACGGGCAGACCGTGCGTGTCCCAGCCGGCCTTCCGCTCGCAGAACTCTCCCCGCATGGTGCGATACCGGGGATAGAGATCCTTGATCGTGCGGGTCAGGCAGTGCCCTGGGTGTGGCATGCCGTTCGCGGTCGGCGGCCCTTCGAAGAACACAAACCGGGGCTTGCCGCGGCGGGATTCGAGCGACTTCTCATAGATGCCCGCAGACTGCCACCAGGCGGCGATCTCGGCTTCAAGAGCTGGGAAATCGGGTTTGCCGCGGACGGGTTGGAACATAGTTCAAGGCGTGTGAAAACGAAGAATCGCAGGGAAGCGAATCGTACCGTGACGGCCCTGCCCGCCACAGGGGCAGCGTCAGCCCCCCGACGATGAACCCTTCCCACGCCGGCCGCCCCGCACATCGACCCGGTGGTCGAGCGCTGCGGTCTTGCCCCAGCGGAGCCCCGCCTCGATCGCCGCAGTGATATAGCGCTTCGCAAGCCCTACGGCTGCCGACAGCGACATGTCGTGCGCGAGCCCGGTGGCAATCGCGGCCGAGTAGGTGCAGCCCGTGCCGTGCGTGGCGAAGCCACGGCGGAACGGCGCCGAGAACCGCTCGGTACCGAACGACGTTACGAGGATGTCGGTCGCGATGCGGCTTCCGAGATGGCCACCCTTCAGGAGAAACGCACATCCGTGCCGCTCGACAAGCTCTCGCCCAGCCGCTTCCATTTCGTCGAGGTTTCGGCACGGCAAGCCCGACAGAATCCGCAGCTCATCGAGGTTGGGCGTCACGAGCGTGGCCCGCGGGAAGAGATCCCGGCGGTAGGCCGCGATGGCGGCCGGCTCAAGGAGCGGATCGCCACTCGATGCCACCATCACGGGATCAACCACGAGCGGGAGATTGGGCACGGCCTCGAGCGCCTCGGCCACCGCTCGAATAATGCCCCGCGAGAAGAGCATGCCTGTTTTGATGGCAGCGACGGGAAACGCTTCGAGCGACAGCCGAATCTGGGCCGCAACGATCGCCGGCTTCATGGGCTGGATCGCGTCCACGCGGCCCGGCACTTCTGCGACCACGCAGGTGATTGCGGTCTGGGCGTAACCTCCGAGCGCGGTGATCACCTTGAGATCGGCCTGGGCCCCCGCCCCGCAGGAGTTGTCGGAGCCAGCAATGGTGAGCACAACGGGAGGCGGCTTCATCGACTCAGGTTCGAGGACATCGTGATTCAAGGCAACAACACGGCCCATCATAGAAGCCCCTGGCGATAGCCGGGGGACTGCGCGTGGAAGGCCATCCCGCCGTCCAACCTGAGCGGGCTCGCCCAATGGCCCGCCGTCCCCGCGCTAGCGCGAGGGGCTTTTATCATCACTCCGTCGAGGCGTCATTCTACGGATATCAAATGCGATCGAGCTCGACCGTCTTGCCCGTGCGGAAGGATTCGTCAGCCGCGAGCACGATCCGCAGGCTGTTGACAGCGTCGTCCATGTGGGCGGTGAGATCGCGATCATTTTGAATCGCGTCGAGAAAGAGCTTCTGTTCGAGGAGGCAGAGGCCGTCGTGGTCGGGCTCGCCGGAGCAGTCGAGAAGCTCGTCGGAGCGGGCGAACGAGCCGTCGGGGCCGAGCGCCGCATGATGAAGCTTCAAGACCGCAGCCTTCGTGTGCCCTTCAACGTCGTCGCTGCCCGCCTCACCCTCCTTCACGCCGACGATGCTCACGCAGCCCTTCGGGCCGACGACATCCTTCACGAAGAACGCCGTCTCGCTCATCATCGGCCCCCAGCCGGCCTCGTACCAGCCGACAGAGCCGTCGGCAAACGTCACCTGGAGACAGCCGTAGTTGTACATACCGGGCACGAGATCATCGGTGAGCCGCGCCCCGATCGCCGACACTCGCACAGGCTTCGAGCGTGCCATCTGGCACATCACGTCCACGTAATGCACGCCGCAATCCACGATGGGCGACATCGACTGCATGAGGGCCTGGTGCGTCTTCCACTTGTCGCCCGACGACTGCTGGTTGAGGTTCATCCGCATGACGAGCGGCTTGCCGAGGGTGTGAGCCGTCTCAATGAACCGCGTCCACGTGGGATGGACGCGCAGAATGTAGCCCACAACGAGTTTGCGGCGGGCGGCCCGGGCGGCGGCGATGACCTTCTCTGCCTCGGCGACGGTCACGGCCACCGGCTTCTCGAGGAACACATGACAGCCGGCAGCAAAGGCAGCGACGGCGTACTCAGCGTGGGTGTCGGGGTAGGTGTTGATCGAGACGGCATCGGGCTTCGTGGCGGCGAGGGCCGCGTGGTAGTCCGCGAACTGGGGATACTCAGCCCCCAGGGCATCGAGCAGCGCCCGCCGCGATGCCTCGCCGCGCGACACGACGCCGACGATCTCAAAATCGTCGAGCGCCTGGTAGGCCTTGGCGTGCGATAAGCCCATGTGGCCACAGCCCGCGACGAGGACACGAATCGGAGCACTTGGCATGGGGTTCCTCTCGAGAGCGGTGCGAAAGAGCGGTGCGAAAGAGCGGTGCTCGCGGCTCAGCTGGCCGACTGCACGGCCGCACGGATGATCGCCCGAAGTTTTGGTTCGGCCGACCGTGCGACGCCAAGAATCTTCTCGACCGTGGCCACTTCGAGCGCGTCGGGCAGGCACATGTCGGTGATGACCGAAATGCCGAGCACCTTCATGCCGCCATGCACCGCCACGATCACCTCGGGCACGGTCGACATACCCACGACGTCGGACCCGATAATCCGCAGGAATCGGTACTCGGCGCGGGTCTCGAGGTTTGGTCCAGTCACGGCGACGTACACCCCGCGGTGAGCGACAAAATCCTCCCGGCGGGCGACGGCGAGCGCCGTATCGACGAGCTCGGGAGTGTAGGGCGCCGACATGTCGGGAAACCTCGAGCCGAGCCGCTCGTCGTTGATCCCGATCAGCGGGTTGTCACCGATGAGATTGATGTGGTCATCGATCACCATGAGATCGCCTGTGCGGAACTGCGGGTTGAGGCCGCCGCAGGCGTTCGTGACAACGAGCAACCCGGCGCCAAGCCGCTGCATGACCCGCACGGGAAACGTGATCTGCTGGAGCGGATACCCCTCGTAGGCGTGCATCCGTCCTTCCATCACGACCACCGGCACACCGTCGAGCCGCCCGCACACAAGCTGCCCCGCGTGGCCGTGGGCCGTGGAGCGGGCGAAGTGGGGGATGTCGTCGTAGGGGATCGTGACCGATTCGGTGAGGCTTCCCGAGATTCCCCCGAGCCCACTGCCGAGGATGATCGCCACCTTCGGCTCGAGGCTCCACCGCGTGTGGATGAAGGCGACAGCCTCAGTGATCTTGTCGTATTGGTCGAGCATGCCGGCTCCCGCGGTTGCATGGGACCGCGGCGGCACAGCGACGGCCTCGCGGGGCCGGAATCCTACCAGCCGTCGATGTCAGTCGCCCAGCAGCGCCTGGAAATCGGGGTGGTCGTGCAGACTTTCGAGATCGGGGTCGGCCTCCATGTGGCTGATGTCGTCATAGCCCAGCAGGATGGCACGGGAGAGGGCGTCAATCGCGTCGTCGGGCCGTCCGGCCCGCGCGAGGGAACAGGCGAGGTTGTAGCGAGCGAGAAAGTCGTCGGGCATGAGCTCAACCAGACGCCGGTCGAGCTCGACGGCTCGCCGCACATCACCCTTTCGCGAGACCAGCTCGGCAAGGATCCTGAGCACCTCAATCGAGTCTGTCTTGCGGGCAAGGAGCCGCTCATAGAAATCGATGTCGAAATCAAGCTGGCCGAGGTCGCCGAACCACGGGGCGGTCTTGCGACGGTCACGCCTCGCGCCGCCACGTGGACCGCCACCCGCCCCAGCGTTTGGGTCATCGGGAGTGAATTCGTGTGTGTCGAGCCCGGCCATCGTTCAAGCTCCTGGCGTCGGCCACCGCGGGCGGCCCACCCCTACTTCTTCTTGCCGGCACCCTTGCCGGGCGGCGGCTCCGCATCACCCTCGCCCGGATGATCCCAGTCGGGGTCGTTGGCATCCTCTTCAAAGTCATCGTCGAATTCGTCATCGAAATCGTCGAAGGTTGACTCTTCCTCAGCCGGCTGCGCGACGACCAAGTCTTCCTCATCGCCAGGCTCTTCCTCTTCCTCAGGGTTGACCGCCGCCACGATGTCGGCCGCACCACCGGTCGGCGCCCAGGGCATCGCCATCGGAATCATGCTGCCGAAGGCCGGCAGCAGGGGGTCGAACGGAAAGGCGACGGAGGGGGCTGTGGCGGTCACGGAAAGCGCTCGGGGGACACGGAAAACCTCCCTGGATAAAACCTTTTTCCAGTCCCCGAGTCAAGGCGAGGGGATGGTCAGGCCTCCAGCGAACGGCCAAATGACGGCCCGGCCTCCTTTGTAGTCGGCTTCTTGGATACGAGGATAGCCGTCGGCCCCCCAGTCGGTTCGCGACACTTCCGAGGCCTTGGAGGAGCCGCTCGAGAGGAGTTGGGCATAGACGCCCGCACTGAGCGAGTCCGCCAGGAATCGCGTGTGCCCGTCGCAACGTTGTCGAAAAACCCGCCGGGAGCGCCTGGCACGGTGAGCCCTCGACGGTCCCACCAGCACGAGTGCACCGGCCAACTGCTAGGTGTGGTAATCGGCGTTGAGGTGGACGTAGTCGGCCGTGAGATCGCTCGAGTAGAAGACGATCTTGCCGGGGCCACTTCCGATCACGAGGTCGATCCTCGTTTCCCGCGCCGTCTTGATCGACTCGGAAACGGCGTCGGCGTCAAAAGGCAGTGGCGACCCGCCGCGAAACAGGAGCGTGCCATTGAGCCGCAACTCCACGGCGGCAGGGTCGAACGGCACCCCCGCGTAGCCGGCCGCAGACACAATCCGGCCCCAGTTGGGATCGGCCCCATGCACCGCCGTCTTCACAAGCGGGCTGTCGGCGATCGTGCGGGCAATCTGGCGGGCCGCATCACGGCTCCCGCAGCCCGTCACCTCGATCCGCATGACATGCGTGGCTCCCTCGCCGTCGTCGGCCATTTCACGGGCCAACGTGCCACACACGTCGTGGAGGGATGTCGCGAACGCAGCAAGCCCGTTGCCCTGGAGCGGCGGACCACCGGCGGCTCCGTTCGCCAGCAGCAAGACCGTGTCGTTGGTGCTCATGTGCCCATCGACGCTCACACAATTAAACGTCTCCTCGGCTGCCTCGGCGAGGAGACGCTGGGCGTCGGCGGGCTCGAGAGGAGCATCGACCAGCACGATCCCGAGCATGGTTGCCAGCCGCGGGCCAATCATTGCGGCCCCCTTCGCCATGCCGAAGAGCGTGTAGCCGTTGCCCGCCGCCGAGAACGTGCCGCCCGCGAGCTTGGGCCGTGTGTCGGTTGTCATCATGCCGCGGGCAGCCGATACCGCGGCGTCAGCGTCGACGCCGAGCTTCGCGGCAGCCAACTCGATCCCCGCGGTCACGATGGCCATCGGCAAAAACTCGCCAATGATTCCCGTGGAGAGCACCAGCACCTCGTTCGCCTCGGCCCCGAGCATTCGGCCAGCCGCGGCCGCCATCCCGCGGGCGTCGTCGAACCCTCGCGTGCCCGTGCAGGCGTTGGCGTTTCCAGAGTTGATCACGATGCCGCGAAATCCACGCCCAGGCGTCAGGCAGCGGTCGTAGGCAACGGGCGCGGCATAGACGAGGTTGGTCGTGTAGACGCCGGCGGCTGTCGCGGGCAGATCGCTCGCCACAACCGTGACGTCTTCACGGGTGCGGTCCCGCTTGATGCCGGCGCGTACGCCAGCCATCCGGAAGCCACGAGGGATCGCAGGGATCGGGAGTCGAATCGGGGTTTCGGAAGGCAGCATGGAGATTTACAGCAGCCCCGCGGTTTCGGGCTGGCCGAAGAGGACGTTGAAATTCTGGACGGCCGCGCCGGCGGCCCCCTTCACGAGGTTGTCGAGGCAACTGATGAGGAGGATCCGACCGCGGACGACGCGGGCAGTGATGTCGCAGAAGTTTGTATCGACGGTGTCTTTTGTGCCGGGAAGGTGATCCACCACCCGCACGAAGCGTTCACTGGCATAGGCCTCACGGAGCACGGCCATCACGTCGGCCTCCGTCACGCTCTTTACGGGCTTGGCATAGATCGTCGAGAGGATGCCACGGTCCATCGGGGCGAGATGGGGGGTGAAGATCACCTCCGGCCGCATCCCTGCGTGCCTGCAAATGATCTGTTCGATCTCCGGCGTGTGCCGGTGCCGCCCTACGTTGTAGGCCGACATACTCTCGTTGCACTCCGGAAAATGCGTCATGAGCTTAGGCTGACGGCCCGCACCGCTCACGCCGCTTTTGGAGTCGATGATGATGTCCGTCATCTCGATCAGGCCAGCTTTCACGAGGGGCGCCAGAGGCAGGATCGCTGAGGTGGCGTAGCAGCCGGGATTGGCGACAAGCTGCTGGCCGACGATCCGATCTCGAAACAGCTCGGGCAGGCCGTAGACAGTCGTGCCGAGCCGACCGGCATCAGGATGCTCGTGGCCATACCATTCGAGGTAGGTGGCCGCGTCATCGAGCCGGTAATCGGCACTGAGATCGACCACCTTCGCGCCACCGGCCAGAACCTTCGGGAGGATGTCGGCACTCGCGGCGTGCGGCAGACACCCAAACACGCAGTCGGCCCGCCGGCCAATCTCCTCCGGCTCAAGGTCCTCGAGCTCGAGGTCGAGCCGGCCCACGAGGCTCGGATGGACGGTCGACACGGGCGGCCGCCCTTCCTGGCGACTCGTCACCGCGACGATCTTGGCAGCGGGATGCCGCAGGAGAATCTTGATGGTCTCGAGGGCGGTGTAGCCGGTGGCCCCGAGGATGGCGACGGTGATCATGTGACAGGCCTCAGAATCGAAATGAGCGAACCGCTGGCGCCGATGCAGATAGACGTCCAGCTCCAAAGGTTATCGCGTCTGGTTTTCCATCACCAACCGTGGCCTCGGAGGGCCGTGCGACTTCGCCCTTTTCCTCGCACCTCCAATCTGGTCTCTTATGCCTTGCACGGAGGCTCGCTGGCCATCCGACGCCCAAGGAGGGGTCATGATCGCGACGGACCATCAGGACGACGAGGCTGCTTGCGAGACGGCCCCCGGATGGGTCCGTGACGCTCGGCTTGCGATACGGTCGGCCGATGCCGACTTCTTCAGGGTGTCGCCCTTGCGATACTGGCTTGATTTTCTGATGAGCCTCGCCTGTGCCTACAGCTCGGCCGGCGTCTATCTGATGGCCCCACTGGGGAGCTGGTGGCAGATTGCAGCGTTTCCCCTTGCCGTCTTCTGGCTCTATCGGCTCGGCTCGCTCATTCACGAGGTCTGCCACCTGGGCCACCACGAAATGCGGGCGTTTAAGGTCGCCTGGAATCTCTTGGTCGGCCTCTTCACGCTCACCCCCTCGCCGTTCTTCACGCGGCACCATCGCGATCATCACAGCCAGCGGATGTATGGCACGCCGGAAGACCCCGAGTACGTCGCCAACGTGCTCGAGGGGGGCAACTGGCGAAGCGCCCTGGGCTACTCTGTGCTCATTCTCGCGTACCCGATCATCGTGTTCCTCAGGTTCCTGCTCGCGCCGCTCTCCTTCCTCCATCCGCGGCTGCGGCAGTGGGTTTTGGAACACGCCAGCTCACTCACGTTCAACCCTCTCTACACGAGAAAGATCACGCCGTTTGACCGAAGAGCGATCACGGCCATGGAGCTTTTGTGTTTCGTGCGGGCGGCGGCGATCCCTGCCGCGGTCATCCTGGCGGCCGCGCCGATGAGCCGAATCCCCCTGCTCTATCTGCTAGGGCTCACAACGCTCGTCATGAATCAGATGCGGCAGCTCGCCGACCACCATTTCACAGGCGACGGCGCGGTGAGCAGCGTGGAGGCCCACATCCTCGATTCCTGTAACTACACGGGCCACGATCCGCTGACGCTCCTATTCTTCCCGTTCTCGATCCGCTTTCACGCGCTGCACCATCTGTTTCCGTCGCTGCCGTATCACAACCTGAAGGCGGCCCACGCCCATCTCGCTTGCGCGCTGCCGCCCGATTCGCCCTACCACGGGCTCGATCAACCGAGCTGGTGGTCCGTGGCCCGCCGGACGATGTTTGGTGGAACGGCGAAGGTCACGACGAACGACGTGCCGATCGTTGTGGCGTCGTCTTCGCGGTAACGAGCGTGGCCTCAAACAGCTTGATGAGCCATCCTGCCACAGCCCGCTTCGAGCCGGCACGGCTGCCAACGGCCTCGTGCTGTCGGTCGTAGACGGTTACCGCTGTCTCGGTGCCTTCCATCGCGGTGAGATCGTTGACCACGATGAGGTCGCACCGCTTGGCCTCGATCTTCTCGAAGGCCCGCCGTGGGTCGCCCCCCGGCTCGAGGGCAAACGCGACAAACCATCGGTCGCGCGGGGCCTTGCGGGCCAGCGTGGCAATGACATCGGGCGTGGGCCGGAGCTCGAGCGTGAGGCCGTCGCCGACTCGTGGAATCTTGCCCCGCACCCGCTTCACGGGCTCAAAATCGCAAGGCGCCGCGGCGGCGATGACGCCATCGCAGCGTGGCAGCTCGGCGAGCGATGCCGCAAGCATTTCGGACGTGGTGACGACCGGCACGACACGCGCCCGCCGGGGATAGCGGACCTGCACCGGGCCACTCACGATCGTCACGTCGTGGCCCCGAGCGAGCGCCGCAGAGGCCAGTGCCGCAGCCATCCGGCCGCTCGACGCATTCGTGAGATACCGCACGTCATCAAGATGGGCCCGCGTGGGACCGGCCGTGAGAAGAATGCGGGCCATCGTCGTGCTGAAACGCTCCTGGTCGTGACTAGGCGATCGGCCGCGGTGGCGTGCTGGCAAGCGTGGCCTCAATGATTGCCGCGATCGCGTCTGGCTCGGCCATTCGCCCGGCCCCCTGCTGACGACAGGAGAGCCACCCTGTTCCGGGCGGAATGATGTGTGCTCCATCGGCGGCCAGCCGCTCGACATTCCGCTGCACGGCTGGCTTCGCCCACATTGCCGCGTTCATGGCCGGCGCGACGAGAAGTGGGCACTCGGCGCACAGAATGAGCGTCGTGAGGAGATCATCAGCCGTGCCGGTCGCGGCCTTCGCGAGAAAGTCGGCCGTCGCCGGAGCCACGACCACGAGATCGGCCCGTCCGGCCAGTTCGATGTGGGCTCCGAGCGGAAAATGACCCGCATCGAAACTCCGCATCGCCACGGGCCGCCCCGTCAGCGCGGCAAACGTGGCCTCGCCGACAAACCGCCGCGCGTTTCGCGTGAGCACGGCCGTCACGCCAGCCCCGCGCTGCACAAGCAGGCTCGCCAGCGCCGCCGCCTTGTAGGCCGCGACCCCGCCGCTCACCCCCAGCACGATTTCACGCCCAGCGATGCTCATGATGTGCTATCCAAACGGTACTTCCAGAATGGAGACCGCACTGGTTCGCCGACGGTGACATGCTCATCGCCTTCGGATTTTGCGAGTTTGTTCTCAGGGATGATGGCACGGTTCTTGGCCGCGCAAAAGTCCTTGGCTCTTGCGCGTGCCCCCGATCGGCTCCTCAGCATCCGAGAACCAGGAGCGGGCCGACGAGCAGCCCATGCGATCGAGAATAACGGATCAATCGTGCTACTCGCCGCAACGACCCTGTCACAATATCGTCGGGTCGAAATCGAGCGGGCCACCGGCTTCGCGTGACTCGCCCGTGATGCGGAGGTTCATCGACGTGTCGAGATAGATCTTGTCTTGCTTGATCTCGTCGATGACGATCTGCATCTTGTCGGGGCTTGGGGAATCGACCAGGGGACGGCTGCCCGCATTGAGTGCGACCATCCGCTTCTGGATGAGCGTGGAGAGCTTGAACCGCCCTCCCACCTTGTTGACGATCTCTTCTTCTCTCAGGTCGTCGATCATGCGCTGACTCCAGGGGTGGACGGGGTACTTTCAGTATGACTCGGCT
>CAYZHH010000044.1:14619-17356 GCA_964478275.1 uncultured Candidatus Kuenenia sp.
CCGGTGCGAAGCCTTCTGCTTCGAAGACTCGCCGCACGCTCTCGAGCGCCTCGGCAACGTCCTCATTGACGACGCGGTATCGGTAGCGATGGGCCTCCAGAAGCTCCCGGCGAGCCACCTCGAGCCGACGCGCCATCGCCTCCGGCGACTCAGTGCCACGGCCGCGAAGCCGCTCAAGCAACTGGTCGGGATGCGATGGCTCGACGAAAATCGTGATTGCTTGGGGGTACTTCTCGAGCACCGAGAGTGTACCCTCCACGTCGATCTCCAGCACGACCCACTGCCCAGAGGCCATTCGGGGGGCCACTTCGGCCACAAGGGTGCCGTACCAGTGCTGCCGGCCGTAAACCTGGCAGCACTCCAAAAACTCCCCTGCCGCCCGCCGCCGTTCGAATTCCTCGAGGGCGATAAAGTGGTAGTCGAGGCCATCTCGCTCCCCGGCACGGGGGGGACGGGTTGTGGCCGAGACGCTCGGCACGAGTGCGGGAAACCGCGCGAGCAGCCGCCGCAGAAGCGTGGTCTTGCCCACACCTGAGGGGCCGGAGATGACGACGAGTTTGCCGGGGCTGGCTGCCATCACGCTGTTGTACCGTTTCCTCACTCCAAGTTCTGGACCTGTTCGCGGAGCCGCTCAATGAGCGTCTTGGTCTCGACGACGGCGTGGGCGATCTCCACGTCGGAGCTTTTGGATGCCACGGTGTTGGCCTCGCGGGCAAGCTCCTGCGCCAGAAAATCGAGCTGACGCCCAGGTGAATCCTCACCCAGGAGCCGCTCGAACTGGTCGAGGTGGCTTTCGAGTCGCACGATTTCTTCGGCGATGTCGGACCGGTCTGCGAGGAGCACGATTTCGCGGGTGATGTCGGCCTCAGCAAGCTTGACACCTCGCTCGGCGAGGACGCTCCCGATTCGTTCCATAAGCCGCTCGCGTTGTCGCTCGACAGCGGCGGGTCCTCGGCCGCGGATGGTCACCACGCGCCGTCGGATGTCGGCGATGATGCCCCGCATGTCGGCTGCCAGGGCCGCACCCTCGGCCAGCCGCATCGCATCGCACGCATCGAGGGCCTTGCCAAGAGCTTCAGCCGCCAGCGGCCAGGTCTTCTCGACGACATCGCTCGCGTGGCTCGCGTCGGCCACGACCCCAGGAAGGCCCAACAGGCCGTCGATCTGCTGTGGGAGAGGCAGATTTCGAGCAACCGAAAAACCCTCGAGGTCGTCGAGATAGGCCGCGAGCTGATCGTGGTCGAGCCGACGTGTGGCTGCCACCGCCCCCCCCCGAACCTCGAGAACGACGGAGATCGTGCCGCGGTGCATCCGCTCACGCACCACCGCTTCGATCCGCGGTTCAAATCCGAAAAGGCTCTCGCGGGCGCGGACCGACAGCTTGAAGCCGCGGTTGTTGACGGTGCGAACCTCGACGCGGCATGTGCTGCCGTCAGCGGCGGCACTTCCCGCGCCGCACCCGGTCATGCTCCTCGGCATGGTCACTCGGCTGCCGGGGCGGCAGGCTCAGCGGCAGGCTTCTCGCTCACCGGCGCGGGCGTGGGTGGAGCGGGTTCCGCGGTTGCCGGTGCTTCGGTCTTGGGCGCGTCGGACGCTCCGGAAGCATCGGCCTTCTCATCAGGCTTCGCCTCCGGGGCCTTTTCAGCAGATTCAGCAGATTCAGCAGGCGTAGCGGGCTGAGCCTTGGTCTCGGCCTCAGGAGCCTTGTCATCTGGCTTCGTGGCTTTGGCGGAATCAGCTGGGGCATCGCCTGCTGGCTTCTGCACCGGAATATCCGACGGCACCGCTTGCTGCGCCGCGCCGCCGAGGGTTGACGAGAACCGAGACGTTGATGTCCCGAGGACGTTGATGGCGACGATGCAGAGGATGATCCAAATGGCAGCCACGATCACCGTGACCCGCGTGAAGACATCGCCCGCCTTCGTGCCAAACGCGCTTTGCCCGCCTGCTCCGCCGAACGCCCCGGCAAGGCCGCCTCCCCTGCCCCGTTGAATGAGGACCAGGGCGATCATGAATAGCGACATGAAGACGAGGAGAAAGCCGAGCAGAAATCGAATGAAAAAATCCATCGAGACGGGTGCTCCTGAATCCGGTGCGGGGAGGAAAGATCATAGCCGCCCGCGAGGGTTGGCGTGAATCCCAGGTGGTTCCTGGGCCGTCAGCCGCGGGCCGCGAAGGCACGGGCGATCGCCAGGAAGCCGTCGGCCTCGAGGCTCGCGCCACCCACCAGGGCCCCGTCGATGTCCGGGCAGGCGGCCAGCTCGGAGGCATTATCCGCCTTCACGCTGCCACCATATTGAATGCGAACTTTCGCGGCGGTCGTTGACGAGGAAAGCCCAGCGAGCAGTCGACGGATCGTGGCATGTACTTCCTGGGCCTGCTCGGGCGTGGCCACTTTCCCGGTTCCGATTGCCCACACGGGCTCGTACGCGACGACCAGTTTCTCGAGGCCCGCCGCGTCGATGCCGGCCAGTGAGCCGTTTACCTGCTCAGCCACGACCGCCTCGGTGCGGCCCGCTTCCCGCTCGGCGAGCGTCTCACCGACGCACACGATCGGGGTGAGCCCGGCCGCGAGCGACGCCTTCGTCTTGGCGTTCACGGAGGCATCGGTCTCACCAAAAAGCGTCCGTCGTTCGGAGTGGCCGAGGATCACATACTGGCAGCCGATATCGACGAGCATGCCAGGGGCAACTTCGCCCGTGAAGGCCCCGCTCGCCTTGTCGAATGCGTTCTGGCC
>CAYZHH010000045.1:0-17232 GCA_964478275.1 uncultured Candidatus Kuenenia sp.
TGTCACCGCCGGCGAACCAATGCGGTCGGATTCAGTAGCCAATGCAACAGGCGTGCCGAACACGATTGCCATCCATGTGTCTTGCTCCCGCCGAGCTTGCCGGCCCTCCGGCCGGCGACCGCACCTCTAGGCGGTCGATTCCGGACGCAACGCGGTGTGGTGCGCCCAAGCAGCCGAATGCAACCCCGAGCTGCCGTCGGCCTTACCGGCGCGGGTGAAACTTTTCGTGGATCGCCTTGAGGCGGCCGGCGTCCACGTGGGTGTACCGCTGGGTCGTGGCAATGCTGGCGTGGCCGAGCATCTCCTGGACATGCCTGAGGTCGACGCCACCGGCGACCAGATGCGTCGCGAACGAGTGCCGCAGCGTATGCGGCCCGATGCCGGGCGGGATGCCGGCGGTCGCGGCATGCTCCTGCACGAGCTCCCATATCCGCATCCGAGAGAGCCGGTTCCCGCGAGCCGAGAGGATGACCCACGGGGGCTGCCCGCCGGCGCGAGCGGCAAACTGGGGCCGTGTACGTTCGAGCCAGGCGGAGACAGCGGCCACGGCTCGTCTGCCAAGCGGCACGACTCGCTCCTTGTCCCCTTTGCCCCGGCAGGTGCAGAAGGCCTCAGCGAGGTGGACGTCGGCCAATTGCATGCCAGCGACCTCCGAGGCGCGGCAGCCCGTAGCGTAGAGCAGCTCGAGGACCGCCCGGTCGCGAAGCCCGTTCGCTGTGGCGGTATCCGGGGCATCAAGGAGCCGGTCCACCTGCCCCGCTGAGAGCGTTCCCGGGATCGCGTCGTCGGGACGGCCGGGCGTGATCAACTCGGCGGGGCTCTCGGTCACGACGCCTTCGAGCTGGAGAAAGGCATAGAACGTCCGCAGGGTCGCGGCCTGCCGGGCGATACTCGCCCGGGCGAGACCTCGCCTGGCCAAGAAGGCCAGGTAATCGCCGAGATCACGGATCGAGAGGGAGCCGACCGACCGACCAGACAACCAGCCTGCAAAGTCGCGAAGGTCCCTCGCGTAGGCAACCTGGGTGTTGGCTGACAGACCCCGCTCATGGCGGACATGCTCGAGGAACCTCTCGATCAGCAGACTCGTTGCAGTCGGCGCAATCGTTCCAGGCCCCGAATCAAGAATGATTCTGCGGGTACGAGACCGTTTCGGTTGTTCCGGTGGAGTTGGCACGACGTTTCGTATCGGCTCTCCCGCCAGCCGGGGAGCAGCGGATTCGCGAGCCCCCGCAGCGCGCATGCACTCCAAATGCGGTTTCCGCGAGGGCAGCCCCGAGCTGCGGCGGCGACACAACGCCTTACACGTCATAGCCGAGGTTTGGAGCGAGCCAACGATGCGCCGTCGAAACGGGCCAGCCCTTGCGCATGGCGTAGTCCTCGACTTGGTCTCGCGTCATCTGGTCAACCGCGAAGTATCGGGCTTCCGGGTTGGCAAAGTAGAGACCGCTCACCGAAGCAGCCGGCCACATCGCAAAGCTTTCCGTCAACGAAATCCCGGCTCGCTGCTCGACATCAAGCAATTTCCACAGGGGTTGCTTCTCCGTGTGATCCGGACACGCTGGATACCCAGACGCTGGTCGAATGCCTCGATACTTCTCCTCAATCAAATCGTCGATCCCGAGCGATTCTTCAATACCCCACTCCGACCGCACGCGTTTATGCAGCATCTCGGCAAACGCTTCCGCAAGGCGATCGGCACATGCCTGAACCAGGATCGCTTTGCCATCTTCCATCTCTGCTCGGAGCGCTTTGGCGATCTCGTCAACGCCATGACCGGCTGTGACCGCAAAGCCTCCGATGTAGTCGGGCTTGCCAGTTGGATCGATATAGTCGGCCAAACTACGAAATGCCTTCTGACCAACCCGCTCCCACTGCTGCCGCAGCATCTCGAATCGAACGCTCTCCTGAGCCCGGGAATCATCGGTATACACCACGATGGTGTCACCAAGACTCTTCGCGGGAAAAAAGCCGTAGACTCCCCGCAGCGCGATCGATGGATTCCTTTCGAACTGATCGAGCACTCCTTGGGCATCGTCAAAGAGTTCCCT
The DNA here is from genome assembly GCA_964478275.1 of uncultured Candidatus Kuenenia sp. Lineage (GTDB taxonomy): Bacteria > Planctomycetota > Planctomycetia > Pirellulales > UBA1268 > QWPN01. The sequence continues at coordinate 2,049 of CAYZHH010000045.1, forward strand.
CGCGATTGCCCCCACCGAATCGTCTTCAAAAATCTTGGGGTACTTCCCTTTCAGCTCCCACGTCGAAAAGAAGGGCGACCAATCGATGTACGGGCGCACGTCGGCCACCGTCACAGAAACATCCCTGATGCCGAGAAACGCTGGCCTGGGCGTTGCGTACGCGTCCCATTCGATGGCGTACTTTCGGGCCTGGGCCTCCTTGAACTCGACGAGCCTCCGCTCACGACGAAGTGCGAAACTCGCCCGTTCGACATCTTGTTTCGATTTGATCTCCGCCGCGAAGGCTTCTCGCGACTTTGGATTCACGAGCTTCTCGACGACCGGCACGCTTCTCGATGCATCAAGGACGTGAACCACTTCGTGGCCGTAGTGCTGAGCAATCTTCACAGCCGTGTGCTTGGCGCTGGTCGTGGCTCCGCCAATCAAGAGCGGAATGTCGAACCCTTCCCGCTGCATTTCTTTGGCAACATGAACCATTTCGTCTAGCGACGGAGTGATCAACCCGGACAGGCCGATGACCTGGGCCCCCACCTTCTTCGCCTCGGCAAGAATCTTCTCGCATGGCACAAGCACCCCAAGATCGATCACCTCGAAATCGTTGCAGGCCAAGACGGTACCAACGATATTCTTTCCGATGTCATGCACGTCGCCCTTGACGGTCGCTAGGAGCACCGTCCCGCGACTTTTGCGGCCACCCTGGATTCCTGATGCTGCCTTCTCGGCTTCCATGTAGGGCGTCAGGTAGGCGACACTCTTCTTCATCACGGCTGCTGATTTCACGACCTGCGGCAAGAACATTTTGCCTTGACCGAAGAGATCGCCGATGAGGTTCATCGCGTCCATCAACGGTCCTTCAATCACGGACAGTGGACGCCCAAACTGCACGCGGGCCTCTTCGGTATCGGCTTCGATGTAATCGGAAATCCCCTTGAGGAGCGCGTGCCGGAGTCGCTCTCCGACAGTCCCTTCCCGCCACGCGTCAACCTTGACGGGCCCCTTGTCCTTCGCCTTCACCGTCTCCGCAAACTCGATCAATCGCTCGGTTGCATCGGGGCGGCGGTTCAACAAGATATCTTCGACGCGTTCCCGAAGCTCCGGATCAATCTCGTCGTAGACTTCCAGCATCTCCGGATTCACGATGCCCATGTCGAGGCCCGCCCGGATGGCGTGATACAAGAACACGGCGTTCATCGCTTCCCGCACGGTATCGTTTCCGCGAAACGAGAACGATACGTTGCTCACGCCGCCACTGGTTCGGGCGCCAGGGCATTCTTTCTTGATGGTGCGAACTGCTTCGATGTAGTCGATCGCGTAGTTCGCATGCTCGGGAAGCCCCGTGCCCACCGTCAGGATGTTCGGGTCAAAGATGATGTCTTCGGCGGGGAACCCGTTCTGAGTAAGGAGCTTATAGGCTCGGGTGCAAATCCGAACTTTGTTCTCGTAATCAGCTGCTTGGCCTTGCTCATCAAAGGCCATGACGACCGCAGCCGCGCCATGCTGATGAACGACTTTCGCCTTGCGCAGGAATTCGGCCTCGCCTTCCTTCAAGCTGATCGAGTTCACGATCGACTTGCCTGGTGCATGACGCAGCCCGACTTCGAGGATCTCCCACTTCGAGCTGTCGATCATCAACGGCACTTTTGCAACATCCGCCTCGTGAGCGATCAGATTCAAGAATGTGCTCATCGCGGCGGCTCCGTCGAGCATGCCTTCATCCATGTTGATGTCGATCACGTTCGCCCCACCTTCGACTTGGGCGCGGGCAACTCGGATGGCATCTTCGAATTTGTGCTCTTTGATGAGCCTCGCAAACTTCCGTGATCCGGTGACGTTTGTCCGCTCCCCGACCATCACGAACGGGTTGTCCTTGCGGAACACAAGCGGCTCATTGCCCGCATACTGCGACATGCGCGCGCGACGTGGCGCGTGGCGTGGCCTCACGCCGTGAACGGCCTCGCCAATCGCTTTGATATGGGCGGGCGTGCTCCCGCAGCAGCCACCAACGATGTTGAGCCAGCCCTGTTCCGCAAAGTCGCGAATGAAGCTCGCCATCCTGCTCGGCGTTTCATCGAACTCACCCAATGCATTTGGCAAGCCTGCGTTTGGATAGCAACTGATCGCTGCATCCGATACGTTCGCGAGCCGCTCCAGATACGGCCGCATGCGATCGCCACCGAGGCCGCAATTGAGCCCCACGCTCAGCATCGGGAAGTGCGCGACGGCGATCCAAAATGCTTCCAACTGTTGGCCGGTGAGCGTCACGCCGCCCTCGAAGACCGTCGCCGACAGCATGACCGGCCAGCGTCGCCCGCGCCTGGCAAAGACGTTTTCGATCGCCAGCAAGCACGCCTTGAAGTTCAGCGTGTCGAAGGATGTCTCTGGAAGAAGGAGATCGACTCCACCGTCCAGCAGCCCGTCGATGTTGACTTCGTAGCTCGCCACCATCTGCTCAAAGCTGACTGGGCGAGTCGCCGGATCGCCCTTGGCATTCATCGAAAGCTGGACGGCGGTCGGCCCAATGCTTCCAGCGACGAACCGTGGCTTCGATGAATCACGCTTGAGGTGGGCTTCGACGGCTGCTCGGCCAACCTCGGCACCGGTTTTGGATATCTCGTAGGCGAAGTCGGACAGCTTCATCTCCGCGAGGCCGATGGTGCTCGCGTTGAATGTGTTGGTTTCGACGATATCCGAGCCGGCCTCGAGATAGGCAGCATGGATCTCTTGGATCGTGGCCGGCTGGGTCAGGACAAGCAGGTCCGTCGCCTTCGACAGATCCGCCGGATGATCCTTGAATCGCTCTCCGCGAATGTCCGCTTCCGGAAGCTTTTTTTGGAAGATGAGGGCGCCCATGGACCCATCGAGGAGCAAGACACGCTGCTCCATCAACTCGCGAAAAACACCTTCGGTATCTGAGCTGGCTCTCGTCGTCATGGGTTTCCGTGGCACCTCGAGGAAGAATGTCGTGGTTCACCGCGATGTGGAACCTGGTGGGCCCGGCGACCCAGGAAGGGAGGGTGGTTTTCGTGGCCTGGTGAACCGAGGCATGAACCAACCCCGAATCATAGGCAACTTGGCCGGACCGTCATACGGCTTGCTGCGGATGACGGGATTCCTGAGCCGCGGTGGACGATGACAGAGATCATGGGTTTTGATGTCGCGTGCCCCGCGCCTGCAGAGGCCAAGGCAGTCGAGGAGGTCGGGTTGGCTATCCGTGTGCTTGCGACGATTCCTGACCTCTCGCCCACGCCGCCCGAGGCCGTTGCGCGGCCAGCGGACCGTGTTTCAGCGAGGCGCGGCGCCCACAAGCCTCCGGTGTTCGCGGCACGGACACAGGGAGCGCGCGTGCCACGACGCACCCGTAGGCGCAGTGTGTTTCCCATGTCCTCAATCGTGGCGCTCGCTGTCATCGCCGCTGCCATTTGGTCGTACGTGGCCATCCGCGAGATTCGAGGCCCAGACACCGCGAAGGCTGAGCAGCGGGTTGCGGCCGACATCGGGTCTGCCAGCCAGGGGACCACGCTGCGATGACGCTCGACACGATTGACCAGGCATTCGTTGCCCGTTGGAAGGCACGCCGGCTGACGGCCGAGCTTCGCCCACATACACCGGCATGCGAGCCCGAGGTCACGCCGACCGCCGAGTCCGAAACGAAGGCTGTGACTGTGGCCACCGCCGAGCCGCCCACGATCGTCGCTGCGTGTGTGGAAACAAAGCCCGCCGAAGCGCCGCCCGTCGCAGAGAGCCTCGTGGAACGGCTGCTCGCAGCCGGCCGTGATCAGTGGGAGGTGCTCGCTGATGAAGTCGAGGCAGCGCGGTTGACCGGCCGCCGCGTGATTGCCATCGTGGGAGGCGAGCCAGGCGAGGGGCGGACAACGCTCATCGAATGCCTGGCCCGTACGCTCTGCGATCGCGGGAGCGATGCGATCATTCTCTCGCCGGACGATCTCGCGGGAGGCAATGGCCGCGAGCCAACCGATGGTGGACGGCTGCATGATCGACGGATTGTGCTCGTCGATGCTGGCATCTGGTTTCCGCCGGGTGTCATTCGACGGCAACGCCTCGGCATGGCGAGCGACGGCTGCGATGCGGCGATCCTCGTGCGCCGAGCCGACCGCGAACCTGTTCCAGCCCGAGCAGCGGCGCTCGCTGCATTGGGCGTGGCGGTGCTTGGCGAGGTTTTGACCTTTGCTTCCTCTTGCGGAGATACCTGATGCCCCCCTGCCCTCCTCCGCTCACCGAGCCGCAGCTCATCACGCTGGCGAAGGTTGCATGCGGCGTCGAAGACGGCACCGGCGCTGTCCTGTTCTGCGGACCTCCGGGTGTCGGCAAGACGACGGTGCTCAAGCACCTCGCAGCCGACATTCAGCTCGCAGGTCGAACATGCGGGGTCCTGGATGTTGCCGGATGGCTCGCAGAGGATGCCCTGCCCGACGTCGTGCTTGCAGACGACGCTCACGGGGCAGGCGAAGCCGACCTGGCGCGGCTGCTCGCCCGCTGCCGGGATCGAAGCCCCGCCGCAGCGATCGTCCTGGCAGGCCAGGGGCGCCTTCTCACGCTTGTGGCTCGCGACCTTCGCGTGGAGCGCGCCATCCGATTCCGTGCCACGCTCCTGCCCGGCAGTCTGGCCGATACGGCAGCACTGTTCACCCAGAATGGCGGACCGCAGTTCGACGAGGCATCCATCAGGGCCGTTCACGAAGTCGCGGCCGGAGTCCCGGCCCATGTCATCAGACTCCGGGAGTTGGCTGCGATCGTCGCTGCGGACGACGCCCCTCTCACGGCGGACGAAGTCGAAGCGATTCACAACCGGCTCGCGCCGATCGCTGCGTAGCTACGCTTCGGCCGCTGCCCGCGCGAGCATGGTTTCCACCGAGTCGGGCCCCAGTGACCGCGGTGGCCTCCCCGGCGCGAAGGGTGCGATATCAAGCGACGGCTGACGGCCTTCGACGAGATCGGCAATGACTACGGCCGTGCCCGTCGACTGATGCAGCCCGGCGCGGAAGTGTCCTGCGGCCACGAATGCATTCTCAACGTCGGCCACCCGTCCGATCGAGGGAAGCCCGTCCATCGAACCGGGCCGCAGGCCAGCCCAGGCTTTTTCGATCGTCGCATCAGCGAGATCGCCGAGCAGGTCGGCCGCGGCACTCCGAAGCCGCTCAATTGCCGCCGGCACGGTCGAGGCGTCGAAGCCGACGTCCTCGAGCGTCGAGCCGACAAGGATCAGGCCATCCTCGCGGGGCACGAGGTAGTCAAGGCCGCGGTTGACGATGCGGGTGAGTCGTAGCCGAGGGCACCGCATGAGGACGATCTGTCCGCGGATCGGTCGCGTGTCGATTGTAAGCCCAAGGGGCCTGGCGAGACTCCCCGTCCAGGCACCTGCTGCGAAGACGTAGCGATCGGCCGCGATGGTTGCCGCGCCCTGCGGAGTCTTCACGGCGAGACCACGGACGCGGCCGCTAGCCACATCGATGCGTTCGACTGTGACCGCTTCGTCGATGACCACGCCGCGACTGCGGCACGATCGATCAAGCGCCTCCAGGTGTCGCGGCGATCGAAACTGCATCTCGCCCGGCAGAAAGAATCCACCGAGGATCCGGCCAGCGTGAACGGCCGCGGCGAGCGCGGGCTCAACCTCCGTAACGCCTGCGGCCGAAAGCCACTCGCATTGAGCACCACGCGCGAGCCAGCCGTTGGCGACGAGACGCATCGCCAGCAGCCGAGCCTCGTCAGCTGCAACATGAAGGCCACCACATGCCAAGAGGCCGTTGTCGATGCCCGTTTCTGCCAAAAGCTCCCGAGACCACATGCCGTGCAGCCGATGACTGAATGCCGTGAGCGCTGCGTTCGGGTCGCCCGTTCCAGCCGGGGGTGCCGGGGGGAAAATGCCGACCGCGGCCCACGAGGCCGTCTCTCGCCGCTGATCACGAGCGAGTACTCGCACGGAATGCCCTCGGCTGGCGAGCTCTCGGGCGATCGACAGTCCAATGATGCCGCCACCGACGATACAGCAGTCCGGGCTCACAGCAGGTGGCACACTCACGGCTCAGGCGTTGGCAGGAATGTCGGGCGAGTCGGCCACATTCACCCACACATGGACATGCGGCGCGCCGCGGAAATGCCAGACAAACGCTGGCCCCTCGAGCCGCCAGTTATCCCACACCTTGTCATTGCCGATGTCTCCCTGCGTGGAGAAGGTGAGATGGACGTCGTCGAGGCCTCCTTGGCGTTCGAGGCAGCCGCGAACCTCGTCGCGATCCACAGTGCGGTAAGGCTCGAGGAGAATCGCCAACACCTTCTCGAGCTCCTCCCGCTGATCGGATGACAGTTCGGATACCGGGATTCCGGGGATCGGCTCCTTCTGACCCCGAAAACCGATGGCGGTTTCCTTCGGCAGCCGGTCGACAAGCGCGACGGTGCGTTGACGGCCATCGAGCATGTCGAATACGCGATTCGCCGCCAACGCCTGCGGCCAGAAGACATTCCCTGGGTGATCCTTGCCCTCGTCGAATCCATCGGCAGCATGGCCGTAGAAGATCGGCCCACCGAAGGCGACATGGTCGGCCGCATCGCCGTCACATCGGAGCGTCATGTGGCGACCGGTGAGCAGAAACTGAAACTTCCCGCTGCCCGGCTCGCCAATGAGCGCGATCGATTGACTGTGGCCAAAACCACCACAGTCGTCTTCCATTTGCTTGTCGAAATTGGCATGCCATTCGGGCTCGATAAGCTGCTCGAAGACCTCACGCACGAGCTGCCGCTGATCCGCCGTGAAGAATTTTCCTGCGACTTCGGGGTCGGTAGCATTCCAGTTGTTGCCCACCCGTGTTCGGAGGAGGCCAAACTTCGGGTGCTTGTAGTCCCACGGGAAGCAGATCTGTTTCCGTTGCTCAGGCGTAAGCGACTCGTGGAGGATCGCAGCCAGCGATTCAGCGGTCTTCGCGGGAGCGGCTCCCTCGGCAGCACCCAGTGGGCTGTGGGAGGCGAGCAGGCCAGCGCTGCCAGCCGCCCCGGCAAGCAGCATGCGGCGGGAGAGGACAGTGCGTCGGGCAGACATAGCGATGGCTCCTCAGAAGGACGCGGACCGGATAGAAAGCAATGCTCTCAGCGTACAGGCTACACTAAGCCCGAGGAACGGCGGCCTCCCGTTCACGACATCCCACCACGGTCCAGGCCCGATGGCGAGCATCCAAACCCCTGTGTCGAGCGTGCCCGATAGCCTCGGTCGATTTGGCCGGTACGGCGGGCGGTATGTGCCTGAAACACTCTCAGCCGCCCTCGACCAACTGGAGCGAGCCTACACGGAGGCCATCGCCGATCCTGCGTTTGCCGCTGAGCTCGATGTCCTGCTTGCAACCTTCGTGGGCCGCCCCACGCCGCTCCACTTCGCCGAACGGCTCACGCGGCACTCGGGGGGCAGCCAGATTTGGTTCAAACGCGAGGATCTCAACCACACCGGCGCCCACAAGATCAACAACACGCTCGGCCAGGCGCTCCTCGCGATCCGGATGGGGAAGAAGCGAATCATCGCCGAGACCGGGGCCGGGCAGCACGGCGTGGCAACGGCGACCGCCTGCGCGCGGTTCGGCCTCGAATGCGTCGTCTACATGGGCTCCGAAGACGTTCGCCGCCAGGCGCCCAACGTCCGGGCGATGCGGCTGATGGGGGCCGAGGTCCGCCCCGTTGAAAGCGGTTCGCGAACGCTCCGCGATGCCATCAACGAAGCCATGCGGGACTGGATGGCCTCCGTCGAGACGACCCACTACATCATTGGCTCGGTCGTCGGCCCCCACCCCTTCCCTCGGATTGTTCGGGATTTCCAATCGGTCATCGGCAGGGAAACGGTCGAGCAGTGCCACCAGCATCTGGGCCGGCTCCCCGATACGGTCGTCGCATGCGTGGGGGGCGGCAGCAACGCGGCGGGCATGTTCTATCCCTTCGTGGATCACCCTGGGGTACGGCTGGTCGGCGTTGAGGCCGGTGGCCGCTCGTCGAAACCGGGGGACCATGCGGCCAGCCTCTCGTTCGGGGCTCCCGGAATCCTACACGGCAGTCTCAGCTACGTACTCCAGGACATCGACGGCCAAACGTCGGATGTGCACTCCGTGTCGGCCGGACTCGACTACCCCGGCGTCGGCCCTGAGCATTCGTACTGGCGCGACCTCGGACGGGTGGAGTATTCAAGCGTCACCGATGCCGACGCCCTCGAGGCTTTCGATCTCGTGGCCCGTAGCGAGGGCATCCTGCCGGCGCTCGAGACCTCGCACGCGCTGGCCTGGACGGCCGTCGAGGCCGGCCGGCGAACGGCTGACGACATTATCGTGGTCTGCCTCTCGGGTCGCGGCGACAAGGACGCGGCCGAGATCGCCCGACTCCGCGGCCTCGCCGACGACGGAGAGCAAGCTGCACAGGCGTGACGAATCGACGGGCTACGCATCCATCGCCCCTCCACGTTCACCCGTGACCTATCATGAACACCACCGCTTTAAAACCGATTGCCCGCCTCGAGGCCGTCTTTGAGACTGCCCGCGCGGCTGGCCGCAAGGTCGTGGCGCCGTTCGTGACCGCCGGCGATCCCGACAACGCGACCACGGTAGCCATCCTCGAGGCGCTCGACCGTGCCGGGGCGTCGCTGTGTGAGCTCGGCGTGCCCTACAGCGATCCCATCGCCGACGGGCCCGTGATTCAGTCTTCGTACACCCGTGCGCTGGGTCACGGAATCACGCTCGAGCAGGTCTTTAAGATCGCGAAGGATGCGAGCGATCGTGTGACGATGCCAATCCTCGCGATGGCCAGCTACTCGCTCATTTTCCGCAGGGGCATCGATCGATTCGTGGCCGATGCGGTCGCAGCCGGACTAGCTGGCTTCGTCGTGCCCGATCTCCCGGTCGAGGAGTCGGACGACCTCGACGACGCCTGCCGAGCGGCCGGCCTGGCCCTCGTGCGGCTGGTGACGCCCACCACGCCACCCGAGCGTGCGGCCGCGATCGCCGCGAAGTCGACGGGCTTTCTCTACTGTGTGTCGGTGGCCGGCGTCACTGGCGCCCGTACGGAACTGCCGCCAGGACTGGTCGACCGCGTGAAGTGGCTCCGCACGCAGACGGATGTGCCTGTCCTCGTGGGCTTCGGCATCGCGTCGCCCGACCAGGTGCGCGCGGTCTGCCAAGTGGCCGATGGGGCCATCGTGGGCTCGGCGCTCGTGCGGCTGGTGGCCGAACATGCCGGCACCGGTCGCGAGCCCATGATTACCGCGGTGGAGCGGTTCACGGGCGACCTCGCGGCCGCAGCCCGTGGCTGACGCCATTCTCGACAGGTCGATTGGCATGGCTTCAAGGTGCCCGAGGGACTTACAATAGTGATGTCACTCGGAGCCTGAACCCTCCATGATGTTCTCTGCCCGCGACCCATCTGACGTCGAACGCTTCTTTCGCGGACTGACCGAGTACGCCTTCCATACCCGGCTGGGCGTTGTGGATCCGCCGCTGGTGGACTACGTCTCGGTCATGCTCGTGCGATTCATGCGGAATGAACGCCTGGCCGTTCTCCCGGGAGCCGGCGAGGAATCGGCCGATGTCACCTCCATGCTGCTCGCCGCTGAGCGGCACGGGAATGCGACCGCGGCCCGGGATGAATACCGCCACATCGGCGACGTAACGCTCTTCTGGAGCGGCCTGTACCCTGAGGCGCTGGCCCGCTACCGCATGCCCGGCCCCCACGCCGATCTCGTTGGCTACAAAGCGGCCGGGAAGCAGGCCTACCGCCTGGCGGCGGCTCTGGAGCCCGAGGATGCCGCGCTGGAGCGATCGCTCTTCGAACGGCTCTCCGATGAATACGATCTCTGCGTTGAGGGCCTCTCCGAGGTTCGCCGCGCCTGGGGCGAGGCTGCCTGAACACGGGCGGCCTTGGCGGCCGGTCGCAGCGATTTACGCGGATTCGGGATCGTCCGCGATGAGTTGTGCCTGCCATGGTGGGTCATACCCCGCAGACTCGACCGGGATGCCCGCGCGAACGACCGACGCCACAATGTCGGCTGGCGAAAGCACAGCCAGATCGAGATGGGCGATGACGGTGTCGCCGTCGAGATCCCTCGGCGCTGCGCCGAGGGGACGAACCAGGCGCACGGCATCAGCAGCCCGGCCCGCACAGCGCATCGCAAAACGCCAGCGTCGGCCCTCGGCAAAGGTCGCTGGGTCATTCGTCCCGGTCGCGATCAGCCGCCCCTCGACGAGCACCGCAAGGTGCGTGAAGCAGTCGGGTACCCGGGCGTCGTCAATTGACGCGAGGACGGTTCGCCCCATGAGATGCGCGTCTTCAACAAGCCGCTCGAGATCACGGCGGCCCATCGGGTCGAGCCCCCCCAGGGGATCGTCGAGGAGGAGCACGTGCGGGTCGTGGAGGAGGGCCCGAGCGATCAAGAGCCGCTTTGCACGACCGGCATCGAGTGAATCGACAGAGTCAGTTCCACGCCCTGAGAGCCCCGCGAGCGCGAGCCCCTTCTCGATAGCCTGCGCCAGAAGCCTCCCGCGGCGGCCCGCGGCCACCGCAAAAAGCTCGAGGAACTCGGCCGCCCGCAGACCTGGCCAGTCGGGCAGCCGATCGGGAGCGTAGCCCGCCGCCATCCTCACCGCCTCGGCCTCCCGGCGGACGGAGTGGCCGTCGACGAAAATGTCGCCCGCGTGCAGGGGAACCGCGGTCGCAGCAGCTGCGACGAGCAGACTCTTCCCGGCGCCGCTCCGTCCGATCAGCGCCCAAGCTTCACCGGCCCGTGCGTGAAGCGTCACCGCCTCGACGACGAGCTGGTCTCCTTGCGCGATACTCGCCCGGTCGCAAACGATCATGCTATTTTACGCTGCGCGGGCCATCTGCTTTCTGCTCGGCGGGCCATCCATGGCCCCGGCGAGCGTGCCGGGCCAACATCCATGGCGTCGATCTCCCCCGGCACGGATCATCCACTCAGTTCATTCCGCCGGCCAAGCGGTCGGTCGTCATTTCGATCGACACGAGAAGGCCACGAGCCTTGTTGAGCGTCTCCTCGAATTCCATCTCCGGTACGCTGTCGGCCACGATCCCTGCCCCCGATTGCACGAACGCCCGACCGTCCTTGACTACGATTGTTCGCAGGGCGATGCAGGTGTCCATCGACCCAGCAAAGTCGATATACCCCACCGCGCCCGCATAGGGCCCGCGACGGACGGGTTCGATCTCGTCGATGATCTCCATCGCACGGATCTTGGGCGCGCCGGAGACCGTGCCCGCCGGCAAGCAGGCCCGCAGCGCGTCGAAGGCCGATAGGCCATTTCGCAAACGCCCCGTGACGTTGCTCGTCAGATGCATGACGTGGCTGTACCGCTCGATCGTCATCACATCGGAAAGCTCGACGGAGCCGATCTCGGACACACGCCCCACGTCGTTCCGGCCGAGGTCGATGAGCATCACATGCTCGGCCCGCTCCTTGGGATCAGCGAGCAAATCCTCAGCGAGCGCCCGGTCTTCCTCGGGCGTGGCTCCGCGTCGTCGCGTCCCGGCGAGAGGCCGAACCGTCACGGTGCCGTTCACGGCCCGCACCATGATTTCGGGGGAGCTCCCCACGAGCGTGCAGGCCGGCGACCGCAGGTAGAACATGAACGGGCTCGGGTTGACCACCCGCAGCGTGCGATAGATCTCGAGCGGTGAACCCTCGAAGGGCAACTCCAGCCGGCGACTCAAGACCACCTGAAAAATGTCGCCGGCGCGGATGTACTCGCTCGACCGCTCGACGGCCTCGAGAAACGCTTCGCGGCTAAACGCCGACTTGGCCGTACCGTCGGCCAGGCACCGTGGCTCGTGCCGCGGTCCAATGTCGGCAGGCGGTGGCCAGTCGCTCGGTGCCGCGAGCCGATCGATCGTGTCATCGATTCGGCGACAGGCCTCGGCATACGCCCGATCGACACTGGCCGACGATGCGTCGTCGATGTGGGCGAGCACGACAACGTCAATCGTCTTCGTCGCGTTGTCGAACACGACGATCCGGTCATAGAAGGCGAAATCAAGATCAGGGAGCCCAAGATCGTCCGGGGGCTCGTTCGGGAGCCGCTCCACATACCGAACGGCATCGTAGGCGGCATACCCGACCGCCCCGCTCGTGAACGGCGGAAGCTCCGGAAGCCTGGCAGGTCGGTAGTCCGAAACCCGGCGTTCGAGTTCCGCAAGAGGATCATCGCTCTCAAATGCCTCGGTCGCCCCCTCGGTGGTGACCTGAACGGCCCGCCCTCTGGCCTCGATGCGGAGGAACGGATCTGCCGCCAGAAAGCTGTAGCGGCCGACCTTTTCGCCTCCAACAACGCTTTCAAAGAGACACGCCGCAGCGCCGACGTCGAGCCGTGCGAAGGCAGACAAGGGTGTGAGGCCATCGGCGAAGAGCCGCCGGTACACCGGAACCAGACGGCTGGTGGCGGCGTATTCGGCGAATCGGGCCTTGGCCGGAAGGTGAGGCATGCGTGCAGATGGCAGGGTTGAACGGCCCTTCGAGCGTACCTGTGCTCCAGGCCACCGGCGACCCCCGGCACCCTACCCGCTATGATTTCCATAGCCGGATGCCCTGAGGGATGGTTCGATGAAATGCCAACAGTGCGACAAGCAGGCTGTGTTCCATATCACCGAGCTCGAGACGGGTGAGGTCCGCGAGCTCCACCTCTGCGAAGACCATGCCCGGACCTATCTCAACCAATCCGAGCCAGACCAAGGGTCCGACGAGGATTCGCCGGGCGGGCCGCTCACGGGCCCACTCACCGTCGGCCAGACTGCCGACGAGCTGGCCGTGCTCGACAAAAAGGCGTGCGAGATGTGCGGCATTACCTTTTTCGAGTTCCGTAACCTGGGCCGTCTCGGCTGCCCCCACGACTACGCCCAATTCGAAAAGGAACTCGAACCGCTGATCGCCAACGTGCATGGGGCCACGCGTCACACAGGTCGGCGGCCGAACCGAAATGAAACCGACCTGCCCGAGAGCACCGAAGAGATCACGTCGGTGATCGGGCTACGGCGGGCCATGCAGGACGCGATCATGTCGGAGGACTACGAGATCGCCAAGCAGATCCGGGATACGATTCGCGGTATCGAGGTCCGTTGGCTCGGCCCGGCTCAGCCATGAGAAAATGACACACAGGCAATCCATGGAATTCGACGCGCTCACGAAGGCAACTGGCGAATGGCTCAAGGGCACAGGCCCGGAGTCGGACATCGTCATGAGCAGCCGCGTCCGGCTGGCCCGGAACCTGGCCCACTACCCGTTCGTTGGACGGGCAAGCGAGCCGGAACGGGCAGAGATCGAACGTCTCATCCGCGATCGGATTGCGACGGCGCCCGTGGGCCAGTCGCTGGACTACATCGATGTGGGCCAGCTCGAGGCGCTCGATCGTCAATTGCTCGTCGAGCGGCAGCTCATCAGCCGCGAGCATGCCGAGGCACAGGGGGCCAGGGGCGTGGCCATTGACCGACTCGAGCAGGTCAGCCTCATGGTCAACGAGGAGGATCACCTCCGCATCCAGTGCATGCACAGCGGCCTCGACCTCCACGCAGCCTGGGACCAGATCCGGCTCGTCGACGACCAGATTGGCCGCGTGGTGCCCTACGCCTTCCATGACCGCTGGGGCTACCTCACGGCCTGCCCAACGAACGTCGGCACCGGGATCCGCGTGAGTGTAATGCTTCACCTTCCGGCCCTCGTGATCACCCGCCAGATCGACAAGGTGTTCCGGAGCCTCCAAAAGATTTCATTGACCGTGCGCGGGCTCTACGGTGAAGGGTCCCAGGCGATGGGGGACTTCTACCAGATCTCCAACCAGACCACGCTCGGGAAGACGGAGGAGGAGCTCGTCGAACAGGTCGGCGACGTCGTGCCGGTGCTGATTGACTACGAGCGGCGAGCTCGAGAATTCCTTGTCCGCGAAACGCATCAGAATGTGCACGACCAGGTGAGCCGCGCCTTCGGTATCCTCCGCACCGCCCAGACGATCACCGCTGAAGAGACCATGCAGCTTCTCTCCCGCGTGCGGATGGGCGTGCTTCTCGGGCTCCTCGGCGATGTTGACATCGGCCAACTCAATTCGCTTCTCGTGCGAACCCAGCCCGCCCATCTCCAGAAGATCCGCGGCACGGAGCTCGACACGAAGGACCGCAACATCGAGCGTGCCCGCTACCTCCGGCAGCACTTCGAACGGCAGTAGGCCTTCCGGCCGGCGCCCCGTCTGTTCGCGCGCACGAACACGCAACGCGCACGAAGAGAGCCCGGAGGTGCGACCCGCGGGCGGAGGCCTGCCAAGGCCGCCGGGGGCGTGGATGCCCCGCCGGTCGTACCGTTACTCCGTGAGCTTGCGGCGGAGGGCGGCGACGACGGGGGCTGGGACGAACCGCAGGAGGGCTTCGTCGTCCGCGAGCGGCGTGATCTGCTTGAGAAGCGACGATGAGATGTGGGAATAGGCTGCGTCTGCCATCAGGAACACCGTCTCAACGCCTGCGTCGAGTTTGCGGTTGGCGAGGGTCATCGTGAACTCAGCATCGATGTCGGTCAGCGAACGCACCCCGCGGAGCAGGACATGAGCCCCCTGCTCTCGCACAAAGGTGACCGAAAGGCCGCTGAAAAGCTCAACCTGAACATTCGCTAGCCCGTCGAGCGATGCCCGCACCAGGCTCACCCGCTCTTCGAGCGAAAATAACGGCTGCTTGTCGGGGTTGATGCCGACCCCCACCACAATCCGATCAAAGATTTGAGAAGCCCGCTCGATCACGTCGAGATGGCCCAGCGTGATGGGATCGAACGAGCCTGTGTAGACGGCGGTCCGGGGCGAAGGCTGCACGGATCAGTGGTCCCATGGGGGGTCGGATCGACCGGATACGAGGGTCAAACTTGCTTCGACCGCTATCGGCGGGGGTGACTGGTTCCCCGCCGCGGCCGAATTATGGTATGGAGTTGTCGCGTCCGCTACCTCGCAGGGAAATGCTCCGCTCGTGCCGAAGTCTCTCGCGATCGCCGGCCTGGTGGTGTCCGGGCTCATCGTCGTTCTGTTTGTGGCTGACCTTGCGGCCGCGTTCCCGTTCGCCCGTACGAGCTGGCTCCTCGACCTTGCCTTCATCGTCTCGGGGCTGATCGTGGGCTACCTGAGTTGGTCGATCATGGACCAGGGTGCCACACAACGCCGCGCCCCCAAGG
>CAYZHH010000046.1:0-15648 GCA_964478275.1 uncultured Candidatus Kuenenia sp.
GTCTGGCGGTGGCATGACCGTATCGGGATCGGCGTGGCTGATTCGTTCCAGAATCAGCGACGCGGCCGGATCGCCGGGCACGATCGCCTTCCCACTATCACCACCTTTGAGGGCGAGCTCGCGGCGATCGAGCCGCAAGCCCCCCTCGATCGATGCCTCGTCCGGACCGTGGCAGGCGTAGCAATTCTGCGACAGAATCGGCTGCACCTCACGCGTGAAATCTACTGGCGCAGCATGCGCGACGAGGGGCAGGGCTGCGGCAGCGGTGAGGAAGGCGATTCGCATGCGTCTCCATGATAGCCAGCCGTGATGGACTCATGCCACACATGGGCTTCCAGGCTATCGCCAGGCAGTGAGTCCTTGTGGTATGGAGTATTCTCAGGCCTTTTTCGGCTGGTCACCATGACACCGATGCCCATCACCAATATCGCGGCCTACAAGTTCGCGCGGCTCGACAACCTTAAGCGGCTGCGTGACGCCTTGCTGCAGACGTGCAAGGTCTGGGGGCTCAAGGGAACGATCCTCCTGAGCACCGAAGGGATCAATCTCTTCGTGGCAGGATCGCGAGAAGCGATCGATCAGCTCCTGGCGGAACTGCAAACGATTCCCGGTCTCGGCGAGCTGCCCGTCAAGGTCAGCACAAGCGATCATCAACCCTTCACACGGATGCTCGTGCGGATCAAGAAAGAAATCATTGCCTTCGGCGTCGAGGGAATTGACCCCGCGGGCTCGCCGTCGCCCAAGCTGTCGCCTGGTGAATTGAAGCAGTGGCTCGACGAAGGGCGTCCTCTCACGTTGCTTGACACCCGCAACGACTACGAAGTGAAGCTCGGAACCTTCCGCAATGCCGTGACCGTCGGTATCGATCACTTTCGCGAGTTTCCCGCCGCGGTGGCCACATTGCCAGCGGAATTGAAACAGCGGCCGATCGTCTTGTTTTGCACGGGTGGGATTCGCTGCGAGAAGGCCGGGCCCTACATGCAGCGAGAAGGGTTTCAGCAGATCTATCAGCTCGACGGCGGCATTCTGAAATACTTTGAAGATGTCGGGGGGGCCCACTACGACGGCGAGTGTTTTGTCTTCGATCAACGGGTCGGTCTTGATCCTGAGTTGAGCGAGACCAAGAGCGACGTGTGCTTTGCGTGCCTCACGCCCCTGACTGCCGAAGACCTGCTCGATCCGCGGTATGAGAAGTCGGTCAGTTGTCCCGCGTGCCACGTGCCGGACGAGGAACAAAGGGCGCGGACGTTGGCGAAGCGTCACGAGCAACTGCGCGACGCTACGAATCCACTTCCCGGCAGCGTGCCGTACGACAATCAGCGGCCGCTCATTGTGCCCGCGACCAGCGACAGGCTGACCCTGCTGGATTTCCTTGGCACGATCCTCAGGCATGTGCCACGCGACGAGTGGGCTGCCATCATCGCTTCCGGACGCATGCTGGATCGTGCGGGACGGTCCGTTGACGCAGAGCAGATGGTGCGGGCGGGCGAACGGTACTTCCATATTTTCCCAGGCACCATCGAGCTCGAGGTCAATGCGACCATCGAGATTCTGGAGGAAGATGAGGCATTGATTGTCGTCAACAAGCCCGCGCCGCTCCCACTCCATCCGTCCGGCCGCTTCAACCGCAACACGCTGCAGTCGATCCTGCACACGGTCTACGCGCCTCAGGTGCCGCGGCCAGCCCACCGCCTCGATGCCAACACGAGCGGGCTGGTCGTATTCGCCCGCACCCGTCATTTTGCCAGTCTGATTCAGCCCCAGTTCGCCCGCGGCGAAGTGGAAAAGGTGTACCTGGCTCGTGTGCAAGGCCATCCACCCGAAGACACATTTCGCTGCGACCTGCCCATCAGCGATGTCGCTGGTGCCTTGGGGTCGCGCACGATCGACGAGGAAAACGGCCTGGCCGCGATGACCGAGTTTCGCGTGCTCACGCGTTTCGAGGACGGCACCGCACTCCTCGACATTCGCCCGCTCACTGGTCGCACGAATCAAATACGTGTGCACCTCTGGCAGCTCGGCTGGCCGATCTGCGGCGAGCAGGCGTATCTCCCCGGCAGGAAGCTCGGGAACACGCAAACGCACGGCATGAGCGATCCGCCCCTCTGTTTGCAGGCTGCTCGGCTTCGCTTCCTTCATCCGCTGACCCGCCGGCCGGTGGCCTTTGCGGCCAAACGGCCCGAGTGGGCGGGGTAGGGGCAGGTCCATCAATATGAAGCCGACGCGTCTCCTCGACCGCACCACGACCCCGGACGGCACGCCGATCACGCTCCACGAGCACGACGGCGTGATCTCGATCCGTGTGGGTGGCATCGAGCTCATGTCTACGCGGCAGCATCACTCGGAAGAACGGCTCGCCGAGGTGGCGTGCGCGGGCCTCCGCGAGCGGCCTCATGCGGCCGTATTGATTGGCGGGCTCGGACTCGGGTTCACGCTTCGCGAGACACTCGCTCAGCTTGGCCCCGACGCCACGGTTGTGGTGGCCGAGCTCGTGCCGGTCGTGATTGCCTGGAATCGCAACCCGGCCTACCGGCTTGCAGCGGACGTGATCGCCGATCCACGAGTGGACCTCGTCGCTGGCGACGTGGCCGACGTGCTCGATGAGAGCCGCGGCCGATTCGACGCGATCATGCTCGACGTGGATAACGGTGCGAGGGGCCTGACGACGGCTGTCAACGACGGGCTCTACGTGGCGAGCGGCCTTGGAGCGGCGCGGGCGGCGCTCAGGCCGGGTGGACGACTCGCCGTATGGTCCGCCGATCACGATCGGCGGTTCGTGGCCCGCCTGGAGGAAGCGGGGTTCAGGGTCGATGTGGTCAAAGCCCGCACGCATGCGACCGGCGGAAGCTGGAACTGGATTTTTGTGGGGACGCGCTAGGGCAGCGGCATGGCAGCGAGACTCGCGACACGATCGCGTCGGAGTACCCAGGCGTGTAGATGGGGAAGTCGGTGGAGCCTCTCGCACCGGTCGGCGAATACCAGTTGGCCATAGGAGCCGGCTCGGCGGGCGGCCAGCCGTGGTGGAGCCGTTCCACGACGCCGCGATCAGCCCAAGGCGATCACGCTGACCGTGTTGGAGGTGTCGTGTGCGACCAAGGCACGCTTCCCGTTGGGGGAGACCACGATGTTGCTCGGCGACTGATCTACGGCGATCGTTCGGACGACCCGCTTGGTTCTGAGATCGATAACGCTCACCGTTCCCCGACCCGGCGTCAGGCCGCTGTAGCTCGGCTGTCCCTTGCGGTTCCCGGCGGTCTGGTTGAGGCTGACGGCCGAATAGAGGGTGTTGTAGTTCGTCACGTATGCATATCGACCATTGCGAAAAATGGCGACACCGGACGGCTGAATTCCCACGGAGATTGCATTCAGGATTGATCCGCGCCCGCGTAGATTCACTTCGACGAGCGTCGTTCCGAACGGTGCGAAGTTGTTGCTCCCAAAGTTCGTGACGTAGGCCGTCCGGCCGCGGATAGCCATTGCGAACGGACCGGAGAAGCCGGTCGCCGTTGCGAGGGAGATCGACACACCCGGAACGATCGACCCGCCGATGCCGGCAGTTGCCCCGACGAACCCCTGAATGACATCCGCGTTCGAGACAAAGATCACCTGCACGGGTGCGACCGGAGCGTTGACCGTGGTGACGTTGGGTTGTTAGTACTGATAGCCCGGGAACAGCACCGTCGTCGGAAACACCCCCGCCGGGGAGCTCCCGGTCAAGCCATCAACCGGGGTCCGAGTCGCGCCCGTGAATGCGGTGTTGTAGAAGATGACAGCGGCAGCTCCTTGATGGACGGCTTGATCTACGGTCGCCTGCAAATACTCGTTGTTGACCGTGTCATGGTCTTTGACATCCCTGGGAATCATGGCAACGTGCCCCGCGACGAAACCGGGGTAATCCGCAGCGTTTTCACCATGATCGGCGACGTTGTAGAGACCACCGGAAACGGTTCCCAGCGTACTGTATAGCACCTGATAATCGGTCGGGTTGCTGAACGTCTGCGACGAAGCACCGTCCACGGTGGTGATGGTTGCCGTGAACGCGTTGGCGGCGGAGCCGATCGTGGCCACGACCGACCCCGCGGCGATGTCATACTTTGACAACGTTCCCGTGTCGGTGGCGCCGGCCACGTAGTTCGCCGTGTAGACGAACAATCCATCGGAGGCGACGGTCGCGGGTGCCGCCCCGACGGTGAAGGTGCGCGTGATCTGCCTCGTGCGGGGGTCCACCACGCTCACCGTGTTGCCGCTCCCGCTCCCCACGGCGTTTGCCTTGGGATCGTTGGTGCGGGTCGTGGCGTTCCACACTTCGCCAGCCCCGTAGTTGTTGACGTACCCGAAGTTGCCCTGGATCACCATCCCGGACGGGCCGTCGAAGCCGTTGATCACATCGACGACCTTCCTGGTCTTGATGTTGATGACCGACACGCTCGACGATGTGCTGTTGGTCACGAAGGCCGTGGTGCCACGAGGGTTGATGGTGACCGTGGAGGGCTCGGAGAAGGAAGCGTCACGAATTGTTGCGATCGCCTGGTTTGTCTTGAGGTCGATCACCGTGACGCTGTCCTCGCTGGCGAAGCCGAAGTTGTTATTTGTTGGCGACGTAGGCAAAGCGGCTGTCTGGGGTGATCGCCATGTGCTGTGGAGTGAGCCCCGTCGGCATCGTCGCGATGACCCCCGCCATCATCGCCCGAGGCTCGAGCGATTCGAAGGCGAGCGACTTCTGCCGGTTGGAGGCCAACCGCGGTGCCTGCGTCTGTTTCATCGAAGAGTTCCTTGCGGATGGGAGAAGATGAAGGCCGGGGTAAGGGTATCTTGCGATGGAGGGCGACGAAAATCTGCCACGACAGGCGATCATGGCCCTACTCGAGCGACGCCATCACGTGCTTGACGATCGTGTACTCCTCGATCGCGTAGATCGACATGTCGTTGCTGCTGCCGCTGTGTTTGAACCCGCCGTGTGGCATTTCGGGCGTGAGGGGGATGTGGGTATTCAACCAGACCGTCCCAAAGCGCATGCGCCGAGACATTCGCAGGGCTCGGCCGACGTCACGGGTCCACACCGAGGACGCGAGGCCGTAATCCACGCCGTTGGCCCACGCGAGGGCCTCCTGCTCGTCGGAGAACGCCTGCACCGTGACGACCGGGCCGAAGACCTCCTTCTGGACGATCTCGGCGCTCTGCTGCACATCGGTCACCACGGTCGGCCGGTAGAAGAACCCGCCGCCGTTCTCGATGGCGCTGCCGCCGGTGGCGATCGTCGCCCCGGCCGCCCGAGCGCGGTCCACGAACCCGGTGACACGCTCGAGCTGTTCCTTCGAGACGACCGAGCCCATGTCGGTGTCGGCGGCGAACGGGTCGCCGACCTTGAGCTTCGAGACCGCCGGCACCAGCTTCGACAGAAGCCGGTCGTAGGCCTTCTTCCCGACCAGGACCCGGCACGCGGCCGTGCAGTCTTGACCGGCGTTGAAGTACCCGGCGATTCTGATCCAGGTCGCGGCGGCCTCGATGTCGGCGTCGTCGAAGACAACGACCGGCGCCTTGCCTCCGAGTTCCAGGTGAACGCGCTTCAGGGTGTCCGAGGCGTTGCGCGCGATGAGCTTCCCCGTGGCGACATCTCCGGTGAGCGACACGATATCGACGTCGGGGTGCCTCACGAGCCGGTCGCCCGCGGGGACACCGTCGCCGGTGATCACGTTGATGACGCCTGGCGGAAAGATGTCGGCCGCCAGCTCGGCAAGCCGCAGCGCGGTGAGCGGCGTCCATTCCGAGGGCTTGAGGACGAGGGTGTTTCCCGCCGCCAGCGCCGGTCCGATCTTCCAGATCGCCATCATCAGCGGGTAGTTCCACGGGGCGATGAGCCCCGCAACCCCGATCGGCTCGCGGCGCAGGATGCTCGTGAAACCGCGGACGTACTCGCCCGCGCTTCGACCCTCCAGGAACCGCGCGCCGCCGGCGAAGAAGCGGACGTTGTCTACGATCGCCGGAATCTCCTCGGAGAGCGTCGCCGCAAGGGGCTTGCCGACGTTCTCGGCCTCGATGCGGGCGAGCTCGTCGCCGTGCGACTCGAGCCGGTCGGCGAGCTTGAGCAGCATCTGCATCCGTTCCTTCGGGGTGGTGTCGAACCACGTCTCCTCGAAGGCCTTTTTGGCCGCCGCAACCGCGCGGTCGACGTCCTCGGCCGATGCCTTGGGGACGGTCGCGATGACCTTGCCCGTCGCCGGATTGAGGATCTCCTGGGTCTCGCCGGTGCCCGACGCGACCCACTCCCCGTCGATGAACATTTTTCGGTCTGCCATGTCGCTCTCCTCCGCGCTCAACCGCCGTGCCGCTGGACCAGCGCGGAGTATGCGCCTGCGGAGCCTCCAGCCACCAGCCCTGGGCCACTCCCACCCTCACTCCATGCCGTAGGGGAAGTCGGCGTGCTCGACGAGGCCGCTGGAGCGGTGCCGCGGGAGCGAGCGCACGCCGCTTCAGCGCGGCGACGGAATGAACTATTCTAGAGGCGGCCCTCGTCTAGAGGCGGCCCTCGTCTAGAGGCGACCCTCGAGGTCTCACCATGTCCCCCATCGCCCGCGTTCTCGTCGACGAATCCCACCGACAGGCCTGGTCCACCCGGCCCGAGGTCGCCGCGCGGATGCGCCCCGGCAACCCGGCCGACTGCGGCTTCGTCGAGGCCGCCCGCACGCTCCGTGGCGCCGGGTTTACTGTTGACGTACACGAGGCCGGCCCCCTGCGGCCCGACATCCTCGCGGCGGCGGACGTGCTCGTGCTGCCGCACTGCTCGACCGACGAGTGGGAGACGACGACGGGCCAGGGCTCGCCGGTGTACGGGGCCGACGAGATCGAGGCGATCGAGACGTTCGTCCGCGCTGGTGGTGGGCTGGTGATCCTCGCGGAGACGGACCAGCCCAAGTACGGCAACTCGCTGGCGGCGATCGCCGCGCGGTTCGGTGTCACCGTCGAGAACGCGACCGTGCAGGATCCCGTCCGCCGGTTTCAGGACGTCTCGACCTGGGTGATGGTCGAGCCGGTCGGTCGCACCGTTGCTGCCGCCGGTCTCGCGGCCGATGTGTTCGCTCGCGTGGCGGAGGCCTGTTTCTACCGCGCGGGCATCCTCTCCGTGGCCGTCGGCCACGCGGCGACGGTCTTCGGCCGCACCCACGCGACGGCCACGCCGGCCGGCGCACCACTGCTCGTGGGCGTTCAGGCCGGCAGGGGGCGCGTCGTCGTGGCCTCCGACTCAGACTTTGTGGGCGACGACTCGATCTCCGATCTCGACAACCGCACGCTGTGGTTGAACCTTGTCACGTGGGTGGCCGTGCCGACGGGCGACGTGCAGTCGAGCGCCCCCGCGGGCGTCACATCTCAGCCGGCGTGGGGTGATCTCACGCGGGCCGTCGAGGAGATCCGGCCGCTTCAGGACGCC
Source organism: uncultured Candidatus Kuenenia sp. (assembly GCA_964478275.1). GTDB lineage: Bacteria > Planctomycetota > Planctomycetia > Pirellulales > UBA1268 > QWPN01. The sequence continues at coordinate 7,427 of CAYZHH010000046.1, forward strand.
GACGGCGCGATCGCGGCCCGGCACCACGTTCGTGCGGCCGCGCTCGTCGGCGAGATCGCCGGAGCAATCACCGCGCTGGCCCGGCACCTGCCCCACCAGGCCGAGCACCTCGCGGCGACGGTCACCGACTTCGCTACCTGGGCCCGTGGTGGCTTCGGCTGTCCCGACTTCCTCGACTCCCTCATGGAGTTCCATCCCGAGCGGCACCGGCGACACGGGATCGAGCACCTTGCCGTGTTCGCGATGTACACGCAGAACGGCAACCCAAACCGCAACGTGGAGGCAGTGGTCGCCCGCACCGTGTGGCCCGACTGGATCGCCGACCTCGAGGCCTCGACCTACGCGAATCCGGCATTTGTCCCGGTCGAGTTCGCCGGGTTTACCTCGGGCTACGACACACACTCCGCCGTGCTCTTCCCCGAGACGGTCGCGGCACGGGCAACCGCCAAATACACCTGGGGGGCGATCTTCTGCGACCGTGAGGCGGCCCGCTTCCGCCGGGTGTCTCGAGAAGCCGCGGGCATCCTCGGGCTGGCACTGCCCCCCGACGCCGAGCTCCTGCTCGCCGACCAGGCGCTCGCCCAGGAGACATTCGCCTTCTGGGATCTCGTGCACGACCGCACGCACGCACGCGGCGAGCTCCCCTTCGACCCCTTCATGATCCGGCAGCGAATGCCATTCTGGCTCTACGGTCTCGAGGAACTCCGCTGCGACCTGACCACGTTCCGCGCGATGGTGGCGCTCGAGTCGCGCGGCGTCCCGGCGTCGCGGCACGTGCGACTGGCGATCCTCTTCGACCGGCTCTTCCGCTTCCCCACGACCGGCGACCGCGTCCGCAACTACGACGGCCTTGCCGGGCAGATCCTCTTCGCCTGGCTCCACCGGCAGCGGGTCGTGCGCTGGTCCGACAACGTCCTGTCGATCGACTGGCGGGCCGTCGACCAGGCCGTCGTCGATCTCTGTGGCCAGGTCGAGAGGCTCTACCACGAGGGCATCGAACGCTCGCGGCTGGGCCACTGGCTCGCGACGCATGCGTTCGTGGCAGGCCTCGTGCCGCCGCATCCGGCCTCAATCTGGGCCCGCGGCGGGGCGGCGCTGGCGGCGGACGTCCGCGCCGCGATCGACGCGGTGCTTCCGGACGAGTTCCCGCTCAACGTGTTCTACGAGGCCCTGCGTCGGCGGCTCGGCCCCGTCATCGAGTCGGCCCGCGGCATCACAGGGGTGGCGGCATGACGGCTCCGTGGCGGGGATTCGCCAGCGACAACTACGCCGGGCCGCACCCGGAGGTGCTGGCCGCGGTGGCTAGCGCTGGCGCCGGCCACGCGCCGGCCTACGGCCACGACGAGGTCACGGCCCGGCTGGCTGAGCTGGTGCGTGCGGAATTCGGCCCGTCGGCCTGCGTGTTTCCCGTCTTCAACGGCACGGGGGGCAACGTCGTGGCGTTGGCCGCCCTGTGCCGGCAGTGGGACGCGGTCGTCTGCGCCGAGACGGCCCATGTCCACGTCGATGAAGGGGGCGCTCCCGAGACGATCGCAGGCCTCAAGCTCTGGACGGTGCCTACGCCCGACGGCAAGCTCACTCCGGCGCTCGTCGACACGCAGGCCTGGGGCTTCGACGACGTCCATCGTGCCCGGCCCGCCGTGGTGACAATCACGCAGTCGACCGAGCTGGGCACGGTGTACACGCCCGCCGAGATCGCGGCCCTGGCCGACCACGTTCACGCCCGGGGCATGCGTCTGCACGTCGACGGGGCGCGGCTGGCCAACGCCGCGGCCGCGCTCGGCACGTCGCTCGCCGACATCACGAGCCGCGCCGGGGTCGACGCCGTGACGTTCGGCGGCACGAAGAACGGCGCGCTCGGCGCCGAGGCGGTCATCGTCTTCGATCCGGAGGTGGCTGAGGCGGTGCGCCGGCTGCGGAAGACATTCGGGCAGTTGCCGAGCAAGATGCGGCTTGTGAGCGCGCAGCTCGTGGCCCTGCTCAGCGACGACCTGTGGCGGCGCAACGCAGCCCACGCCAACGCGATGGCCGCGAGGCTCGAGGCGGCCGTGCGGAGGGTGCCGGGCGTGACGATCTCTCGGCCAGCGCAGGCCAACGCGCTGTTCGCCGTGCTCCCGCCGGCGGTGACCACCAGGCTCCTGTCGCGGCACCGCTTCTACATATGGAACCAGTTCACCGGGGAAGTGCGCTGGATGTGCTCTTGGGACACGACGCCCGAGGACATCGACGCCTTCGCGGCCGACGTGGCCCGCGAAGCCGCCGCCCGCGCCAGCTGACTCAGGCGGGCAGTTCCCGCAGCACGCCCTCGATCACGTCGAGGCCTTCGTCGAGTTGCGCCGGCGTGATGACGAGGGGGAAGAGGAACCGCATGACGTTGCCGTGCGTGCCGGCGCTGATGAGGATCACGCCGCGCTCGAGGCAACGGCCGGAGATGGTGGCGAGGATTTCCTGGGAGGGCCGCCGGCTCTCGCGGTCGGTGACGAACTCGATGGCCACCATCGCCCCCAGGCCGCGCACGTCGCCGACGCAGGGGAAGGCGGCCTGCCAGTTCCGCAGCCGGTCCATGAGCCGCCGCCCGAGGCCGGCGGCGTGGTCCGCAATCCGCTCCCGCTCGTAGACGTCGAGCGTCGCCAGCGCCGCGGCGCAGGCCACGGGATTGCCGCAGAAGGTGCCGCCGAGCCCGCCCACCTGCACGCCGTCGAGCAGGTCGGCCCTGCCGACCACCGCCGACAGCGGCAGCCCGCCGGCGAGCGACTTCGCCAGCGTCACGAGGTCGGGCTCGATCCCATACTGCTCCGTCGCGAACATCGTTCCGGTGCGGCCAAACCCGGTCTGAATCTCGTCGACGATGACCAAGATCCCGTGCTCGGCGCAGATCGCCCGCAGGCCCTGCACGTAGCGCCGCGGTGCCACGAGGAAGCCCCCCTCGCCCGCGACGAGCTCGATCCACAGGCAGGCCACGCTCGCGGGATCGACGTGGGTGCGGAAGAAATCCCGCACGCCCTCGAGGCAGTGGTCGATGTAGCGATCCTCGTCGGTGAACCCGCTGCGGTAGAGGTAGGGGTAGGGCAGCCGGTAGACCTCCGGCATGAACGGCCCGAATCCCGACTTGTAGGGCACCGCTTTGCTCGTGAGCGAGAGGGCCATGTAGGTGCGACCCGCGAAGCCGTGTTCGAACGTGAGCACGCCGGCGCGGCCCGTGACCCGGCGGGCGATCTTGACAGCGTTTTCCACCGCCTCGGCCCCCGTGTTGAACAGCACGGTCTTCCGCGGCCCTGCGGTCGGGACGATCGCGTTGAGCCGCTCGGCGAGGGCGACGTAAGGCTCGTACATCGCCACGTTGAAGCACGTGTGCAGGTAGCGGCCGGCCTGCTCGCGCACGGCCGCCACGACGGCCGGGTGCGCGTGCCCCACGTTCACCGTGCCGATCCCGCCGGCGAAGTCGAGGAAGGTGTTGCCGTCCACATCGGTGAGGGTGGCGCCAGACGCAGTCTCGACGAACAGCGGCGTCGTCATGAACAGGCTGGCGGAGACGGCGGCCCGCCGTCGCTCGAGGAGGGCTCGCGACCGGGGCCCGGGCACCGGGGTGCGGATGTCGATAGCTGTCATGCGTTCCTCCGATGCACCCGTCGATTCTCGTCGTGCACGCATGTCGTTACGGGCTCGACTTCAAATGCTGATCAAAAAACTCTCGGATCATTGATTGGGTGTCGGGAGCCTCGAACTCGCCGCCGCCGTGGCCGGCCCCGTCGAGTGGAACCAGCGTGCTTTCGACTCCGGTCTGGTGGAGCGCGGCTTCCAGCAACTCGCTTTGATTGAAAGGAACGGCCGGGTCGCGCGTGCCGTGCATGATGAGAAACGGCGGATCGTCTTTTGTCACATGCGTGATGGGGTTGGCCGCTGCGACTTGGTCTCGTCGCTCTTGTAGCAGACCGCCGACGAGCTTCGACTCGGGCGAGCTGGCCGCATCGTGTGATCCTCCCATCTTGCTCAAGTCGGTCGGACCGAACCAATCGCACACCGCTTGCACGCGGCTCGAAACGTCGTCGTACTCGCCGACGTCGCCTTCAAGCGCCTTCACGTCGCCGCTCGTCCCTAACAGGGCTCCGAGATGCCCGCCTGCCGATGATCCCCAGACGCCGAAGTGAGCGGGATCGAGCCGGTACTGCGCGGCCTGTTTACGCAAGAAGCGGACGGCCGCTTTGCAGTCTTCAATGTGAGCCGGAAACTGCGCCGTGTCCGTCAGACGGTAGTTGATGCTGGCCACGGCAGAGCCATGTTCCAAGAGGGGCAAGGCCCGGCAGTTCTCTTTGCTGCCCGCGGCCCACGCGCCGCCATGAATCCAAATCGCCAGCGGCAGCGGCTTGTCGCTCTTCTCGGGAACGTACAAATCCAGCGTGTGTCGCGGACCGCCGGGGCCGTAGGCCAAGTCGCCCTGCACATTCATACCTTCCGGTAGTCGCTGGTGTCCGGGCCGCGGCGGTCGGCCGGGATTCGCACCGGGATGACGCGGCAGCGCTTCGCGGAGCTTGGCTCCTTCGGCCGGGCTCAGCTTGCCGTCGCCGTCGGCAGCGAACCGCTTGAGCAGGTCCGGCGGGATACGGCGCGGTTGCCCCTCGACCGGAATGTGGGCCGCACCCATCGATGCCGACGTGATGAACGTCCACGCCGACAAAACAAATAGCCACGATTGACGCATGAGACCGCAATCCTAAGGAGAGGACGGTCAACGGCATTGTCGCGACGGGTGTATGGGGGCCCGCGCCGTCTCGAGCATAGCCGATGCGTCCTGCGGTCGTCTCTGCGGTGTGTGGCGGCCTTCTGAGCGCCCCAACAAGTCTCTGGCCGCGGCTCTTTGTGAGACTCGCCGCAGGCTGGGACCACGCCGGTCGCAATCGGCACAACGTTCATCCTATTCGTGGAAGGAGCGCTCGCGCGACCCGAGCCGCGTCAAGCTTCACGTGGCGTCACCTTCGAGCGCTTCCCAGCGAGTGAACGCGTCGAAGAGGCGGGCTTCGAGGTCACGGAGGCGGCCCTGATCGCGGGCCAGCAGGTCGCCGGATTGGCGAAAGTAGTCGGGTTCAGCCATCGTGGCGTGGACTGCGGCGATTTCGACCTCGAGCGTCTGGATGATCCCCGGGAGCGATTCGAGTTCCCGCTGTTCCTTGAAGGAGCGTTTTGTGGTGGGGGCTTGTGGCGTCGGGGCGGCGACCTGTGGCTCGGGCTTTGCCTTCGTCGTGGGAGATGGAGGGCGGAGAGTCTGGGTGACGCGAGGAGCCCGCTGCCGTATCCAGTCGGCATAGCCACCGACGTACTCCTTCACGGCAAACAGTGGATCGCCGTCCGTCGGCTCGAATACGAACGTGCTCGTGACCACGTTGTCGAGAAACGACCGGTCGTGGCTCACCACGAGTACCGTGCCGGCAAACTCCACCAGCCGCTCCTCCAGCATCTCGAGCGTCTCGGCATCGAGGTCGTTGGTCGGCTCGTCGAGCACGATCAGATTGGCGGGCTTCGCGAAGAGCCTGGCCAGCAGCACGCGGTTTCGCTCGCCACCCGACAGGAATTTTACTTGGGTGCGCGTTCGCTCCGGCGTAAACAGAAAATCCTGCAGGTAGCCGATCACATGGCGAGCCTGGCCGCCGATCTGCACTGTTTCGTAGCCGTCGGCGACGTTGTCGGCCACGGTCTGCTCGTCGTCGAGCTGGTCGCGAAGCTGATCGAAGAACGCGATTTGCAGATTGGTACCGAGCCGCACCGAGCCTGCCGTGGGAGCAAGCTCGCCCAGCATGAGCCGCAGGAGCGTGGTCTTCCCAGCACCATTGGGGCCGATGATGCCGATGCGATCGCCGCGCATCACCGTGGCAGAGAGATCACGTATGATCGGCCGCGTATCTCGAAAAAACGACACGCCTTCGAGCGCCGCGACGAGGGTGCCGCTGCGCTCGGCCTCCTGAATCTCGAGTTTTACTTTTCCGACCGCATCACGCCTTTGGCTGCGCTGCCGCCGCAGTGCCTCGAGGGCCCGCACGCGGCCCTCGTTGCGGGTGCGGCGGGCCTTGACACCCGTGCGAATCCACACCTCTTCCTGGGCCAGCTTCTTGTCGAAGAGCGAGTTCTGCTGCTCCTCGGCGGCGAGGGCCAGCTCCTTGCGGACGAGAAACGTGTCGTAGTCGCAGGACCAGTCGAAGATGCGGCCGCGGTCGATCTCGAGGATGCGATCGGCGATGCGGCGGAGGAAGGCGCGGTCGTGCGTGACGAACATGAGCGTGCCCCGCCAGCGTCCCAGAAACGTCTCGAGCCATTCGATCGCCTCGATGTCGAGGTGATTGGTCGGTTCATCGAGCAGGAGCAGGTCGGGCTCGGCGACGACCGCGCGGGCGAGTAACACGCGCCGCTTCATTCCCGAGGAGAGGGTCTCGAAGGCCGTGCTCCCGTCGAGCCCTGTCCGCGAGAGAATCTGATCCACCGCGTGGTCTCCCTTCCAGGCCGCCTCATCGTCGTCGGCCGGCGGGAGGCCGGCGGCCACGATCTCGTAGACCGGGCCGGTCATGTCGTCCGGCACGTCTTGCCGGAGCAGGGCCACGGTCGCTCCGGGCGCGAACGCGATCGTTCCCGCGTCGGGCTGCATCGTGCCGGCGAGAAGCCGCATGAGCGTCGTCTTGCCGGCGCCGTTTCGGCCGAGAAGGCCGATGTGCTGCCCCGCCTCTACATGGCAGGTCACGTCATCGAGGAGCGCTGGTCCGCGAAAGCGGAGCGACACATTGCGGATACTGACAAGGGACATCGTGATTGGCCTGAGTGGGAATCCTGGCCCAACAGGCTACACGTTCGTGTCGGGGAGCGGGGCGTCGCCGCGGCTTATGCGGAGGAGATTCGTGACGGTGACGCGAGCAATCTCACTCAGGGCCTCGCGGGTGAGGAAGGCCTGGTGGGCGGTGATGAGGACGTTGGGGAACGTGAGGAGCCGAGCCAGCTCGTCGTCTTGGAGCACCGTGCCCGAAAGGTCTTCGAAAAAGACGCCTTCCTCTTCCTCGTAGACATCGATGGCAAGGCCGCCTAGGCGACCGCTCTTGAGGGCGTCGATCACGGCCGTCGTGTCAATGAGCTTGCCGCGGCTTGTGTTCACGAGCATGGCGCCCGGCTTCATGAGGCCGACCGTCGTGGTATCGATGAGGTGGTGGGTCTCGGGTGAGAGCGGGAGGTGCAGCGACACGATGTCGCTCGCGGCAAGGACGTCGGGCAGCGGCTCATACGTCACGCCGTGAGCCGCTGCCCAATCGGTCGAGGGAAACGGGTCGTGGGCAACGACTGTCATCCCAAAGCCTCGAAAGATCTCGGCGGTGATGCGGCCAATCTTGCCCGTGCCCACGATCCCGCAGATCTTGCCGTGGAGGTCAAAGCCCACGAGCCCCGCGAGCGAAAAATTGAGCTCGCGGACGCGGTTGTACGCCCGGTGAATCCGACGGTTGAGCGTGAGCACGAGGGCAACGGTGTGTTCGGCGACGGCGTAGGGCGAATACGCCGGAACGCGTGTGACCAAGAGGCCGGCCTCACGGGCTGCCGCGAGATCGACGTTATTGAACCCCGCACACCGCAGCGCCACATGTCGAATGCCGGAATCAGCGAGCCTCGAAATGCAGTCGCGGTCGAGGCGGTCGTTCACAAAGACGCACACGGCCGAAGCGCCTGCCGCCGTGGCGACCGTTTCCGCAGAAAGCCGGAAGTCGCGAAACTCCCAGCGGATCTCGCCCGCGCCGTCAGCCGCGAGGATGTACTCGCGGTCATAGGGCTTCGTGTCAAAAAAAGCGACTGTGGTCATCGTCGGCATCTGAAAGGCTGGGGGCGTGCGGAGCCAGTCTACGCGAACGTCGCTGGCTGGCCGCTCGCTTCGAGGAGCGCAAGCCAGAGGTCGCCGTCGGAACACACTTCGTTGCGGCGGCTCACCGCGAGGGCCATTAGAATATGCACGTAGCGGCCCCGCCAGCGGCCCACCACCATCTCCGTTCGGCCAGCCATTGCGGCATAGACCGCGTTTTGCGCGAGCCGGATGCAATAGACGCTATCAAAAGGATTGGCCTCGACGTGCGCCGCGCGGATGCTTTTGGTGGCCTCGGCAAAAGCCGTTTGAAACCCGAACGACTGATTGATGGAGGGGATGTCGTTGTCGATCGTCTTGGGAATGCCGACGACGGCGGTCCAGCCGCCACGGTCGGCCACCT
>CAYZHH010000046.1:15748-17002 GCA_964478275.1 uncultured Candidatus Kuenenia sp.
GGCCACCTGCATTGCACCGCGGAGCGTGCCGCCGTCTTCGGAGATCCGGGCCACGATCTCGGGCGTGAGTTCCATACACGATGTCGCGGATCACGATGCCGCGGATCACGTTGTTGATGCCGGGGCAGAGGCCGCCGCAGGTGACGATCCCGACGCGAAGCCGCTGGCGGCCACTCCCTCGTGGGTGTCGTGGAAGAGGACGCGGTCGTATTCGCTGACGTAGTGCTCGGTGGTCTTTCGCAACTCGATCGCGGCCTTGAGCGGCGAGTCGATCCGGCAGTGGCCCAGCGTCATGATCGTGAGATCACCGGCAGTCATCGAATAGGCTCCGAGATCAGCCAGTGGTTCGCATGCCAGCGGCGATGCCTTGAACACAGAGCCGCAGGAGATCGCGGTGGCAGTCGGCGGCAGACGGGTCGGCGGCAATGGCAGCACGCCGGCGCCGCATGAACTCGACCTGGATGAGGTTGAGCGGGTCCACGTACGGATTCCGCGCCTCGATCGAGCGCTGAAACCAGGGTGTGCCCCCGAGCAGTTCCTTGCCACCGACGATGTCGAGAATGGCCTGCCGAGCGCGGTCGTATTCCGCGGCGATCCGTTGCCAGATCCGCCGCCGGGCGTCGGTGTCGTCGTCGAGCTCGGAGTAGTGGGCCGCCACGACCATGTCGGCCTTGGCGAGCGCGAGCGTGGCGTTGTCGATCGTGGCCTGGAAGAACGGCCAGCGACGGTACATCTCGCAGACCTGCTGCCAAGCGCGACGGTCTTCATACTTCACCTCGGCGAGCGCCGCACCGAGGCCATACCACGCAGGGATCATGCAGCGGCTCTGAGTCCAGGCGAACACCCAGGGAATCGCCCGCAGGTCGTCCAGCGTTCGCTCTCCGCGGCGACGGGCTGGCCGCGAGCCGATCGGAAGGTTTTCGATGTCGTCGATCGGCGTGGTTTTTGAGAAGTAGCCGATGAAGCCGGGCTGACCGACCAGATCGCGATACGCCGCCAGCGATCGCGTGGCCATCCTGTCCGCGATGTCTGGCCACTCAGTCGGCGGCGGTGCGGGGGGCGCTGTCGAGGCGACGAGGGTGGCCCACGCCACTTGATCGAGATGACGCCGCGCAATCTCGACGTCGTCGTACCGTTCCGCGAGCACCTCGCCTTGCTCAGTCAAGCGAAGGCTTCCATCGAGCGTTTCGGGTGGCAGAGACAAAATGCCGCGGGCGGCTGGGCCACCACCGCGACCGAGCGAGCCGCCGCGGC
>CAYZHH010000047.1:0-5850 GCA_964478275.1 uncultured Candidatus Kuenenia sp.
AAAATCCGGCCTGCCGAATACCAGCTCTGCCGCCAGAGATTCACCCGCGGGGACGGGGCCGCCGCGCCCAAGGCCAATGCAAATGGCCCGCACATGCCGAGGCAGTGCGCCGAGCCCAAGAGCCCAGAGCCAAAGACAAGCGGCCACTCGATCATGCAGGCACCTCCACCGTCCCGAGTCGCAGCGAGTTGCCCACGACCAGCAGGCTTGATGCAACCATCGCGAGTGCCGCGAGCGCCGGGTGCACAATCCCCGTGGCGGCAAGCGGGATGCACGCGACGTTGTACCCGAAGGCCCAGAACAGATTCCAGCGGATCGTTCGCCGCGTCTGCACGGCCAGATCGATGAGCCACGGCAGGTGCGAAAGATCATCGTCGAGCAGGCAGATCGGAGCGCTCCAGCGGGCGATGTCGGCCCCACAGCCAAGGGCGATCCCGACATCCGCCGCGGCCAGCGCCGCGGCGTCATTGATGCCATCGCCTACCATGGCCACGCCGCCAGGCATGCGGAGCTTGTCAATCGCACGGAGTTTGTCAGCCGGCATGAGGGGGGCTTGCCAGCTCACGCCGAGCCCGTCGGCCACGGCTGCCACCCGCAGCGGCTGATCACCCGAGAGGATCGTGACGTCACGACCCCGCGAGACGAGCCCAGCCACGGCTCGCTCCGCGGATGGCCGCACCGCCTCGGCAATCCAAAACGCGGCGACCACCTCCTCGCCAATGGCCAGCACGCAGCGTGCCCCGACGAAGGCGTCAGGCACGTTCTCTCCCACGAGCCACTCCAGACTGCCGAGTCGCACGGTCTCACCGGTGGGTGCGACGCCGTAGACACCGAGCCCGGCCACACTCTGCCCATCGCGAATGCCCGCCGGCTCGATCCCTTCGGCAGTGATCATGGTGGTGATCGCTTCGGCCGTCACATGCGTCGAGCCTCGTGTCAGCCCAGCGGCAAGGGCGAGCATCGCGTCGCGGCAGCCGTTGGAAGCGAACTCCACCCGCTCGACGCGGCAGCCCGTCGTGAGCGTGCCCGTCTTGTCGAGGCAGAACGTGGTCACGCTGGCCAGCCGCTCGAGCGCATCTCCTTCGCGCACGAGCACATGCCGTCGCATGCAGCGGCCGACCGCCGCCCAGAGCGCCATCGGCGTCGCGAGACCCAGGGCGCACGGGCACGACACGACAACGACCGCCAGCCCCGCGAGGATGCCCGCTGCCAGCCCACGATGCCACCCATGGAAGCCACAGGTACCAATTGCCACCGCGAGGACCGCCGGGAGAAACCAGGTTGCGATCCGGTCGGCTGTGCGCTGGCTCGCGCTCGTTCCAACGGCGGCCGTCACTGCCGCAATGAGCTGCTCGAGTGTTCCGGCGCCCGGTGGTGCGGTCACCCTTACGACAAGCTCCCCGTCGAGATTCGTCGTGCCGCTTCGCACGACGCCGCCCGGCCCCCGCGTCACCGGTTCGCTCTCACCGCTGACCGTCCGCTCGTCCATTTCAGCACGCCCGTATTCGATGATCGCGTCAACTGGCACCTGCTCCCCCGGCAGGATTCTGAGCACATCCCCCACCGCGACCTCGGCGAGGGGTATTTCATGTTCGACGCGATCGCCCGCGGCGTACGTCTCTTCGGTGGCACCCACCCGCCGCACACGATCAGGTAGAAGCGACTCGAGGTCGCGAAGCGCCGCAGTCGTCTGGAGTTTTCCTGAGGCCTCGAACCAGCGGCCGAGCGTGACGGCCACAAGCACCATGCAGGCCACCTCAAAGTAGACATGCCCCTCGCCCTGCCAGGTCGCCCACACGGAGATCCCGAAGGCAGCGGCCACGCCGGTGACGAGCAAGAGATCAATCGAGAGCCAGCCCCGCCGCGCTTCGCTCACCGCCGATTCAACGAGTGGCCCGCCCAGCAAGAACAGGACCGGCACCGTGAATACAAGCGACGCGTACCGGGCAAGGTCATAGAGCGCCCGCGCCTGGCCACTCGACTCGTTCGGCGCCGCCTCCGACCACAAGAAAAACGTAAAGACCATCACGTTCATGGAGAAGAACGCGGCCAGCCCCAGGCAGGTCATCATCCAGCGTGCCTGCCCGTCGGCCCCACCCGACGCCGTAATCGAAGCCGCGAACCGACAGCCAGAGCAGCAATACCGTGGCCCATCGACATCGCTACCGCGCACCGGCAGCCCGCAGTAGTCGCAAGCGTGAGTCGCGTGGCTATTCATGCTTCACGCTCGTCGGGCCATCTGTGACTCAGCAACGACGTCATCCGCGAGGGGTGGCCCGTGTCATGGAGCCGGCGTTGTTTGCAAGCGCAGCCAGGATGGCGAAGCACAGCAAACACCGAGTGAGCGAAGGCTATGGATGGCCGTAACGAACGTCCGGCGAAATGACATGGGCCACCCCGAGCCGCGGTGGACACCTGCATCCGCGGAGCGAGTGCGGCAGCGAACCCCAGGAGACCACCAGCGCTCCTCACGGCCGTTCGAGCAGCTCGATCTGCATGGCCGGGAGCAAGTATCGGATCGTGTACGTCACCGCAAAAATCCAAAAGCCGATCCAGATCACCCGCACATACCAGGGAATGGCGTTCCCGACGTAGTCGTGGAAGCGATGTTCCGATCGGGCCGTGGTGTCGGCGGCAGGAGGCTGCGAGGTGGTATCTGGCATGAGGGGCTCCTTCACGAGGCCGCGCGACCGTGGGCCTGGCTGGCTCGGTCGATGCGGGCCTCGTTCTCGAGAAAGTCGTACTTCGGCCGCTCGATGTCGCGAAACATGCCGTTCCATGCGGCCCACAGAAGCATGCAGAAAAAGCCGGCGCTCGCCAGCAGGTAGTTCATGATGGGGGCCACGGCAAACTCGCCCCCGCTCTCGCCCCGCGAGATATGAACGAACTCGATGAACTTCCCGAGGAATCCGTACATGCTCGGCAGCAGGATCAGCACCGCCATGCCGAGCGTGATCGTGGCCTGACGGCTGAGGCCACGAGACGAAGCAAGAGCATCACCTGGTGGGGTCGCAGGAGGCGACCCTTTGGCCGATGAAAACCGGAGGTTTTCCGAGCGGGCGGAGGCCATAGATGGCGACGGCCGCGGTGAGTCACTCACGCGTCACCTCCTCGAGCTCTTCGTAGTAGGGATATTCCGGCAGCCACGATCCGAGCCACTGGACGTAGGTGATGATGGCTAGGCCGCGGCGGTTCGGCTTGTCGGGAGCGCCGTCGAAGAACCAGGGATACTCGGGCATCGGCGAGTTATTCGAGACGATCGACGGCTGGAAGAAATGCACCGTGTGCCAGTCGTTGCCGCGACGGCCGCCTTCGCGAGAAAGATCCGGGCCCACTCGCCGCGTGCCGAACATCACTGGCCGCTGAAGCTCGTTGTCGTATTCCCAGGTCTCGGAGACCGGCCCGTAACGGAGCGATTCATTGGAGACGGGCCGCACAAATTGGCTGTGGCAGTGCCAGCAGCCCTCGCCGATGTAGATCTGCCGGCCCAGCCGCAGCGCCTCGGCACATTTTTCTTCGGTGGGTGTACCGAAGGCCGACTTGAATTCATCGGGGTATCGCTCCGAGAGGTCACGGAACTGCACCATGATCCGCTTGTTGTCGGCGACGAGCTCTTCCGCCGTCGCCTCGTGGCGGTCCTGGTACATGATCATCGGCACCGCGCCATTGCCGAGGAACGCGAGCAGGAAAAAACCCACCCCGGCGATGAAGAAGATGCCCGCTTTGCTTTCAAACATGGTTGCGTTCTCTAGTGACCTATGAGTAGTCGATTCAAGGTCGAAGGCCGAAAAGACCCGTAGCGGAGCGAAGGGATGCCATGAGTGAACCGTTCAAAGATCAATTGTGCCCGCTGGCGTGTGGAACTGGGCCGACCTCGACACCGTCAGCCGGCTCGGCACCCCGCCAGGTCATCCACAGGTCGTAGACGAAGCAGAGCATGCCGGCGAACATCGCGAGCCCCGCGAACACGCGGGTGATCCAGAAGGGCTGCGAGCCGTCGGTGGAGGCATCCCAGGGCTGAAGCGACGCCCAGTAGTAGCCCTGGAAGATGCCGGCGAGCGTGAGGTCGAGGAACATCACGAACAGGCCACCGGCCGAGAGCCAGTAGTGGTATTCGAGGAGCTTGCGGCTGTACCACGGCCGATTCATAAGCCGGGGAAACAGCTCGATCATGATCCCGAAGAGCCAGAGGCTAAACACACCAAACATGACGAGATGGGCATGGCCTACTACCCAGTCGGTGAAATGAATGAGCTTTTGGAACGTAAGCGTGACCTGAAGGGCACACTGGAAACAGGTGATGAAGTAGAACACCATCCCCGTGTAGAAGTAGCGGATCGGCAGGTTCGTGAAGAACAGCGAGCTACGACCGGCGAGCGTGCCGAAGAAGTTGATGATCACCGTCGCCACCACGAGCTCCACGGCGATCGTCGAGATCACGGCCCCGTATTGAAGGAACATCGGGATCGGCGTGTAGAGGAAGTGGTGGATGCCCTGGAGCGGATAGAAGAACGCCAGGCCCCAGAATCCTACGAGCGACAGGCCGTGGCTCCAGATCGGCTTCTTGAGCAGGATCGGGACAAAGTAGTACATGAGCCCCCAGCCCAGAGGCGTCACAAAAAGCCCGACGAGATCGTGGATGAAGAGGCCGCCAATGGCGCCCGCGCTCGTGCCGCTGACGGTGTATTCGGGCAGGAGATTGCCCATGGCGTACGTGAGAAACGTCCACACGAAGGCGGCCATGAAGTACCAGAGCGTGACATACATCGGCCCCTTGCTTTTGGCGATGGGCACCATGAAGTTGACCGCCACCAGCGCGAGGCCGAGGAGCGCGACGGGGTCAATCCAGAACGGCGTCTCGCCCCACTCAACCCCCTGGGCTCCGAGGCCCATCGGGAGCCTCCATTCGCGGGCGAGGTTCATGACCCAGGCCTGATCCTGAAGCGACGGGCCGATGATGATCGCCGCAGCCGTCGAGAGCACGACGAACTGCCAGGCCCAGAAGATGAACCAGTTGAGGGCCTTGCTGGCGACGGGATGAAACGTCAGCCGAGGCACGGCCCAATTGAGCGCTCCCAAAAAGGCGTTGGCCAGGAAGCCGTAGGCGATGGCGTTGGTATGCACCATTCGCCAGCGTCCGGGCGAGAAAATCTCGATGCCCCGCAGCGGGTTCCAATGGACAAGCTGGAGCGCCATCAGGATGCCGGCGAGCATCGAGATCGTGAGATAGGTGAGGCCGGCCACGAAGAAGGCACCGACGATTTTTTGATCGACGAGGTCGTCGTGTGTCGGGGCGTCGGTGTGGGTGGCGGTGGCCGCAGCGTGACTCATGCATCCTCCGTCTGCAGGCGGTAGGGGTGGAACAGGCCCCAGGGATAGATCACCGCCATCGTCCAGCCAAACACGAGGTGGGTGGCCAACGCCACCCACCACGGCAGGTAGACCGGAGCGGTGCTCGTGATCCAGTTGCCGCCGAAGAGGACCGGCTGGAGCCACGCAAGGAGCAGGTAGAAGTTGACGACCCAGACGGCCACGGCGAGCCCCGAGGCCCAGACGAGCCGCCCGAGGAGCCCGGCCCCCGAGGCATACCTCGTGAGCACGACATGGAAGACTATGCCGAGGAGCATGCCGGTCGCGATATAGAGCACGCAGCCCATGGCGAGCGCGAGGCCATTGTTGAAGGCGGGATCGAGCGCCCGGCCACCAAGCCCGAATGTGAGGTAGACCCGGATCAACTCGAGCGGATCTTTCCCGGCGATCGTCGCCCCGACGATGTTGAACATGAGGCTCACGAGCGCCGCCACCATCCCCAGGAAAAACCCGGTCGTGGCGTAGTAGGTGAGGTAGTAG
>CAYZHH010000047.1:5860-10180 GCA_964478275.1 uncultured Candidatus Kuenenia sp.
CCGTGTCGCCACCGTCACTGCCGACGCCCGTGTCGCCTATGCCGACGCCGCCGCAGACGCCAAACGCCTCGGCTTCGATCTCGGCCTGAAGCCGCGCCGCCTCCTCGCGAAGCCTCGCGAGCCTGGCCTCACGTTCGGCAAGCGTTTCGTTGCTCATGGCAAAACCTCCATGCCGGCGAGCTTTGCCGCTCGGCCCACGGTGGCATCAGCGGCCTCCCTCGCGGGCGCCTGCTGCTCGGGCGCCTGCTGCTCGTGACCGGTCGCCTGCTTCTGGAGCACGTCGAGGATCGCCTCATGGTCGGCCGTGGCCACTTCGTTGTTTTCGATGACCGACGTCACGAAATGGACGAGGTGCCAGATGCGGTCGCTTCGCTGTGCGGGCGTCTCGCCAATCGCCGTGTTGGGATCCTTGGAGGACGGCATCGGCGTGCCGTTGATCCCCGAATAGATCCGCCGGTAGATGTCCACCGGCCGCCGGCCGCCGTGGAGCATCCCCATCGTGAGGTCAGCCGGGTAGGCCGTGCGGCCCCAGATGTCTTCGCCCACATCGGCCGACTTGCTGCCCCGGGCGTTCGTGCCGTGACACTTCACACAATACAGCTCCGCAAACGCGATGGCGCCCGAATGAATCGTCTCTGGCGTGCGGGGTGGGTTGACGGTGATCGGCCGCACAAGCTCCCCCTCGGCCCGCTTCCACGACGCGGCGATGTCGGTCACATACTCGGCCACCACCTGCGGATCAAAATCATCCTCCTCGTCGAGCTCATTCTCGGCCTCGCGCAAGAGCGCGATTTCGAGCTCCCCGCGTGAGGCAAGCATCTGCACATAGTCGATGACCGCCTCGAGATCTTCCTTCGGCAGGAACCGGAACGGAGGCATGCTCGTGCCCTTGGAGCCGTAGATGAGGATGCGTTCGAGATCCTCCCGGCGGGGTTTTGAGCCGCGGGGCGTGGACGTGAACTTGAAGACGCCGTTTCGGTAATCACGCGGGGGAGGATTGAGCCAGACACCGGCCGTCCCCTTGCCGTTGCCGGTCGTGCCGTGGCAGCCGGCGCACTGGGCTGTGTAGACGTCGCGGCCGCGCTGAAGATGGAGGCGGTCGAAGCCGGCGGCATCGCTCCCGGCGATGCGGTAGACGCCATCAGCCGGCCGGTCCTTGGACGCCGGCGAATCGTCTTTCTCGGCCGCTGCCTCGTAGGTAGCGTAGGCCTTTTCGACGGTTTTCTCGTCGGGTATCGCCATTCGCGGATAGGCAGGCGTGCCGTGAAACATCGCCAAATAAGCCGCCACCTGCGCCCTGTGCTTGGCGGGCAGTTCGAGCTTGTCAGTTTCAGCACGAAGTTGGAACGTGGAGTCGGGCAGCCGTGAACAGCCACTCACTGCCAGGGCTACGCAGAGCCAGGTAGCCGGGCGAAGGCGAGGGGGCATGGGAGGGTCCGAGGATGATCGTCTTCTCGAGTTCTCTCATGAATACCAGACCAACTTTTTTGCACCAAACGCAGCGAGAAAGTTTCTTTCTCCGCTTGCACATCTTCGCGCCGATCGGAGACGATGCATCGTATGGGGTGCCATTTGGCGTCCCACATGGGGGCCACCTGCCCCCTTCCCTTTCTAGGATTTCACAGTTCATCATGGCAAAAACCACGAGCCGCCCTGCGGCCGGCATTGATTCCTTGCTCACCTCAGCCGAGAAGAAGGTTCTTGACGGCACCCTTGCCGCATCGCTTGCCGCCGCCACCCGCGCCCAGCTTCAGGCCGCCAGGAAGCAGGCCCGCAGCCTTCGCGACAAGTGGCGGGATCTCTTCAGCCGTCAAACGATCTCCACCAAGCGAACGCCTGACCGCTCGAGAGACCAGTCCAACACACGGTCGAAGGAGAAGGCGGATCTCTTTGGAGACGCGGTCAAGCGGATCGAGGCCAGGCTGCTAGAGCTGGTCGAAGGTGTTTCGGCTGCGGTGAAGGGCACCAAGCCAGCGGCGAAGGCCAAGGCAAAGCCAAAAGCATCACCTGCGGCCTCCAAGGCTGCTACGGCAGAGAGCAAGCAGGCTGCGGCTGCCGGCTCCGTGTCGAGCGCGAAGAAGCGGCCAACCAAGCCGACCATCTCGAAGAAGTCCCGTCAGGCCGGGAAACGGCATGCCCTGGCTGCCTCTGGAACCGGCCAGGCGATTTCATTCGACGTGAAGAAGCAGCGGTCTGCCAACACGGAGGCGAAGGCCGCCCTCATCAAGTTCGATGGGCAGAGCACGCGGCGAAAAGGTTTTGCGGTCGCCGACACCAAACGGAAGCAGGCCCGCCGCGACTCGCGATAGCGCGTGATCGAGCTTCGGGATCCATCGAGAACCTACTTCTCCGAGACCGACGTCTCGATCCACACGCCATGCGTGCCGCGGAGACTGCCCGTGCAGGAGAGAAGCAACTTCAGTTCATGCACCCCTTGCACCGAGATGTCGCAGACGTGGATGACGCCGGTTTCTGACATCTTCGGTGAGTGCCAAAGCTCCTTGCCGTCACCGTAGACATAGAAGTACACCGGCTGGCAGTACTTCTCCGCCACGCTGTCGTTCACTGCGATCTTCGACCAGAACCGCTCGTACTTTCCGTCGAGCCGATAGCTCATGCTGCCCCACGGCGAGCGGCCGTGCTGGAACACGCCGTGGGGCGAGAACACGCTGTTTACCACCACGGGGTAGGTGAATACGCCCGGGGGCGGGCCATGACCGGAGGTGCTCTCCGCAGACTTCTCCAAATCTGACAAATAGACCAGGCCTGGTTTGTCGACCAACTCGCTTTGAAACCGCTCGAGTTTCGTCACATCGATGTTCCACGCCGGTGGGCTCGGCGGGCTGCTTCGCCAGCATGCCCTGGATCAGATCGCTGAGCGCCTGGGGAACGCCCGGCTCGTGATCCTTGACCGGAAGAGGATTGAAGGTGGCGAGTTTCGTCATCACCGCCGCGAAGGAGGTTTCCGAAAACGCGAGCGTCCCGGTCACCATGCGGTACATCACGCAGCCCAGGCTGAAGAGATCACTGCGTGGATCGATCGGACCGTCGCTGGCCTGCTCGGGCGACATGGAGTGCGGCGTGCCCATGACATAGCCGGCCGACAATCCCTCGGCGATCTCACGGCTCCATCGCAAGACCTCGTCGAGCCGCGGCTTGCCCTTCGCGAGGCGATCCTCCAGGGATTCGCCTTCCAGCAGTTCCATGGCGAGGTACGGCAGGCCGTTGATCTGCCCGACCTGGTAGACGGCGGCGACGTGGTCGCTCGACAGCCCGGCGGTGGCCTGGGCCTCGAGGAGCATTCGCTCCTTGGCGAACGGGATGGCGACCTCCTTCACCACCTTGATCGCCACGGGCCTCTGCAACACCGTGTCGATGCCTCGGTACACCACCCCCATGCCGCCCTCCCCAAGGAGCTCGACAACGCGGTAATGCTCGATGCTGCCCAGATCGCCGTCTAGCACCGCGGGCAGCGATCCACATGCAAGGTGATGCGCGAGGACTCAGGCCGCGACAAGCGGCCCGTGGAATAGGCCAGCAGATCGCTCGCCGTCAGGCACACGTTCTCTTCACTCATCACAAAGCCTCACCGGTGGCACTGTCCTGGCCACGCTCGTCCCACGAATTCGCCAGCCATTATGGCAATCATAAAAGACGGCGGGTGCCGTGCCCAAAAAAGCCGCTCACGGGCGATCACTCCCCAAGCTGGAAGAGACGTTTGAGGGCGTCGAGGAGGCCGTGGGGGGGGCCCGATTGGCTTTCGCTGCGGAGTGAGACAAGCGGCGGATGAAGGAGCTTGGCGGCATACCGCTCGAAGGCTTGGCGGATCTCGGCTCGCTCGGAATCGGCGAGATCGGGGAGCCTCCGAAAGAGCCGTTCGAGCTCCGCCTCGCCCGTCTCGCTCCAGCCCGCCTTGAGCTGCTCGATGATGGGCGCCGTCGTGCGGTGGTGCATGTCGGTCATGAACCGCAGCGTCTCCTCCTCCACGATCGCAAGTGCCGCGGGCATTTCTCGCGTGCGGCTCTGCCGGTTGGTATCGCATGCCGCGGCCAAATCATCGACCGAATAGAGCCACACGCCTGGCCGCGCGCCGATCGCCGGATCAAAATCACGCGGCACGGCAAGGTCGAGGACGACCAGCGGCCTGCCCCCCCGCTGCCGCTCGATCCGTTCGTAGAGTGACAGCGGCACGACGGGCTCCGTCGCCCCGGTCGTGCTCACGACGAGATCGGCCGCCACGAGCTCCGCCGCCAGCTCGGCAAACGACCCCGGCCGTGCACCCAGCCGCGCCGCCAGTTCAACCGCCCGCGAGGCCGTCCG
>CAYZHH010000047.1:10190-11582 GCA_964478275.1 uncultured Candidatus Kuenenia sp.
GATTCACGATCGTCACATCACGGGCACCGGCCGCGCGGAGATACCGCAGCGTCTCGGCCGCCATCTTGCCGGCGCCCACGAGCAGGATGCGCTTGTCATCGAATCGCTCGAACACGCCCGCGGCAAAATCGGCGACCGCCACGCTCGGGATACTCGTGCGCTCGCGGGCAATGCTCGTTTCGGTTGCGACTCGCTTGGCGGTTCGCAGCGCCGCCTGAAACATCCCACCGGTCAGCGGCCCGCTCGTGCCAATGGCGCGGCCAAGCGACCATGCCGTCTTCACCTGCCCGAGAATCTGCGGCTCCCCGAGCACCATGCTGTCGAGGCCCGCGGCCACCGAGAAGAGATGCCGCACGACCGCCTCGTCGGCCTGCTGGGCGAGCACACCGGAAAGAAGGCTGGCATCGAGACCACGACACTCGGCAAGGAACGCGACCAGCTCGTCGGGCTGTGGGGCGAGGGCCTCGTTCTCGGCCGCCGCATAGAGCTCCACGCGGTTACAGGTTGAAAGCAGCACGCCTTCGAGGCCTGGAAAACGCTCCCGAAACGCCGCGAGCGCCGTCGCCGCTTGCTCCGCCGAGAAGGCCAGCCGCTCCCGCAGCTCAAGCGGCACCGTGCGGTGCGTCCCACTCACGAGCGCGAGGCTCGTCCTGATACCAGCGGCTGCGGAGGTCATGGCGATGCCTCCACCGCGTGAGGTTCTTCACGTGCCGCTGGTGCCGAGGGCATCCCATGCCGCGACGGCGCGAAGAGCCCGAGCGCGAGTGACCCAGCGAGTACCGCAAGGCTCACCACCGAAAGCCACGCCGCGACACGATCGCCGGCGGGACGCCGCCGCATCGCGATCGCCACGCCGTCGGCCATCACGAGCCACGCGACCACGAGCCCCATTCGGAGGACCACCGGATCGGACCACGGCACCGACTCCGGCAGCTTGACGGCGTTGAGCACGATGCCCGACACAAACCCTGCGACCGCGGTCCAGGCCGCAATCCCAAGCGCGCGGTGCGTGACCGCCGTGAGCCGTTCGAGACTCGGCATCCGAAAGCCAACAAGCGGCGGCTGCTTGCGAGCAAGCCTCCCAGCCTGGATAAGCCACATTGCTCCCGCCACGGCGCCGAGCGACACACTCACGCTGAAGACGAGGTTGAAGCTGCCGTGGATGCGGGCCCACGCCTGCGATGCTGGGCTCTGGAGAAACGGCTGCCGGCTGGCGAGCGCCGCTGCGCCCACAAGGGCCAGCACCACCGGCAGAAGAAAAAGCCCCACGGGTGTTCGCGGGTTCGCCAGCGCGAGCCAGAGATAGCCTGCCGCCAAAAGCCAGGCCGCGAGCAGGTACCAGTCAAACGGGCTCGACAGCGGCACCGTCGAGTCGTTGACCGCCCGCCAGCC
>CAYZHH010000047.1:11592-16778 GCA_964478275.1 uncultured Candidatus Kuenenia sp.
CCCTGCCGCCGCGAAGCCCACCATCACGATCCCGCGCACGCCAGAACGGAACACGAGCCGCGACGCTTCGCAGCCCAGCGCCACGGCGTAGCTCGCCGCAAAGCAGACGATCGATATGCCCGACAAAAACTCGGTCATGGGGGGCTCGGTGGGGAAACCGACCAGTTTAGCGTGCCGCGGCGGGCCATCCCTCCGACACAGGATATGAAGGAAGAATAGGAGCGAGGTTCCTTCCTGACCGAAGAACACGCGGGGCGTCCAGCCGCACTCTCGACGGACGGCACGGGTGCCTGGGCAGGGCCAAAGGGCCAAGGGGCCAAAGGGCCAAAGGGCCAAAGGGCCAAAGGGCCAAAGGGCCAAGGGGTTTCGCTAGTCTCCGCCGCCACGACCTTCCCGTCAGGTGACACCGCGATGTCCTCGACCTCGCCGGTCTTGTGATCCACGGTGGCCTGCTGCTTTTTTCTTTGCAGTCCCAAGACCCGACCGTGCCATCGCTGCTTCGAGTGACGAGATTAGGGCCAGGCTCGGTTGCTGAAAACACGCCGTCAATCACACGAGTGGGGACCGCACAATCTTGAAACGTTCGTGCCACAAGGTCAAAGACCACAAACGCGTGTGACGTCGCTCGGTCGAAGTCGCCGAAAAAAAGCAGTTCTCCACGATCGGGCGTGAATCGGACGCCACCGACTGAGCCCTGATTCTTAAAATCATTCCCGACATGCCATTTGAACAACTCCACACCGTTCCCTGTGCTGAAGCCGCACATCCCAGCCGAAGCCCCCAACCACAACCGTCATGAAATCCGAGACCGCGACTAACCGATCCAACTCCGCAACATTCACACTTCCCATGCGAATGCCAGGGTCCGCACCGAACTGAGTCAGCGTTCTTTCCGAAACGCCCCAGAGGCACGTTCTCACGCCACCAACACCAACCAAGCGGCTCCCGTCCCTCGCAAAATAAATGGCGCAGAACGACACACCCTGTTCGCGTCAAAGGTCCACGCTCGGGCCAAACGTCTCCTGCTCTTCCTTCGCTACTGCCTCAAGCACATCTTCGGAGCGGGTAGCACCTGGCCGATTTCGTGAAACACAAATCATTGCCTTCTTGCCAACGAGGTGTTCTTGTGACCCAAGCCCATCCTTTCAGGTCGGGCATGCGCGCAAGGGCCTCAGGACGACCTGGCACCTTGAGACCGACTGTGCCGGGCAACTTGCCATCGGCAAGGCAGCGCTCAATGATGAAAGTGCGATACGGAACTACGATCGTGTCCGCAAGAAACATGAACGGTAATGGAAGCCCCAGGCCATCACCGACGAATGAGAGATGGTTCGGAGGGAATCGCCAGTCGGTAGCCGTGGCCCAATAACTTCGCCTCACGCGAACCTCCGGCAGTCCGTCAATGGTGTTCTCCGAAACGACCTCGAGTGTCGCTGCAAAGAGAAGGGAAAGGACAGGCATTTGTCGTTTTGTCCATTCTTCAAAAAAACCCTGTCGCTGCGAAGCCCACCGTCACGATCCCGCGCACGCCGAAACGGAACACGAGCGATGAGCGATGAGCGATCACGGTCCACCGCCGTTTTCGCGCTCGACCACATAGGGAATTCGGACTCTCGGATCGCGAGCGTCGAAGTCCTTTGCGTTTTGCGTGACGAGGATGCAGCCTTCGCGATCGGCACTGGCAAGGACAATGGCGTCCGGCAGGCGGAGGCGGAACTGCTTTCGGAGATCGACCGCACGCCGCGCGACTTCAGGAGACAATTCGACACGGCGCATCGATTCGCAACAGTGTCTCGGCAGCGAACCGTTCAGCACCTGTCTCGGCGCCGATCATGACTTCCATCCAGGAGATCACCGAGTAGAGCGGCTCGTCATAGGCATTCATCTCGACAGCCGCAGCCGGGACGCCCTGGAGAAAGTCGATGGGCACGTCGCTGTCGATCACCGCCTTCATCGTGCCCACTCATCGCGCATGCCTCGAAGCAGCACGTCGCTGTCGATGTCTTTGCTGGTCCACGTGCCAAACGCCTACTCCCTCCCGGGACGGCGCTCCTCGGCCAGCAATCGCGCCACCGCTCTCCGAACGGCCTCTGCTCGCGAGATGCCGTGAGACTCGCAGAGGGCAGCAAGCCCCCTCACTTGGTCGTCTGGAAGATCCACAATCGTTCTCATGATATCGTCATCATATATCCCGGATGCACGCCAGCCAAAGACAACCTGGATGGCGTGCACTGGAGCACGAGCCGCTTTGGCTGGCCTCAAAAACTGTTCCGAACGCCTTTTGTGGCCCCCCTATACTCGACGGCCGCCATGACGTCCCTCGCCCCCATCCCGCTCGTCGATCCTCGCAGCCAGTCGCTGCTCATGCGCGCCTGCCGGCTCGAACCGGTGGAACGCACGCCCGTGTGGCTCATGCGGCAAGCGGGGCGCTACCTGCCCGAGTACCGGGCGGTCCGCGAAAAGGTGGGCTTCCTCGAACTCTGTAAGACCCCAAGACTCTCCGCCGAGGTCATGATCGCTACCGTGCATCGCCTCGGCGTCGATGCGGCCATCATCTTTAGCGATATCCTCCCCATCCTCGAACCGCTCGGCCTCGAGCTCGAGTTTTCTGCGGGCGAAGGGCCGGTGATCCACAATCCCGTGCGCGAAGCCGCTGACGTGCTGCGAGTCCGTGAGCTTGCCGACGTTGATCGCCTCGGCTTTGTGATGGACACCGTCGCCGCTACCCGCGCAGGGCTCGACGACTCGATTCCCGTCATCGGTTTTGCAGGTGCGCCCTTCACGCTTGCCGGCTACTGCATCGAGGGGGGCACGAGCAAGGCCTGGACGCTCACGAAGCAGTTCATGATGAGGCATGAATCAGCCTGGCACGACCTCTGCGGAACGATCGCTCGCGCCGTCAGCCAATACCTCGTGGCCCAGCTCGACGCCGGCGCCCAGATCGTGCAGCTTTTTGATAGCTGGGTCGGATGTCTCGGGCCCGCCGACTACCGACGCTACGTGCTCCCCCACACCCGCACCGCACTCGCGGAAGTGGCCAAGCGAGCGCCGGTGATCCACTTCGCCTCGGGCAATCCCGCGCTCCTGCCCCTCCTCGCCGAGGCCGGTGGCAGCGTCATTGGCGTCGACTGGCGAATCGATCTCGACCGTGCCTGGGAGACCATCGGCTTCGACCGCGCGGTCCAGGGCAATCTCGACCCCGTCATCCTCTTCGCCGACCGCGACACCGTGCGAAAACGAACCCTTGAAGTCCTCGAGCAGGCCGCCGGCCGGCCGGGCCATATCTTCAACCTCGGCCACGGGATCCTCCCCGGCACCCCCGTGGAGAACGTTTTGGAGCTGATCGCCACGGTGAAGCAGGGCTGACTGCTGGAGCTGATCGCCACCGATCCCGGCGGAATCTTCCTCCCATCGCCCTCCTTTCCGCCGTTGCCCATTGCCCACACGGCTGCGTTACACTGGCGGGTTTCCCGGTCCCGACCGCAGGCTCCATGAAGACACTCGAAAAGCGACTCTTTCACCTGTTCGAGCCGGGCGACGTTGCTCGGGCTCGCGAGATCGTCCCGGTAAAGGTGTCCTGCCCGCGGGTCGGCCAAGTGCGGGCGGTTGTGTCTGGCGGCGGCGACGAGGAGGATCACGAGGTGTTCCTCGAGCTCTCCGCGCACCGACGTGGCGGGATGACGCTCGAGACCCGTTGCTCTTCGGCCGAAGGCAAAGCAGGAAAACCCTGCGCGATTCTCGCCGCGGTGATCCTTGAGGTAGACCGTCGCGGGCTCCTCTCCGGCATTCACGACCAGACGCCCGTCGCCCTCGCGGTGATCGGTGAAATCTCAGGCGACGTCGAGGACGAGCCAGTCGCCGACGACACCGAGGTCCCCGAACTCTCCACGACCCTCATACCCCCTGCGAGCGGCCGCGCGAGTCGCAGTGGCCCGCGGCTTGCGCCGTGGGCTGCCGAGCTCGAGGAGCGACGTCGCCTCGTCGAGCCGACGATGCCTTCGCATGGCGTGAGTATCCCCGACGCCCGGCGGGCCGGTGGAGCGCTCGTTTTTCTATTCGATACGGCTGCCTCGATTGACGCCCGCACCGCCGTGCTCACTCCCTGCCGGATGCAGCTCGACGTCGCCGGCAATACCACCGGCCGACCCCGCCCGATCACGATCGGACCAGGTGAAGTTGAGTTTGCCGATCTCGATCCCACCGAGCGGGACCTCTTGGCCAGGCTCTTGGGTGCCGTTGGGAGCTCGGACGGTGGCATGCCGCCCCCCCTGGAGCGACGCACGATCACGAGGCTCATCATCGCGCCTCGATCTGCCGCGACGCATCTCGCGATGCTCTCTGAAGTTGGCCGGCTCGTCATGCAGCCGGAGCCACGGCGGGCGCCGGAGGAGATCGTGCCCCTGACGTGGGACGGCGGGCGTCCGTGGGAGTTGGCATTCATCGTCGGACCCGACGACGACGAACTGCCTCGGAGCACGCGTGCAAGCGACGACGAACCGCCCCGCCGGCCCTCGAAGGCCACACTCACCGCGGCGCTCGTTCGAGGCAGCCAGCGAAAGCCACTCGATGAGCCGCGGGCGATTCTGAAGGCTGGCATAGTCGTCTTCGCCGATCGCATCGCGCGGCTCGAAGCCGGCGAGTCGGCCGGCTGGATCGATCAATTCGAGCGCCGCGGGCCCATCGAGCTTTCGGCGTCGCAGTGCGACGGGCTCGTGGAACGCCTTGCGGTTCTCGCCGACGTGCCGCG
This sequence comes from uncultured Candidatus Kuenenia sp., assembly GCA_964478275.1. Lineage (GTDB taxonomy): Bacteria > Planctomycetota > Planctomycetia > Pirellulales > UBA1268 > QWPN01. The sequence goes on from CAYZHH010000047.1 coordinate 16,340, forward strand.
GGTCGTGCTCCCCGCGTGGACGGGCTGGCGGATCGAATCGGGGGCACCGCGGCCCAAGCTCGTGCTCGACGATTCCCCGGTTCTCTCGCTCGACGAGGCCGAGAACGGCAGGCGTCGCAGTGCGTCGCGTGTCCAGCTCGCTGGCCAGATCTGGTTTGACTACTCGGGCGTGCTCATAGCCGCCGGTGATCCTGCCGGAGGCGCCGCCGATGCCGACCGGCGGGTGTTCATTCGCCGCGACCGTGCGGCCGAGCGGGATGCGCTCGCCGTGCTGCCGCGGTATGGATTCACGTCGCCACGCGGGGTCGCGGTGGATGGCGCTGAAATCACGCATCATGTGGAAGTGGCCCGTGGCCGACTCGACGGCTCGGTGTCGCAGCTCGCCTCGGTGGGATGGACGGTCGAAGTCGCAGGCCGCCGCTACCGGCCAGCCGGCAGC
>CAYZHH010000048.1:0-14838 GCA_964478275.1 uncultured Candidatus Kuenenia sp.
TTTCTTCCGGGCGGATGCCCGGCAAGCGAAGCAGGGCCATGGAAGGCCTGCGCCGTGTGAAGGCTATCACGCCGGGAGATCATCCCACATCGGGCACCAGAGCGGCTGCCGGGGGAATAACTGGCCAGCGAGTTTCTGGGCCATCTGCGTTGAAGGTTCCATGCGACCAGCGGCCGCTGCTTCCGTCGGATCGCACTGACCAAGCAAGAGCCTTGCGAGCTCTTCGTCGGCGAGTTTCAGGTAGCTGCGGCCAACACGGCCAGGGTGCACCGTTGCCGGCCGCTCGCCACGGGCGTCGCCCTTCTCCTCAGCCACGATGATCGACCCACGGAACGACGGGGCGTCGAGCCCAAGCTCCACGGTCTCGCGAATGCCAGCGGCCACGACCCGCTCGGCAACAAGTGGCGCGATCGCTTCGAGAAGCACCTTCGGCTGAAACACCCGGGCGACGATCATGCGATCGCCCTGCGCGACCTGGCCATCTCCGCCGGCGACCGCCGCATGGAGCGGATCGGAGGCACCGCTCTCGTAGACGATCTCTTGGCGGTCGTTCTCGATTGCCTCGGCGCAGACTCGCGCCAGAATCTCCCGCTCGAGCCCCGCGAACTCCGGATCGGCCATGATCTCGAGCACCCGCGTGCCCGCCTGGATGCAGTAGCCCACGATCCGAGCGCTCTGCTCGTGAATCTCATAACGATCCTGGCCCACGAGCGCCACGAGGATCGAGTCGAAGGCACCGCGGCTCACGAGCCAGCGGCCGTAATTTTCATCCCGTTCGAGTGGCCCCACGAAGCGACGAGCGTTCTGGCCATAGATCCGAAGAATCGCAGGCAACTCGACGTGCCGCCACTGCCGCATCGTGACCGTCTCGCCGTTCCAACGGGGCGTCTCGAGAATTCGCGAGAGAATCTCGGTGGGGCGTCCTGGCGTCGCACAGTCGCGGCCGAGGACGCTCCAGCCCAGCTCGCGAAACGTCGCGGCAATCCGCGTGCGAGACAGCGCGACGACGGCGCCGCTTTGCCGCATCCGTACCTCGGCCGCCTGCACGAGCCGTTGGCCGTGGCCGGCGCCGCGGCACTCTGGCAACACAGCGACACGGTCGACGAGAGCGCCGCTGACGGGCACATTCCCGAGGAGAATGGTGCGGGGAATGATTTCGGCGTGGCCGATGATCCGGCCGCCGATCCGCGCCACGAGCCGGTTGGCTGAATCATGCTCCGGATGGTCTACGGCCGCATGAAACTCCGCCCGCGAAGGGGGCGTGGGCAGCCCCGAAAGCAATTGGAGAATCTCGTTCTGTTCGCCGGCGCGAGCTGGCGAGACCTGGCACTCCGCGAGCATCCACGCCGGAGGCGTGAACGGCACCACGGGCTGGTGCGGCAGGTGGTGGATCGGAGGTCGCTTGGCCTGGGTTCGACGGCTGATCACGCTGGCGGAAGGGCGGATCACAACCGATTCGACGATGCCTGTCTTGGCCCGCTTGGGCGCAGACCGGTGGGTCGTTTTTTCGGCCAGCCGCACGATTGCCAGCGTATCACTGGCCTGGGCCGGCCGGACGTTTGCGGGTTTCCGCTTGGCCCCGGTTTTACTGCCCTCATCAACGCTGCCAGCGGTGTGCTGCCGCGTGGTCGCGTCGACCGATGTGCCAGCCGCCAGACGTGGTTTCCGGGCCTTGGACGGAGCGGCAACTGAGCCACTCACGGCCGCCCGTACAACTCGCCGGGCCGAAGATCGCGTTGCCGCCCTCTGAGGCGGCCGACGCAAACCTGTCCTGAAACGACATCGGCTCAGGGTATGATCCACCCGATGCATGATGCCTCCTTTCCCTGGAGAATGCAGACTCAATCCGTTGAATGGAAAAGGTACCGGTTCGTCAGGCGTTTTCCAGTAGGAGGAGCGCACGAAGCGTCTTTTCCGAGAAAAAACACCATGGATGCGTCCGTGCCCGAAGGACTCCCCGAGCTTTCTGGGCTGACTGAAGCTCCCCCGCCCGGGCCTCGAGATCCCTCATCGTCCCCGCCGCGTGGCTCACCAGTTGGCTGTTGGCGGCACGGATTTCATGGCAACGGCGGCGGGCCAGATCAGGGGTGGCGACCGTCTGCACCCACTCCCACTTGGACGCGACAAGGGCACGGACGTCGGTCGATTGGCCATCCCCGTTCGCAAGGTGTCGCTCGGGGTGGTAGGCGATGTCACGGAGGGTTTGCCGCACCGCGGCCAGTTCAGCGGCCGGGTCGGCCGTTTCGATACCCGGGAAAACCTGCTCGAGCGGCAAGCGGAGCGTGGCCGACGCCACGGCGTACCTGGGTGGATCCGAGCCGACGAGCCGGCGGACGATGTCGTCGGTGATCGAATCGTAGGCCGCGCCGCCGATGCCATGGACGAACACGTCGGCGAAGAGAAGCCTGGCCATGAGCGTCGTCACGAGCGCTCGGGGACGCAGTCGATAGCCGTGCTCCTCGAGTCGCGAGAGCGCATCGATCCATTTGGCGGGTGAGGTCTGCGGTGAAATCGGCAGTTCCACACGCAACGTCTCGAGGTCCGACAACACGAGCGCATCGGGCATGGCAAGATGGGCGAAGACACGGCGGCGGCGAGGATCGTCGCGAGACCAGATCCACCACGGCACCTCGAACCATGTGCCGACGGCGTCTTGGTGCACGGCGAGGTCGGGCATCGGCCGGCCACGGCTGCGAACCCGCCGGGCGCGCCGGTGCGTCGAAAGCGCCGCGTTGTAGGCATCGTGGAGTTGCCGGGAGTGGGCCAGCAGCCAGCCTGTGAAAACCATGACGGTGGGCAGTCGCACAAGCTCGCTCACCGGCACCTCGAGGGTCTCGAGCCCGAGCCGCTCTTCGAGAATGTGACGGCCCTGTGCAATCGCCAGGCCCAGGCGATGGCTCGCCTTCGCTCGTTCCACCACCGCGGGCCACCAGCGGCGAAGAATGGAATCGGGCACGAGTGGCTTGAGCATGTCGGCGGCGCGGCTTCCGAATGACTCAAAGACGCTCGGGTCAACGACCCGCCGCTCCTCCCACGGCATCGCGGCCGGCGCGTCGAAGGCCACCTCTTCGAAGTGCGCTGCGGACGGCGTGCCCACCGGCACATCCACCGCAGATCGGCCGCAGCGATCGCTATCGATGATGAGGTTCACCGCGGTGCCCCCGACCTGCCGCGCGTAGGCATCGAGCACGGAGTTCTTGAACCACACGCCCGGATGGAAAAGCTCGGGCTGGTGGCCGCCCACGATCATGGGCCGGGCGAGCCACTCGGCCATGTTGGTTGGCCGGTTCACATCGCGGTACGAGCCGGTGTATTCGGACGCCACCATGAGCAGCTCGCGGCGGGTGGCGGCCACCAGTTCGTGGAGACGCATGTCGCCGATGGTGAGATCGAGCGCCGTCCGCAGCAGGCGGTTGTTGTCAACGAGCGCCTGGATCGATCCGGTTCCGGGCGCGGGCACGATGGGCGGCTCAATAAGCCGTGCGCCGGAGGGCTCGGGAGGCTCGTGGACGCGGTGGCGGGCAGGCATCGGCGACAAAGGACTCGGGGGATCGGAAATGACGGCACGGCGAGGGGTCGCCCCATGACACGCGAACGCCGACGGTATCACACCCTCGCGTTGCAGGCCACGTGTGATGGGCCAGCGGGCCGGAGCGTCACGGCTGGGAATCACGTCCAGCAGCCACGGCGGCCTCGGCCAGGTCGAGCACGCGGCGGTAGTAGGCCAGTCGAGTGGCGGCATCGTCGAGGGCGCCCCCGAAGCTCCGCTTCTCATCCAGGTAGACCAGGTGCACCGGCAGTTCGCCCACCGAGAGGCCCCTTGCGACGGCCTGCACCCATGCCTCCAGCGGCATGGCGTAGCCCGGTTCGGTGACGTCGATGGCCTCGAGGGCTCGTCGGGTGTAGGCCTTGAAGCCGCAGAAGGCGTCCGTGAGCTCGAGGCCCAGCCGACTGTTGATGTCGGCGGTGATCTCGGCGTTGATCTGGCGACGTGCCTCGGGAGGCTCGCTGTCACCGGCGAACTTCTGAAGGTAGCGGCTGCCGCTGACGATCGCCGGGCCGCCCGGGGCGGTCGCCGCAGCGATGAACTGCGGAATCAGCCTGGGTTGGTGCTGGCCGTCGCAATCGATCGTGACCAGACCGTCCCAATCGCCGGCGAGGGTCTCACGAAATGCCGTGACAAGGGCGGCACCATACCCGCGGTTTTCGGGGTGACGCACCAGCCTGATATCGGCCTTCTCCGCCACACGTTGTTCGAGCAGTTGCGTGGTGCCGTCAGTGGAACCGTCGTCCACGACGAGAACGTCTGGCGTGAACTTGAGCACCTCATCGAGCACGGCCATCACATGGGCGGCCTCGTTGTAGACGGGCAGGGCGGTGAGGAATCGGGGCATGAAGCCGTCTCGGGTGCAGGGCTGGCAGTGTAGGCAGCACATTCCTCGGATTCAAAGAATGCTGCCGGTTGAACGTCCCGGGCTCGATAGGGGGCCCGGCAAGCTGGGAAAGCCATGCCAGCTGTACGCGGAATGCGGGCCCGGCTGGGACGGCAATGCCGAATGTTCCCAATGTGCGGCGGGTACCGATTCGCCGATCATGCGGTTGCAATCGACACTGAGAAAGGACTCACGATGCGAGTCGGCATGTCAGGGATGATGGTCGCGATGGCAGTGATGACCGTGAGCGCTCGCGGCGATGAGTCGCTCGTACCGCTGGTGAGGGAAGCGGATCGTGGGGAGGTCATCCAACGTGCACGCGATCAGGATCGCGAGAGCGTCGTTCAGTTCGTGAACAATCCGGATTCCCGTGCCTACGAAGATCGCTTCTATCTGGCCGGCATCATGGGCAGCTCGTTTGGAACGCTCACAACTCCCGGCATTCCGTCGGCGACCGACTCCATCTTCACGTCCGGTGGTGCCCTCGGCTACGACTTCGAGCTCGATCATGGCCACTTGCGGCTCGAGGTCGAAGGCCGAGCTCGCGATCCGATCGCGACGAACGTGACACTCGAAGACGGTTTTTCGACCGCGGCGCCCTCCGCCACCGGAGGCTGGTCCGCCACGGTCAATCTCTGGCGTGACTTCGAAGTCCATGATCGCGTGAACTGCTACGTCGGCGGTGGCATCGGCGGCGGCGGCTATCAGTTTGGCATCAACGAAGACTTTCCGATTCAGGACACCTCGCTGACCGGCCTCGGCTCGGTGACCGGATTCGCATGGCAGGCTGGCGGTGGCCTTGCCTGGGCGATCACCGATGGCCTCACGCTCGACCTCGGCTACCGGTTTTTTGACCTGGGCGCCGGTGGCGTGACGGGGACGCTCTCGCAGGCCGGCGTGCCGATCGACACCACGCGCATCACCTCGGCGTTTAGCGCCAGCGAGATCTTCTTCGCCTTCCGCATCTACGAGCCGTTTCAGGGCTGGTGGTGATTGTCGGGTTGCGGGGGTTACGGCCTCCCTCTTCTGGGACGCCGCTGGACCTCTGGGTCGTCAGCCGTTACAGGATTTCGATCGGGTCGCGATCGGATGCGGCGGCGATGACCTCGAGGGCGGGGACTTCGCCTGCGAGCTGCTTCCCGAGCGAAGCCAACGAAAAGTGTTCGCTGGCGTGGTGGCCGACGGCGATGACGGCGAGCCCTGCCGCGCGGGCCTCGAGCGCCTGATGGAGCTTGATCTCGCCGGTGACGAGCGTCTGGCAGCCCGCGGCGAGCACCTCACCCACGAGGTCGCCGCCGCTGCCGCACACGATTCCCACGCGGCCCGCGGCCCGGGCACGGTCGCCCACGAGTTGCACGCTCGTTGCGCCCAGGCTCCGCGAAAGACTCTGGGCGAGCGCCTCGACGCATATGCCAGCCGGTGAAAAACCCATGCGGCCCAGGCCCACCTGAGGGTCTTCACAATCGGGTGTGATCGGGGTCACGCCGTGGAGATCCAAAACCTCGGCGAGCTGGTGATTGATCCCACCCGAGGCCGAGTCCCAGGCGGTGTGGCTGCTCCACACGCCGCAGCCGGCCCCGATGAGCGTGAGCAGAACGCTGCCCGTGCCGGTGTCGGGCGTGATTGTCGCGACAGGTCGAAACGGCAGCGGGTGGTGCGTGACCACCAGATCGACCCGCTCGCGAACCGCCTCGTCAGCGACCCCGGGGGTAAGCGTGAGGCAGGTCAGCACCCGGCGCACCTCCCTACCACGGGGGGCGACCAGAAGGCCGACCGAGTCCCAGTCGGCCGCCAGGCGAAGGGGGGCGATTCGTTCGAGGGCCGCGATCACGTCTGGGAGCAAAGGCATGGCGACAGGATACTCTGTGGTTCACTCAGAGATCTCGCATGGAAACCGCTCGACTCACCGTTCCCGCGTTCGCGCTTGCCCGTGACCTCCGCAAGGCGTTGCGGTTGGCACGCGATCTCGGGTTCCGGGCCGTTGAGCTCGACGCTCGCAACGGCCTCGACCCCGAGGCGGTCTCCCAGACGGGCCTGCGGCAAATCCGAAAATGGCTCGGCGACGAGGGGCTCGTCGTCTCGGGCGTCGCGTATTCGACGCGGGGTGGCTATGGCAACGCCGAGCGGCTGGAAGGCCGGATCGCCGCCACGAAAGGGGCCATCAAGCTCGCCTACGACCTGGGGGCACGGCTCGTCTTGAACCACGTCGGCGACATCCCGCCGTCGGACGGAAGCCCCGAGTGGCGTCTCATGGTGGACGTGCTTTCCGACATCGGGGCATGGTCGCAGCATGTTGGTGGCACGCTCTGCGCCGAGGTGGGCCGTGCGGCACCGGCCGATCTCGCTCGGCTCATCGCGGCGCTGCCCGAGGCGAGCCTCACATGTGACCTCGTCACCGGCTCGCTCGTCGTCCACGGCCATGATCCGGTCGAGGCCGTGGCAACACTCGGCGACCACATTGCTGCCGTTCATGCGACCGACGCCGTGCCCGGGGCGTTTGCGGGCCGTGGCCGGGCCGTTGTGCTCGGCACTGGTCACGTCGATTTTCCATCGGTCTTCGCCGCGCTCGAGGAGCGTGCTTACCAAGGCTGGATCAGCCTCGACCCTGTCGATGCAAAAGACGCCCGCGAGGAGCTCTCCGAAGCCGTGGACTACCTGCGAGCGCTGTGAACGCCGGATTCGAGTCCGTTCCCCCAAGGTCCCCTCGGCGGATGTATGATCCGATTTCATGCATGCGTATCCGCTCTTTCGGCGCGTCACTGCCTGGGCGATGCTGGCCCTCTACGGCCTTGTCGCGTCTGGCCTGCCGCTGCCCGTCGGGGCACCTCCAGCCGGCTCATCTGCGGCTTCAAAAATCGCCGGCAAGGATCGTTCGCAGCCGTTTCCCTGCATGGATAAAGCCTGCGGCTGCGACACCGCCGAGCGGTGCTTGACGAACTGCTGCTGCCACACGCCAGCAGAAACCCTTGCCTGGGCGAAGGCGCGTGGCATTGAAGCATCCGTAATCGACGCGCTCACGCGGCGGGTCGCGGCGTCCGCCCCGCGTGCAGTGCCACAGGCCTCGACATGCTGCGATCCGAAGGCGGCGAAAGCCGCCGAGCCATCCTGCTGCTCGGCCGACAGCGATGACGTCGATAACGCGATCTGCAGCGATTACCAGTCGCTGGCAGACGAGCCGCGGGCCACGTTGCCTGGTGAGGCAGTGACGAACGAGCCTGAGAAGCCGTCTGACGAGGGCGGGCCAGCGTCGCGAGTCGTCATCCTCCGAGCAATGCTCGCCTGCGGCGGAATCGTGGCCCAGTGGACTGCCATGGGCATCTCGCTACCACCGCCACCAATCGTAGAGATGTTCCTGTCGGAGCGTTGTCCGCAGAGCCTTGTCGTCGTGAATGACACTCCCGGCCCGCTCGTGACCGAGCCCGCCGTGCCGCCGCCTCGCGGCTGCTGAGCTGCGAATTTTCGCGCTCCCCAGGCCCCGGCGTGTTGCCGGGAGGCCTTTCTTAGCGTGCTCGTGACCACTCGCGCCGGCATTCGGTCGGCGATGGGCACGAGGCAACGGTCCATTCTCGAGTCAGGAACTTCTGTCATGACCTTCGTCCATTCCCAGGGCAGGCCTGTCGCCAGCCCGCGGCCGGGCTTCACGCTCGTGGAGCTCCTCGTGGTAATCGCGATCATCGGGACTCTCATCGGCCTCCTCCTGCCAGCGGTGCAGAGCGCCCGTGAGACGGTTCGCCAAACAGGCTGCGCGAACAACCTCCGCCAGTTCGGGCTCGGCCTCCTCTGCTACGAGAGCGCCAGGCGTCACTTTCCCCCAACCGATGCCCGGCCGCCGGCGGCCACGGCCGACTGGTCCGTCGGTGGCGGGTGGTCGCTGCACGCCCGCGTGCTGCCCTACGTCGAGGAGGGGGCGATCGCCGACCGGTTCGACTTCAAGCAAGCCGCGTTCCGAGGCAGCTTCTCGTCGCAGCAGCCCAACCCCGCCTTCGCAAGCCTTTTTGCTTCACCCATCACGATGCTCCTGTGCCCGAGCGATTCGGCACCGGTAATCAATAGCTCCAGCGGCTTTGCCTACGCCGGCAACAACTACATGGTGAGCATCGGCAGCGGCACGGCCAACGGCCAGGGAGGGATGTTCTGGAACTTCCGTCGTCCCACCGATGGCATCGTCTATGAGAAATCAAAGGTGAGGATTGCGCAGATCACCGACGGGGCCTCGAAGACGGTGATCGGCAGCGAAGCGATCCGCAGCGTCGGCCAGGACACGACCTTTGCTGCTGGAGCGGCTCCGCCATTTCCGTATCAGTACACGCTCAACGGATCGAGCGGCTGGAACTCCACGACGCTTGCGCCTCCGGTCGGGAGCACCCCGACAACGGCCGACATCGATGGCGTCCTTGCGAATTGGAAGTCGCTCACAAGCTGGCGAGGGGCCGCGAGCCCGGCCATGCGGGGCAGGGGGCTCTCCTGGGCGGCCACCACGTTCGGCAACGGCCTCACCAACGGCTTCCTGACACCCAACAGTGAGATCCCGGACTATGTCGTCCACTGGTCGGGTTTCGCCGGGCCCAAGAGCTGGCACCGCGGCGGTGCCAATGTGCTCTACGGCGACGCACACGTCGTGCTCGTCGGTTCGGAAATCGACCCGGCCGTCCACCGGGCCATCCATTCCATCAACGGCCAAGAGGTGGTGAACCCATGACCGACGACTTTTTCACGCCGTGAGTCGGGTCGGTGCCCGCGCGAAGACCGCGCATGCGGCAGCGATCGCCACTGCTGCCGTCTCGACGCGGAGCACATGAGGGCCAAGCACGACTCGTCGCCAGCCGGCCTCATCGGCAACGGCCAACTCGCTCTCAGAAAAACCTCCCTCAGGACCGACGAGGGCGATCACTTCAGCAGCCGACTCACACGCTGCAAGATCGAGCGGGCCACCGGCCGGATCTGTGACTACACCGACCGCGCCAACTGGCCGAGCTGCCACGACCTCGGCAACCGTCATCGGCGAGTCGATCTCCATGAGCGTGTTCCGCCCACACTGCTTGCACGCCTCGATCACGCCGCGCTCGAGCCGTTCGATCGCCGATGGTGTCGGCTCCGCCACGCCTCGTTCGGTCACCAGCGGCACGAGCTTGCCAGCCCCAAGCTCGGTGAGTTTCTCAACAAGCCACTTCTGACGCTCACCCTTGGGCAGCGCCACCGCAAGTGTGACAAGGGGTCCACCGTGAATCGGCGCGGCGAGCGGCGCGGCCGCCTCCAGATCGACCTCGTCGCGGCCGATACTCACGACGCGTGCGGGCCACGCAGTGCCGCGGCCATCAAAGAGAGTGACGGCATCCCCTACCTTGGCCCGGAGCACCCGAGCAAGATGCTTGGCCTCGTCGCCCACGAGCACCGCCCGACCCGCAACCGGAGGCGTCGTGACAAAAAACCTGTCGCTCATGGTCGCTCCTCAATGGAGGCGAGAAGTCTCGCGTGCCGTCACAGCCCCCGAAAAGCACGGGGTATTTCGTCCTGACCCATGGCCCGCAGGCCGCTACACTCCTCGGAATGGTACGCGATCCACTCCATCCCAAGGCGTCTCCGTTTGCCGGCACGGCCGAGCCAGCGGCCTTCCATCGTGGGCCCACGCAGGACGAAGCCCTCGCGAGGCTCGAATGGCTCTTGTCGGAGCGGCAGCGGTGTGGCCTGGTGGTGGCCGAACCTGGCATGGGCAAAAGCCACTTGGCGGTCGCGGCAGCCCGGCGGCTCGGCAGCCTCGGTGCTGAGGTGACTGTGCTTTCGCTCGGCGGACTGCCGGAAGGCGAGTGGCTCGAGCTCCTGATCGACCGACTCCCCCTCGATCCCGCTAGCCGTGCCGAAGCCATTCGCCCCTGGCTCAAACTCGAGAACCATCTCCGCCAGAATACGCTCATGGGCCGGCCCACGGTCCTCCTCTTCGACGACCTCGATCAGGCGCCCGCTGACGCCCAGGCAGGTATCGGTCGGCTCGCAGCCTCGGCCGAGGCCAGGTTTGCGACCACGGTGATCGTGGCGACAGCGCGACCCGATGGTCTCGCTGCGGTTCCCGAGGCCGTGCGGCAGCGAGCCGCTGTGCGAATCGATCTGCCTCCATGGTCGGAAGAGGAAGTCGCGGACTACCTCGCGGACAGTTTGGCGAGGGCAGGCCGCACCACGGTCCGCTTCACACCTGCCGCCGCCGCCACAATCCAACGATTCGCGACGGGCGTGCCCGAGGTCATCCGTCGGCTCGCTCACCTGGCGCTCGCCGCCGCCGACGTAGGCGACCTCGACCAGGTCGATGCCGCCACCGTGGAAGCGGTGTGGCGAGAACTGTCGCCACCCGAGATCGATGCCCAGACACCCATCGAGCCGGTGAACGAACCCGCGGCTAGCGTCCGCGTCGTCCGCCGTTTTTGGAGCTGAACGCCCACCGGCCAATGTGCAGGAGCTGATACAGCTCCTCCCGGATTTGACCGAACTAGAATAGCGGGGCTCCCAATCCGCTTCCTTCTGAGACCTTCCATGCGCCTCCTCACGCTCGCGATGTGTGTCTTCACAGGCTCACTGGTCGGCACCGCCACGGCCAAGGATTTTTTTCTCACGATCGGCGGTGGTCCGCGGCCCGACAACAACCAGGTCTCGCTCGAACGCAATGTGGTCTTCCAGCAATGCGTGCTCTCGGAGCGGCGGCCCGACCGCCCAGCGTACGAGCTCTACTTTGCCGATGGCAATTCCGAGAGACGTGACCTTCAGTACCGCGTTCCTCACTTCCATACCACCTGCCCGCCCGCCCGGCGGATCTTGGCCGAAGTCTTAGGGGATGCTGCTTCGATGGACTTTCTGTACCGCAGCCACGGACTCGAGCACCTGACTGGCCCCTCTGATCCGCAGCTCTTGCGACGGCGGATGCGCGACCTCGCCAAGGAGCTGAAACCAGGGGACCGACTGATCCTGTATGCGACCGCCCACGGCGGCAAAGCGAAGAAGGTCTCCGAGAAAGACAGCGACTCCGACTCGCAGTCTTTCGACACGTCGCTCTTTTGCTGGAACTCGACCAGTGTGACCGCGAGCGAGCTCGCTCATTGGCTGGATGAGCTCGACCCAGAAGTCACCGTGATGCTGGTGATGGTGCAGTGCTACGCCGGCGGCTTCGCCCACACGATCTTCCATGCCGCCGACGCTGATCAGGGGCTCGCAGCCCATGCCCGCTTCGGTTTTTTCGCCCAACTCCACGATCGCCCCGCGGCCGGATGTACACCCGACATTGAAGAAGCCGATTACCAGGAGTACAGCAGCTTCTTCTGGGCCGCGCTCGCGGGTCACACTCGATCCGGCACACCGGTCACGTCGGCTGACTACGACAACGACGGCGCCGTCTCCTTCGCCGAGGCCCATGCGTACGCCGTTGTGGAGAGCGATACGATCGACGTGCCAGTCCGAACGACAGACGCCCTGTTGCGCACGTTCAGTTCGTATGGCAGCGACGACTCCGACAAAAACCGGATCGCGAGCGACGCCAGCCAATCCGAACTGGTCAGATTTGCCGGGCCGCTCGCCCCGCTTCTCGACAGGGCCAGGCCCGAGGAACGAGCGATTCTTATCGGTCTGTCGAAACGGCTCTCACTCGAAGGCCCCACGATCGAGTCGCTCCGCACGAAGGTCGAGGAGCAAGAGAAAGCGATCAAGAAGGCTGCCGATCGAACGGCCCGCGCCAAGCACACCATCCGCCGCGCCAAGGCCCGCGCCCAAAATGACCTCTATGACACATGGCCCGAGCTGGAGGTTCCCTACACGCCGCTGGCGGTCGAACTGGTCAGTGATCGGGCAGACGATTTTGTCCGCCGCGTCGAAAGCCTTGGCTCCTACGCCGCTCTCCGAACAGCCATCGAGCGAGAGGCAATGCTCGGCAAGGAGCATCTCGACCTGCAGCGTCAGAAAGCCAAGGTCGAGCGGCTCCTACGGACGGCAGAGAACGTTGTCCTCGCGGCCAACCTCCCCCGCGTCGCCTCGGCTGAGATCACGGCCCGCTACGAGAAACTCCGCAGCCTCGAAGAATCGACCCTCGCCCCGAGACCGTGACGAGGGCGAAATGCCTGGCGATAAGCGGTTGGTGGTTGCTCCGAATCGAACCAAGACGCCGAAGCAGTTCCTATCTGCTGATCGCAGTGATCGCTGCCTTGGCCGCTGCGGCAACCTTGGGGTTTCTGTCGCCAGCCATCTTCTGGAGATCCGAAAGCGCCGACTTGGCCGACGAGCCCATGTTGCCAAGCTCCTCAGCCGCTCGGATCTTCTTGTCAGACGAACTGCTCGAGAGATCAGTCTTCCATGCATCCACCATCAAGACCCGCATCGTCTGCGGCCCCTTGGTGCGGTTTGCCGACCCCGCTGGACTGCCACCCAAGGTCGGCAGCGGCCGGGAGGAGCCGGGCGATCGACTGGCGGTGGGAGCCTTACGGGCTCTCGTTTTCTTTTTCGTCCCGGAGGAACAGCCCGAACATCCGATGAGGAAAAAACCCGCAAGCACCACAAGAAGGATTTGACGCCGCATCCTCAGAACCCACCCATGAGAAGCCGTTATCCGCTCAGACCAGACACCACGGCGGCATCTGGCCAAGGAGTTTGGAGTAGCGTAGCACCCGACGTGGCCATGGGGAACTACGGCGTTTCGGCACCGCCTGGCATGACGTAGACTCGCTTCGCACACCAAAAGCTGCCAGGAATCTCACTGTGGCCCAACGGGCAAACCCTCCCAAGCCCCGCTTTGTCGCGGTGTCCCCCGACGACGGCACCACGATTGACCTCGCCAATCCGGCCCTTGCGGCCTTCCTCTCCTGGCTCGTGCCTGGGCTCGGGCAGCTTTATCAAGGCCGATGGTTCAAGGGCACCGTCTTCATGGTCTCCCTCATGGCCACGTTCCTCGCGGGCCTGTGGATCGGCGGTGGCACCGTGGTCTACGCCTCGTGGCGGCCAGGGGATAGGAGACTCGAGTTTATCGGTCAGGCTGGCATTGGCGTCGCAGCGATTCCCTCCCTCGTGCAGGCGGCACTCGTATCAGGCTCCGCCAAGCAACCGCTCGGCTACGGATGGTTTGCCCCGCCGCTCCTGCGAGGCCAGGAAGTCTCCGAGACTTATCGGCAGCAGGTCATCGCGAGCGACCCCGAGATCGGTCCGGAGGATTTTGCGGGCATGCGATTCACGCCACGCCAGCCGGGAGACCAGAGCTCGCTGTGGCGCCGAAGGCTCGGGCGACACTTCGACTTCGGCACGCTCTACACAACGCTTGCCGGTCTCCTGAACCTGCTTGTCATCTACGACGCTTGGGCAGGACCTCTCCGGCACGAATCAGGTAAGGACGACGGCGACGCAAGCCCTACGCCAGGCGGCTCTTCGAAGGGGCGGTAGACGTTCATCGCTTCCTCAGGTAGACCATAGGGCATCTGACGAGCACAGCTCGCCAGAACGATGGATCGCCTGTCGGTTCGGAAGGGAATCTGACGTCATGTCTGCCTTGTGCCTTGCCGCTTCATTGGCCTCGCCGATCCTGGCCACCTTCGCCGATCGCGTCCCCGGCATGTTTTTCGGCCTTCCGCTTTTGGCGTTGGCAAGCCTGATCTTCGCGGCCACGCACCACGAAGACCCTGCCGCCATTGGCCTGGCCACCGTCCACTGGACCGTGTGGCTCGGCGGCATTCTCGGCGTCGTCCTCGCCGTCGTGCTGCTCCTGGGCACCTTCAGCTAGGCGTCTGCATCGCGGCGATGCGGCGGAGTTGGCCGCAGGCGGCGTCGATTTCAGAACCCTTGCGACGGCGAACCTGCACGTTCACGCGCGCCGCCTCCAGCACCTCGAGAAAGCGCTCGAGCGCCTTTCGCGAAGGTTCCTGCCAGGGCATCCCCGCCACGGTGTTGTAGGGAATGATGTTGAGCAGGGCCGAGCGGCCACGCAAGAGCGCCGCAAGCTTCTCGGCATCGTTCGGCGAGTCGTTTTCGCCGCCGAGCAAAACGTATTCAAACGTCAGCCGTCGGCCCGAAGCTTCCCAATACCGGTCGGCCGAAGCCATCACAGCGTCGAGGCCGATGGCCTTGTTGACCGGCACGAGCCGCGTCCGAAGCTCATCGTCGGCCGCATGGAGCGACACGGCGAGGTTATAGCCCGCGTCCACCGCGATGAGCCGGTCGATTCCCTGGGGAAGCCCAACGGTCGAAATCGTGATTCGACGGTGGGAGATCCCAAGCCCATCGGGATCGCGGGCGATGGCGAGCGCGGGCAGGAGGCGGTCGAGATTGGCGAGCGGCTCGCCCATGCCCATGACCACCACGTGACTGAGTCGTTCGTCCTCCGGCAAAAGCGCGGCTAGCCGAAGGAGCTGCTCGACGATCTCGCCCGACGTGAGGTTTCGCACCACGC
>CAYZHH010000048.1:14848-16694 GCA_964478275.1 uncultured Candidatus Kuenenia sp.
GTCAATGCCGCTGGCGCAGAACACGCAGCCCATCCCGCAACCCACCTGCGAACTGATGCAGCCCGTTCGCCGCGGACCATCGCGAAGGAGCACACACTCCACTCGCTGCCCGTCGTCACACTCGAGCAGGAGTTTCTCGGTGCCATCGGAGGATCGCTGGTGTGCGGCAATGGTCGTCGTCCAGATCCGAAGGCTCGCCGCGAGCCGTACCCGCAGGCCAAGGGGCAGATCAGTCATGGCATCAAATGAGTGAGCGCGGCGACCGAAGAGCCAGCGACGAATGACGCCGGCCCGCCAGCCGGGCTGGCCTTCGGCAGCGAGCCAATTCGCGAGGTCCGTCGCGGGATCGAGGAGATGCGGCAACGGCGCGCGGGCAGACTGCGGCCCTGTGGTGTCGATGACGAGAAGGGGATCGTGGGTGGGCATGACAGCGGGCACGTGGGACGGGAGACCTCTCTGGCGAAGCCGCCCTCCACCGGCTACATTTTTGGCGTTGGACGATAGGAAGAAATCATACCCCGTGGCCTGCGTGATTCGCGGTCGCGTCCCGCCAGCTCCCAAGAGCGACAAACCATGAACGAAAAACGCTTCCAGGAACGGACGGAATGGGTCTACGACGAAAAGACTTTTCCCGTTTGGAATGGCTCGTTTGATCGGGCGGTCCGCACGGAAATGATTCGCGATGACCTCTGGGCCGGCCGGAGCATCGCGATGCTTCTGGCAGCGCTCGTCGCGATCGGCCTGGTGTTGGCTGTCGGAACGCTTGCTTTTTTGTCGAACTGGCGGTGAGCGGGTCTTGTGTGCCCGCGGTCATCACCCGCCGCTGCGCAGCGAAGTTGAACCTTTCGCTGGCGGTCCTCGCGAGGCGGCCCGACGGGTTTCACGCGATTGAGTCGCTCTTCGTGCCGATCGAGTTGGCCGACACGCTCACAGTGCGGCTGGGCGGTTCACCGGGCATTCGGCTTACCGTGCGGTGCGAGGGACCACGGGCGAGCCATCTTGCTGGTGACGTTCCGACAGATTCCACGAACCTCGTCGTACGGGCCGCGGCAGCCATTGCCGAAGAAGCGGGCATCAACCCGGCTCTCGACATCGAGCTCGTCAAAGCGATTCCGTCGCAGGCCGGGCTCGGTGGCGGGTCGAGTAATGCCGCCGCGATGCTCCTCATGGCAGTGGAAGCCTGGGGCCTCCAATGGCCGCGTGAACGCCTCGCGGTCATCGCCGCCAAGCTCGGGAGTGATGTGCCCTGGTTCCTTGAAGGCGTTCCTGCGGTAGTCACGGGCGTCGGAGAGCAGATCACGCCCGCGTCCGCGCTGCCGTCGCTGTTCGCTGTCGTGGTGTGCCCGTCGACCGGTCTTTCGACGGCTGCGGTCTACAAGGCCTGCACGCCGGACCCGAGCCGGGCCGGCGAAGCGATACGTCTGGCCGAAACGCTCGCACGAGGTGACCTCACTGCGGCCATGCCCCTCATGCACAACGCGCTCGAGCCCGCGGCCCGAAAACTTTCCGGCGATATCGACCGCCTGCTTGCCGACCTGGCGGCAGCAGGAGGCCTCACGCCCAGGCTCACCGGCAGCGGCAGCGCCTGCTTCACGCTCTGCCGAACCCTCCCCGAAGCCCGCGGCATCGCGGCCCGCCTCATGGCCCTCGAAGACGCCGGAAGTGCTCGCTGGCCCGCGGTGTTCACCGTTCGCGTCGGCTGAGGGGCGTGTTCGTTTCTAGCCCAGGTCGTTGCATCCGCGCGACGGTCACGTGCGAGCCGGCGACCGCATGGCGTTCCAACACCAGAAGACAGGCACGCCGGCGACGATCGTAGCGATCGATACGGCAGCCACGACAGGTCGCT
>CAYZHH010000049.1:0-4279 GCA_964478275.1 uncultured Candidatus Kuenenia sp.
CCGCGAAGAACGCTGAGAAGCCGTAGTAGTCGTCCATCGTCCAGCGGTCGAACGGATGGTTGTGGCACTGCGCACACTGAATCCGCATGCCGAGGAAGGCCTGGGCGACGTTCTCCGCGAGCTTCAGCGTGTCGCGCTCGAGTTGGAAGTAGTTCGTTGGCGGGTTGTCGAACGTGCCGCCCGATGCGGTGAGGAGATCACGGACCATCCGATCGACAGGCTCATTGGCAGCGATCCGACGGTCGAGCCATTGGTGATAGAGAATCGCACCCTTGGGGCTGTCATTCCCCTGCGACCGGATCTGGAGGATCTCGGCCCACCGCATCACCCACAGTTCGGTGAACTCCTTGCGGGCCATGAGCTGGTCCACCATGCGGGCTCGCTTGTCGGGCGAGGAGTCTCCCAGAAACGCGGCTCGTTCCGCGGGCGTTGGCAGGAGGCCGATGAGATCGAGCGTCACGCGCCGCAGGAACGTTTCGTCGTCACAGACGGGCGATGGGGTGATGCGAAGCCGCTCGAGCTTGGCGGCCACGAGGTCATCAATCGCCTTGGCCCCCTCGGTCGCGCCAGGAAGCGACGGCTCATCGGCGGGAGCGAACTCGAGGTGCGCCGGGATCACGGCGAAAGGCACCCCGACGGTGATCGTCGCATACCGCGCCATCACAAAGGCCTCCCCACGGTTCCCGCTGGTGGTATGCCCGTCAGGAGAGACGATGACGCTCCGGTCGTTGTTCGTGGAGTACCAGCAAAGGTCGGTCACGTCGCGATCGGTGCCGTCGGCGAAGCGGGCTACGACCGCGAGCTGCTGCGTCGCCTTCTCTCCTTCGAGAAGCGATGACGGCGGATAGAGGTCGAGCCCTTCGAGCCGCGGCACGCTCGCCGCCGGATCAGGCCCGGGATCGTCAGCGGCACCGGCCTCGATCCAGCGAACAAGCCGATCCGCAAGCTCACTGTCGGGCTCGAATCGCTTGCCGCCGGTGTGCGGCACGCCTCCTACCGCCTTGAGCACCACGAGGCTTTCCCGGGGGCTCGCCAGGTCGATGCGACGGCCGGGCATCTCGCGGGTGAGCCGGTGGTAGTCTCCGGCCGGATCAAACCCGAAAAGCGAGAGATTGAATCCGTCCTTGCCGCGGGCGGCGCCGTGGCAGCTCCCCATGTTGCAGCCGGCCCTCGCGAAGACCGGCATCACGTCGAGCCGAAACGAAAGCGGCGCCGGCGTGCTCGCGGAGACGACACGAATTGGGATCTCGACGGCGTGGCCAGCATGCGTGATACCGAGCATGCCCTCGCCATCGGACGTCGGCTTGAGGATCACCGCGTCGCCGGAGCGATCAATCGTGGCGATGGCCATGTTCGAGAGTGTGATCGCGGCATCGGATGTGATGTCGAGCGTGCGGCCATCGGCAGCGCGGGCCCGGACAATAACCCGTTGCGAGTCGCGGGCCGAATCGAGCTGCACCCGCGGGGGAAAAGCTTCGATTGCCACAGCATCGAATCCGGCCGCGTGGCCAATCGTGGACAGCGAGACAAACAGTGCCACGCTCGACAGGAGCCACCGAGCTACGAAAATCCTCATGGCCCCTTCTCCTCGGGCGGCAGCGGCGGGTCGATTCGCAGGGTGGTCGGCGGGGAAGCATGCACGATCCCATGTTCCCCATCCGGCACGCGGTATTCGCAGAAGATGTTTTTGTGTGGGCCCACGGGCGCGTCGCCCGCGACCTTCACCGGGAAGGCGATCTCCGTTGCGTTGGCGGCCAATTCGAGATCGGGGGCTTCGGTACGAGCGGGAAGGCCGAGGAGTCGAACCGTGGCCATGCCTGGAAACTCACCGGGCTTTGTCACTTTCCAGATGATGGTCGCATGACGTCCCTGCTCGACACTCACAGGCTCGGCGGCGAGCTCGACGATGGGCTCGGCCACTCGGAGCGCGACCAGCCGGCTTGCGACGAGCATCTCTCCATCGCCTCGCGGGTTGGCCTTCGACAACGCTGTTGCCGTCACGGCCACCTGCCATTCGCCCACGGGGGCGTCGGGATAGGCGTTCAGAAGATACGTCCCCTCCGTCTTGTCTTCGCGAATGTCGATGCTTGCCGCAGCCCCGATGCCTGGCGGCCGAAACGGGAAGAACAATCGCACACGGCCGTCGAAGCCGTTGAGCCGTTCGATCGTCACTCGAAGTTCGAGCGACCCGCGGCGGACGATCGGTACCGCGGGAGGCTCGAGCTCGACGCGAAACGGCGCTGCCTCGACGACTGCCACGGGGAGTCGATTCGTCTTCGCGACGCGGTAGGCCGCGTTGTTCGGGCCAAAGACGAGGTCCGTTTTTTGACGGAGCCCTCCCACCACGTGGCCATCGTCGATGGCAGTCACCTGCACCCCGGCCATCACGGTCATGGGCGTGGCCTCGGCGGCAGCCTCGAAGACAGCAAGCGTGGCCGGGGCGTTCGGGGCGACATCAGGTACCGTCGCCGAGACGCCAGCCGGGAGGTCGTTGATCGCGACACGAACGGCGTCTCTAAAGTCGGCGCGGGATGGAGTCAGGACGATCGCCGTGCGGTTGCCTTCAGGCACGACGGCGACGAGCCGTTCCTGCGAGTTGGGGCGGCCGACTGGCACCGACACATGGACTTCGGGTGCGACGGGCTCCACTTCGAGCCAGTAGATGAAAGCCGGGCCGCCACGCTTCTGATGGTCGTTCGTGCGAATCAGGAACGAGCCTTCCTCGGGCACCGTGACTTGAAGGGCACTGTCTGGCCCTTCCGAGTCGTCGTTGCCCGTGATCCGTTCCCGCTTGGTAGTGTCGCGGTGGGCGTTGACGACGAGATCGATTGGCGACCCGATCCTCCGCCCCCACGACCGCACATGCCAGCGGGTGCCCTTGGGAGCTTCGATCCGAAACCAGTCGACGTCGTCTTCCTTGTCGAGCCGGCCCACCAGGGCAGCCGGCGCCGTCGCTCGCGTCGCGGCACGCGGATTGTCGTTGGGCTCCTCTTCACGAGTGGCCGAGAGTGCCGACAGCCGAAGCGGAACCGGGATCGGCGATACGCTGCCATCGCGGGAGGGAGGAATCTCCACCAGGCCATCGACCCCAACGCTCGCCGGGAGCGTGACGCGCTCTCGAATGGGGCCAGCCGGATCACCGATCCACTCGACATCGATCTCCGACCCGGGCGCTCCCCCAGGAGGCCATGCGACAAACGGCACCGGGAAATCCCCGATGTGCAGGAGGTAGACGGCGTTGTCGTTGCCACCGTAGGCGCTCTCGCGAAGCCGCACGACATACTCGCCTGCGTCGGGCACGGTGGTCGCGAGCATCGCGTCTTGGGCCATGAGCGGATGGTCGTCGCAGGAGGCCACGACGAAGCCACGGGCATCGACGACTTCGAGGTGCGGGTCGACCATCTGCTGCTCGAGCCGGATGGCATCCACGGCCACGGCGATTCGGCCGCCAGCCGGCAGGGTGACCGTGAACGAATCAACATCCTCGGCCTTGATGACCCCGGTGATCGTCCGCGGGAATGACAAGAGTTTCGCGTTGCCGATGTCGTTCGGCTCGATCTCCGGCTCGTGCGGAAAGATGCCGACGCGGAACGAGCGAAGCTCCGACAGACCTGTCTTCGTTCGGATCCGAAGGTGGTGCGGCCCCGTTGGACAGTCGGCGGGCACCCGGAGCGTCGCCTTGACGGTCCTTGGATCGACGCCCTCGACCGAGACAACCTCGATCCGACCGTCCTCGAAGAACACCTCCTGCGGGTCGACCAGGCCTTGGCCGTGAAGCCGAACATCAACCGTCGTGTCCCTCGCTGCTCCGGGTGGCTCAATCTTCACAATGCCCGGCGTCGCCGTGGCCAGGCGTCCGCTGGCAGCGACGAGGCCTGCCAGGAGAAGCACGACGGCTCGACGCGTCGAGGTCATGGCAGGCGACCATCAGGGGAGTCGTGGCGGGAGCCGGGCGACATCAGACAAGGAGCTCCTTCCGCACCGTCCCGCCATCGACGATCTCGATGGGCCGGTTGCCCGGCGCCATGAGCTCTTTGTCGGCGACGATGCCGAGGCAGTGGTACACGGTCGTGGCGAGATCCGCGACCGACAGGGGATTGTCTTGCGGCTCGGCTGCTATCGCATCCGACGAACCAAAAACAAAGCCTTTCTTCACCCCTCCGCCGGCCATGAGAATGCTGAAGACCTTCGGCCAGTGATCGCGGCCAGCGTCCTTGTTGATTCGTGGTGTGCGACCAAACTCGCTGGTCACTAACACCATGGTACTATCGAGCAGTCC
>CAYZHH010000049.1:4289-12717 GCA_964478275.1 uncultured Candidatus Kuenenia sp.
ATGCGATGACGAGTGTGGAGTCGAGGAGGCCGCGGCGTTCCAGGTCGGTGACAAGCGCCGCGAACGCCTGGTCGAAAGGGGGCAGGGTCGACGTGATCCCGTCGAGGAGCCGCTGATGCATGTCCCAGCTTCCGTAGGAAAGCGTCACGAATCGCACCCCCGCCTCGACGAGCCGTCGCGCAAGGAGCATCCGCTGGCCGGCAGGATGGCGGCCGTACTCGTTGCGGACGGCATCGGGCTCGGCTTTCATGTCGAAGGCGGCGCGAGCCTCGGCGGAGCTCACCAGCGCGTAGGCCCGCTCGTAGAACGAATCCATCGCCGCGATCGAACCGCCATCTTCGAGCCGTTGGAAGTGACGGCTGACCGACTCGCGGAGCCGTTGGCGCGTCGCGAAGCGGGCTGCATCGACGCCGCCCGGGAGCGTGAGATCCCGCACTGAAAAGTTGTCGGCGGCGGGGTCCGAGCCAACGGCGAAGGGGCCGAAGCCGCTGCCGAGGTAGCCCGCCTGAGCATCGGGCGCGGGCAGCCCCGGAATGCAGACGTACGGGGGAAGGTTTGCCCGGGATCCGAGCTCGTGCGACACCACGCTTCCCATGCTCGGGTACGTGACCGCAGGGCTCGGTCGATAGCCCGTGAACATGTTGTGCGTGCCCCGCTCATGGGCCGCCTCGCCGTGGGTCATCGACCGCACGACGGTGATCTTGTCGGCGATCCCGGCGATGGCAACGACCTTCTCACTGAATTGCACGCCAGTGAGCTTCGTGTCGATTGCTCCGAGGTCGCCTCGGTACTCGACTGGCGCAAGCGGCTTCGGGTCGAACGTCTCCTGCTGGGCCCATCCGCCGGGAAGCCAAATATGGATGATGCTCTTGGCCGTGCCCTCGAAGTGGGCAAACGACTTGGCATCGGCCTGCGCGGCCTGCATCCGGAAGAGGCCACCCAGCGAGAGGCCGAGACCGGTGAGCGATCCGACGTGGAGAAACTCTCGTCGGCCGACGCCAGCCGAGCGAAATGAGGAGCAGCCTCGCGAAGCAGCCATGCGAGTCACGGCGGGATCTCCTGAGCAGGGAGTGAACTTCTGCACCCGGACCTACAAGAAGAATCCTACCGCGGAGGCCAGATCCGTGCCACGAGGCGGCAAGCCCGTCCGCAAGAGCTATGCGGGACGCGTTGGGGAATCCGTTTCCTCCGAAACGGGGTGCATGGGGACCGCAGGCGTTGGGGCGTCCGCTTCAGCCGCGCATGGCGTGATCGATGACCGCGGCAGGGATGCGGCCGATGGGGAGCACCTCGGCTGCGGCGCCGGCTTCGATGGCGGCCTTGGGCATGCTCCAGACGACGCTTGTGGCTTCATCTTGGGCGATGGTGTGCCAGCCCTTCTGGCGAAGGGTGAGAAGCCCAAGGGCGCCGTCGCGGCCCATGCCGGTGAGCACGACCGCCGTTCCAGGCTGCGGCCAGTGAGCCGCCACACTTTCGAAGAAGACATCGACGCTCGGGCGAAAAAAAATCTGCTTCGGCTCGACGCGGTACTCGAGCGTGCGTTGCGGCGTAAGCACGAGATGGTCGTTGGTGCCTGCGATGAGAATGTCGCCCGCCTTCGGCACGTCGCCTGCTGACGCGACACGGACTGGCCTGCCCGTGCGGTCGCCGAGCCAGGTTGCAAGGCCCGCAGCGAACGTCACGTCGACATGCTGCACGATCACCACCGCGACGTTCCAGTCATGCGGAAGCGGCATGACAAGATCGCAGAGCGCCTTGGGGCCACCGGTTGAAGCTCCCACGACCAGGAGCCTTGGAAGCGATGCCTGCGGCGCGGGTCGCTTCGGGGTGACCGTGGTACTGCCCACGATTCTTGCAATGATGCCGATCTTCTCGGCGAGTGCCCGGGCTCCGCCCATCTCGCCACCAAGACCGAGCGTGGGCGTATCGACCGCATCAAGGGCGCCATGTCCCATCGCGTCGTAGACCAGCGGCATGTTGCCGCTCACGGTCGCTGTCACCACGAGGATGGCGCAGGGGGCGACCACCATGATCTGCCGCGTGGCCTCGGCCCCGTCGAGATGGGGCATGAGGAGATCCATGAGGATCAGATCGGGCCGATCCTGCCGCGCCTTCGCGACGGCCTCCACGCCGTTTGCGGCGGTCCAGGCGATCTCGTGGCCCGGCAGACTGTCGACCACGCGACGGAGCGCCTCGCTCGCTGCCCGCATGTCGTTGACGATCGCGATCCGCATGGCAAAGATTGGACCATCCGGGAACACGATCGGCCAGAGCCGTCATCCGCCGTTGGCCGGTTCGTGGTCTTTTCTCCCTGTTTCACGCTTGTGATTCGATGCGCTTAGAATAAGGCCATGCAGAACGACAAGAAGATCGACTCCCGCGCCCTGCGCGCCCTCGCCGAGGACTTTATCAGCAAGCTCATCGACGGCGATGACCTTTACGAGAGCGAGAAGACCGAGCTTGTCACGTCACTGGTTCGGCAGTGGGCAACCTACGACGGTCGGGCCGTCCTGTTCCTCGGCGAGCAAGCCCTCTGCGTCAATCTCGGGCTCACACCCCTCGGAAACGCGAGTGTCGAACCCGCCCCGGGGCCGAAGCATTGGCTCGGAGCGCAAATCCGGGGGCGAAACATCGACCCCGACGAAGTCCCCGACCTCACCGATCAGCTCAACCGTGGCCAGAGTGCCGAGGTCACGACGATCGACGGCGGCTCCTGTCGATTCTGGGTGAATCCCCGTGAGGGCACGTGTGGCGTGGAAGTTCTGACCGCGAGCCCCACGGCGGCTCCCGAACGCACAAGCTACCGGGAATTAGCGGCAAAGTATTTGCGGCAACGGTTCGGCGACGAGCTTCCCCCGGAGGAGCTCGCGTCGCTTGCCGCGTCGGTCGCCAAGCAGTGGAAGCGGTTTGATGGCCACGCCGACGTGTTTGTCGGTCCCTACGAGCAGGTTCACTTCCGGATCATCCCGCGGAGTGATCGCCCGTTCGACCTGAAGATGAGCCAGGTGCAATGCAATCTCGACGACCTGCTCGGGGAAATGGGCTTCTCGTCTGCCGACATGCCGCAGCTCATCGCCCGATTGAATCTCGACGAGGCCATCGAGTTTGCGGATGCCCAGGGCGCTCGGAACCGTCTCTGGCATGATCCGAAGGAACACCGCTTCGTCCGTGAAACAATGCGGTCGCCACGGACTCCGCCACCGCCGTTGTCGCTTCCGTCACCCTGTCCGAAGTGCTCGGCGATGCTGGTGCCGTCGCTCGACGGCAGGCCGCCTGAGGTGTGCCCGCTCTGCGGCCATGCCGTTCTACAGCCCGGATGACCGCGCGGCAGCGGGCGCGACGCTACGGTGACGTCGAGCCGAGCGAGTCGACATGCTTGGCCAAGCCTTTCGGCATCCTCGTCCGTTTACTGCTGCAAGAGCCGCCGACCGGCCCGCGTCACGTTCGACCTTCCACGGACGGAGAAGCCTCGCTGTGCTCTGCCTCGACCACTGGTCGGGGGGCCAGAGTTGTCGCCCGCGAGCTGGCTTCGAGGTTTCCCTGCTGCCACGACGGCATCGACGCCACGTAGAGACTTGCTCGGGCGAGAAACTCTTGGAACGCTGGATCAGGTCGTAGATGAGTCAGTTGGCGTTGGTCCATTTGAGATTCCTCCTAATTGCAACTTCTCTTCAAACATCGAAGCGGCTTGGCCTTCCAACACGAGGTAGGACGATGGCAGCATCTGAAGTCGAAGCCGAGACGACTTGTGGTCCCACGACTTTGCCTCACCGGTGTCCTGGTGTTTTCGGACGACATCGTATCCATTCGACAGATTTATGGAGAACAGGTCAAAGAATCGGCGTGGTCCGACCCCGAAAAACGGCTCGAACAAGACCTTCCGATCTCCTTCGTCGCGGGAATCGAACACGATCGCATCGGGGTGGAAATCCAGAGCCTTGCTCTTGGGGTATGGCTCGATGAAGACCACGCGATTGATCCCGGCTGCGATGATGTGCTTGGCGCAGTTGTGGCACGGAAACGTCGTGCAATACATCGTTGCCCAGGCTGCCGATATGCCGTTCCGTGCACAGCACGTGATGGCGTCCATCTCGGCGTGCACGACTCGGCCGTACTCCGTCAAATCGCCGATCGGCGATGGTGGAGAACGCAGAACACTCCGCAGAACCGTCTCGTCCAGACCATGTCGGGATCCGAGCGTCACAAGGGCTTCGACGATCTTCTTCTGCTCGGCAGCATTCGAGTCAACACCGCGCAGGTAGTCACGGCCCGAAGGTTCATCAGCGGTTCGCCCGCCATCTTCGATCGGCCAATAAAGCCCGCCCGTCGCTCGGGGGCAGTCATTGGCTCCCGTCGCCAGAATCACGTCGTCACGTGCGATCACCGCGCCGACCTGGCGTGACAGATCGGCCGATCGAAGCGCCGCTGCAAACGCGAAGAACGTCGCGTATTCGTCGAAGGTCGGTGTGCGATTCGGGTGCCCGAAGAGGAGCTCGACGATCCGCCTGAGCTCGCCTCGCGTCTTCTCCTCGCCCTTGTCGAGTCGAATGAAGAAATCAGACAGATAGAAAGTCTTGTTGAGACGCTGGCCGTGCGGCTCCTGTCGCTCATCGGCGTCTCGGGTAATCAGGTCATCTGCCTGTTCGGGAGTCATCCCCTGTTCGACGAGCGCGTTCCGCCGGTAGGTCGCCCCGGCGTGAACGCCCAAGAGCACAAAGCCATTCCGGTAGATCTGCCGCAGACGCTCTACCTCTTCGGGCCGCTTCAGGGAGTTCACGATGACAGCGCGACGCAGGATTGGCCCAGGCGTGGGAGGCTCTCCGGCGAGCTCTCGCCTCTTTGCGATTCGGGCCGCCGCCCCCAAGGCAAGCACGGAATCATCCTTGGCTATTTCTCGGGCTCGGTTGCCCGCGGTCATCAACTTGTCCAGGCGATCGTAGGAATTCGCTGCATCTAAGATGACTTCGCCGAACTCGGGAATCACTTCCTCCGATATCTTCAGAACCTCGACCGCATATCCCGTGCGACCAAGTTGTTTCTTGAGAAGTTCGCTGACCCGATTGAGGTCGGTCCCCGTGGCACCGACGAGCCCGATGATGAGCTCGCAATCGGCGTCATGCGCCTGGTTGATCGGGTCCGGCTTGGAGGCAGTCGTGTCTGGCATGGCTTTGCAGCAGCAAGGTGCGGCGCGACGGGGGCGGGGCCCCCCTGCGAGTCGGCCAGCGAGCGTAGCGGATGCATGAACTGACGTCCACTACTTTGTGGGAGTCGCCGTCATGGCCATGTCCAGCGTGGCCGGGTGGGCAAGAGCCCCCCGGGCGGCGTATTCTCACGCGGGTTCCAGTGTCCATCGTGCCAGGGAAACCAAACGACGTGGCGAAGAAGAAGGCAGCCAAGAAGCGAGCGGAGAAGTCGGCACGGGCCTCCACGACGAAGAAGCGGATCGAGTCGTATTCGCACGCCGACAAGCAGCGCGTGAATAACCCGCCCGTCGGCCTCGTCACGCCCGATACCGACCCCGTCGAAGAGCCCCGCAAAACCTACGCCTACGACCCGCACCTCGATCCGCAACTCGTCTGGGCCGGCAAGGCCGAACGCACAAGCTTTGAGATTCCGACGGTGTCGCTCCACGTCCACGAGTGAATCGACCCCAAGACGATTATTGGAGCGGTCCGCACCAACGGCGACCGCGTCGTCAGTGGCACGCCCGAACCCGCCAAGCCCACCACCACACGACAGCTTTCCTTGTTTGAGGCCCGCGAGGAAAACCCGCCCCTCCGCGACGCCATCGATTTCTACAACCACTCAAAGCCACTCGGCTGGAAGAACCGTCTGGTTGCCGGCGATTCGTTGCTCGTCATGAATTCACTGTTGGAAAAAGAGGGCATGGCCGGCAAGGTGCAGATGATCTACATCGACCCACCCTACGGCATCCGCTACGGATCAAATTTTCAACCGTTCGTGAACCGCCGCGACGTGAAAGACGGCAAAGACGACGACCTCACCCAAGAACCCGAAACCCTCAAGGCGTTTCGCGATACGTGGGAACTGGGAATCCACAGCTATTTGACATACCTCCGCGATCGACTTTTGTTGGCGAGAGAGTTGCTCACCGAGTCAGGCAGCGTGTTCGTGCAGATCGGGGATGAGAATCTGCATCACAGCCGGGAATTGCTTGATGAAATCTTCGGCGCCAACAACTTTGGCGGGCTGATTACGTTCCAGACGAAGATACCGCTGCGAGCAAAGTATTTACCCGGTGTTGCGGACTACATCTTGTGGTATGGCAAACGATTTGCCGACGGGCAGACGAAATATCGAAAGCTGTTCGAAGAGCAATCCGCGGCTGATTCAGCGCAATTCTCACTCGTTGAATTGCCGGATGGAACGTCGCGATCTCTCCAGCCGACGGAGCGATCGAACCCATCAGTACTTCCAGCAGGGGCACGAATTTTCACCAGTCTTGATCTCGCCTCTTCGGGCCGTACCGAGTCTTGTGTGTTCGACTACTCATGGAACGGCCGTCCGTATTCACCCACGGCCGGAAAGAGCTGGAAGACGAATCCTCCTGGCATGAAGAAGCTGAGCCACGCTGGGCGCTTATACGCGACAAAGAACTCCCTGCGATACAAGCTGTTTTTGGCTGATTACCCAGTGAAAGAGTTGCCAAACATTTGGGCAGACAACGTCGGCGTCGCCGGCAAAGTGTACGTGGTTCAAACCGACGTGAAGGCCGTTACTCGCTGCATGCTCATGACGACCGACCCGGGCGACCTCGTGTTCGACCCGACGTGCGGCTCGGGCACAACCGCCTACGTGGCCGAGCAGTGGGGGCGGCGGTGGATCACGTGCGACACGTCGCGGGTGGCCGTCACCCTCGCCGAGCAGCGGCTCATGACGTCGCTCTTCGACTACTACACGCTCGCGAAGCCAAACGAGGGCGTCGGCGGCGGGTTTGTCTACAAGACGGTGCCGCATGTCACGCTCGGTTCGATTGCCAATAACCCCGACATCCACGAGGGCATGACCCGCGCGGAGATCGACGCGGCCATCTCAAAATACGCCGATCAGGAAACGCTCTACGACCAGCCGAAGCTGGATCGCTCGAAGGCAAGGGTGACGGGGCCGTTTACGCTGGAGGCGGTGCCCGCTGTGACCGGTGGCGTGCCGGATGTCGTGCCGATCGGCGCGAGCGGGCCGGTAGAGCCGCTGCCTTCTTCGCCCACCGCAACTGGCCATGTGCTGCCCGATGCGTCGGTGGCCAGGTCGGGCGAAACGCTTCGGCAATCGGAGTGGCGAGACGAGCTCGTTTCGCAGTTGATCCAATTGACCGAGCAGTTTCTGGCATCAGACAAAATTCAGATGCGGCCGCAGGCGTATGCCGAGATTCCCACCAAGCGGCGGCTGATGCTGATGCTCAACATGAACCGGATCATCTCGCATTTCTGGAACGCGATCCGGCAGAAGAACACGGCCCAGCGCCAGCCGGTCTTTGATGCGGAGCATCCGGTGCGGGGCACGGCCGACATGAGCCCGTGGTACACCGCCCGGCCATGCCAGCCCACGTTCCATTCGCATGTGAGCCCAGCGACGTTCGACAGCACCTGGGAGGCGAGCGAATCGTTCACGCTCGAGCGGAGCGACCTCGTGCAGGCCTGGGTGAAGAACGATCACCTCGGGTTCGACATCTGGTACGTGTTTCGGGGTGCCCGGCGTCGCTACCGGCCGGACTTCCTCGTGCGACTGGTGAACGGCGTGACGCTCATTCTCGAAACCAAGGGGAAGGTTGACGAGGAAGCCGAGGCAAAACATGAATACCTCGCCGAGTGGGTCGATGCTGTGAACGCCCATGGCGGCTTTGGCTTCTGGGCGTGGGCCGTTTCTACGACGCCAGACGACGTTGAAGACATCCTCGCCGAGCACGCGAACGCTGGCTCGTCGTGAAACCCGCGAGACTGCTGGCTTCGTCGGCTAGCCTGAATGGGTACCCCCGAGAGCATCTCATGGACGACGATCTGTTTGAGCGACTGCTGCATGAAGAGGAAAGTACCACTCTCGATTTCAAGCAGGCACAGTACTCGTTTGCAAAAGCGACGGAAGAGGAAAAATCCAAACTACTGAAAGACATCCTCGGCTTCGCGAACGCCTGGCGCCGGTCGCCGGCGTACATCCTGATTGGCGTCAAAGACGTGCGAGGCCAGCGCGCCGAAGTCATAGGCATTGCATCGGGCGAACACCTTGCGGATCACTCGCTCCAGCAATTTGTGAGGAGTCTCACGAATCGCCCTGTCCACTTCCACTACGAAGCCTTCGAGTGTGAGGGCAAATCAGTCGGGATTATCCGCATCGATGAGCAAGAGCGACCTGTCTACCTGAAGAAAAGCTACGGCAAGCTGGAGAAGGAACGCGTCTACGTGCGCCGAGGCAG
>CAYZHH010000049.1:12817-16649 GCA_964478275.1 uncultured Candidatus Kuenenia sp.
ATCCCGAACGGGATGAAGTCCTGGGTGATCGGATTGAATGGTCAGCGGAATGCTGCCGAATGCCAGATCCCGCTGAACTCCCGAAGTACGATGATCGCCCTCCGCCGGTCAGGCTTCCTGGGGGGCATGTGATCGATATTCCCGTGCGCGGGCTTGACGTTCACAACCAAACAAACCCACAGTTTTATCGAGAATGCGCAGACTTCCTGGCCTTCAAACGGAAGTACAAGTCCGTTCGGCTCGTTGTGACCAATGCCGGAGAGTGCCCTGCCATAGGTGTGCGCCTTGAGATCCTCGTGCGACCCGACGGGGCCGTCTCAGTGATTGCGGAGTCCAAGGCACCGCACCCGCCATCGCCAAGAGAAAGCGCCCTGGCCGCGTCGCTTCGGTCTATTCACCCGCCGCCGGGAGTCCGCGAACCAGGTGACGTGTCCATCAGGACGGACGATTCAGTCACGAAAATCGAGATCGACTGCGGTTCCCTCCAGCCAGGCCGACAGGTTTGGACGGACAAGTTTTTCCTGGGAATCGCCGAAAGTGGCGAGTCGAGCTTGCAAGGGCAGGTTTTCGCGGACAACCCCCCCCGTCCGCAGCAGTGTGCGCTCACGATCGACGCGAAGGTCGATCAAACCAGCATGACCGTAGACGATCTCGTTTCTGTCATCGACAAAATGCTTGAGCCGGAGTGAAGGTACCGACGGTTTCAAATGTTGTTAGAAGGCCTCGCCAATGAGATCCACGATCGTATCGAGGAAGGTCTCGTCGTGGAAACTGCTCTTTGTGAGGTAGCGGTTGGCACCCGCGTCGAGCCCACGTAGCCGGTCCTCCTCGCGATCCTTGTACGACACGATGACGACGGGGATCTCGCGGCGAACCGGATCGGCCTTGATGAGTGAGACGAGCCCGATACCGTCCATCCGCGGCATATCGACGTCGGTGACGACGAGGTCGTAAGGCGTGCCTCGAACCGCATTCCAGCCGTCCATGCCGTCCACCGCGACGTCCACGGCATAGCCGCGAGAATGGAGAAGCTGCCGCTCGAGCTCCCGCACGGTGATCGAGTCGTCTACCACGAGAATCCGCTTGCGGGGCCGGGACTCCGTGGCGAGTTGCTCGAATTCCACTCGCGAGAGCCGCCGCCCCGACAGGAGGTTGTCGATGCTCCGCACCAGATCCTCGACATCAACGATGAGTACCGGATCGCCGTTCTCGAGCAGCGACGCACTCGACACGTCGGGCACTTTTCCGAGGCGAGGATCGAGCGGCCGCACTTCGAGATCCCGTTCCCCGAGAAACGCGTCGACGATCATGCCGAATTGCTGACCGCGGTCGCTGACCACGACCACCGGCATCGGGTCGGCCGGCGCTGGCCCGGCAAGGTCGAGCACCTGGCTCGCCTGCACGAGCCCGATCGCGGTGCCGTCGTGATCAAAAAATTGACGACCCTCGATCGTGCGAATCCGGTCGTGAGGCACCGGGAGAATGTGATCGATCCGCGTGAGCGGAAAGGCATAGGGCTCGCCCGCGATCCGCACGAGCAGCGCCCGGATCACCGACATCGTGATCGGAAGCTGGAGCGTGAAGACGGTGCGAACGCCGAGCTGCGTCGTCACGCGGACGCTGCCGCCGACGCCCTTCACCATGCTCTGGACGACGTCGAGACCGACGCCACGACCGGAAATCTCACTGACCTGATCCTTCGTGGAGAACCCAGGAAGGAAAAGGAACTCGAGGAGCTCGAGCTCGCCGAGTTGGCTCGCAACGGCCTCGGTGACGAGACCGCGTGCCACGGCTTTCTTTCGGAGTCGCTCGATATCGATGCCGCGGCCATCGTCGGAGAGCCGCAGATGGAGCATCCCAGCCCGATGCCTCGCCTCGAGCAGGATGGTTCCCGCTTCCGGTTTGCCAGCGGCGGCTCGGGTGGCGGGGTCTTCGATCCCGTGGTCGACAGCGTTGCGAATGAGATGCGACAGCGGGGCCTCGAGCTTGTCGAGGATGTCCCGATCGACACCGGTCTGGTCACCGATGACCTCGAAGCGAATCTGCTTGCCGAGCGTGCGGGCAAGATCGCGGACGAGCCGCGGAAAGCCACGGATGCCGTCGGCGAGCGGTCGCATCCGGCTCGTGATCACCTCATGATGAAGCCGGCTCGAAAGGTCCTCGTTGCGACGGGCGAACCCGTCGAAGTCTTCGGTGTGTCTCGTCAGGGAAGCGAGCGTGGCGTCGGCCCGCTCACGGAGCGTGGCGATGGTGGAGGCAATCGAGGGCACCGCGTCGGCGGCCATGCCTTCGAGTTTTTCATCGACGGCCGCGAGCGTGTCGCAGAGCTCAACTTGGGAGCTTCGGAGCTGATGAAGGGCGTCAATAAAGGGCCGCAACTGCCGCGTTTCCACGAGGGCTTCACCGGCCAGGCCCACGAGCCGACTGAGACTCTCGGCCGACACGCGAACCACCCGGTCGGTCTGCTCCGGTGCGCGGGCTCCGCCCGGAGGCTCTTCGGGCGGCGGCGTCTCGACTGGCGTTGCCGCTCCTGGCCCAGTCGCTGGAGGCACGGGCGCGGGCGTCAGCGGGAGGGAACTGCTCCCACCGGCGGCGATGGCCTCCAGGTTCTTCGCGAGCGAGTCGGCCCGACTGACCCACGGAGAGTCGGTCGCGGTCGCGTCATCCGCGGTAGCGATGCCGCTCAAGAAGTCGATTGCGGAAAGCAAAAGATCGGCATGGTCGGCTCGGACGCGGAGCGTTCCCTTGCCGCACGCCACAAACACATCCTCGAGGGCGTGGGCTACCCGCACGGCCGGATCGAGCCCAACGATCCGTGCGGCGCCTTTGAGCGAATGGGCCGCCCGCATCATCGCCTCGACGGTCGCAGGTGACTTGTCGAGGTCCTCGATCGCAAGCACGCCCGAGGAGAGCACGCTCACCTGGCCTTCCGCCTCGAGGCGAAAGAGCTCGAGCATCGAGAATCCGCTCAGGTCGTCAGCCATGACAGTCGTTCTCCATCACGCCACCACCGCGCGGGTGAGGGCGTCAAAGAGCCGATCCTCGTCGAGGACCGCGACCGATTGATCCTGCCAATCAAAGAGCGACGCCGAAACATGCGCCGTAGCCTGGCCCACCGTGGATGGCACCTTCCGAAGGGACGACCGCGGCACCCGCTGCACACCTGCCACATCGTCTACGCCGAGCACCCAGCGGTGTGTGGCCCGATTTCGTTGCTGCTCCACAACCAAGAGCCGAGGCACCCCCGCCTCCCCGCGGGCTGGCTCACCGTCGATCCCGGTCGAGATCGGACCGCCGGGCAAGCCGAGCACAGCGTGGAGCGACACGCAGAGCTCGAGCCGGCCGCGGATATTCACGATGCCGGCAAGGGGCGTGCCCCCTCGGTGCGGGATGGAATGGACACGGCGGATTGGCGTCACCTCGACGAGCATCGTTGCTGGAAGCGCCAGCCATTCGCGCTGGAGTCGAAACACGAGAAGGCTGGAGGCGTCGGAGTCGGGCTTCACGAAAGGCTCTTCGAGAACCGTCTGCCAGGCCTCGAGGTAGCCGGGTGGAGCTGGCCGATCGAAGAATCCTCGTGCTGCTTCGGCGAGCACCGGACAGTTGCGGCAGTGGATGAACCGCTTGAGCTCAGGGCAGGTGCGGTCACCGGAAACGCCGACGAACCGCCAGCACTCGGGCATCGGCGGCTCAATCGCCCCGTCGCTTGCGGCTGCGTGATCGATCATCGCGATTCCTCCTTACGGGCCATCGCGCGGGCGGCCGACTGGCGATACTTCTCCGCCATTGCCGGATCACCCCGCTGCCGCGCGAGGAGTGCGAGCGCCAGGAG
>CAYZHH010000050.1:0-16642 GCA_964478275.1 uncultured Candidatus Kuenenia sp.
CGCCGGCGCGACTGTCGCGGGCCATCTCCTCGAGTGCGGCACGCAGGTCACCGGCGGCATCTCGACGGACTGGCTCGACATACCTGATCCGGCACACATCGGCTTTCCGATCGCGGAGATTGATCGCGAGGGGCGATGTGTCATCACGAAGCCACCCGGAACCGGGGGCATGGTGAGCGTGGCGACGGTGAAGGAGCAGCTTGTCTACGAGATCGGCGACCCGGCGCGGTATGTGAGCCCCGACGTGTGTGTATCGTTTCTCGACCTCGAGGTCGAGCAGGTGGCTGCCAACCGCGTGAGCGTTCGCGGTGCGCAAGGCTCCCCGGCTCCGCCGACGCTCAAAGTGAGCGCGACGTATCGCGATGGATTTCGTGCCGCCGGCATGCTCACGATCGTGGGCAGTCGGTCCCGTGAGAAGGCGGAGCGGTGTGGGGAGATCGTCCTGGAGCGGCTGCGGGATGCTGGGCACGTCTTCCGCGACACAATCGTCGAGTGCCTGGGCCAGAGGGGAGCCGTGCCGGTGGCGGGCATGGTGGATCGTCTCGACGACTCACGCGAGACCGTGCTGCGGATGGCCGTGGAATCGGAGTCGCGCGGCTCTGTCGAAGCGTTTTCACGCGCATTCATGCCGCTCGTGACCGCCGGGCCGCAGGGCACGACCGGCTACGCCGAGGGCAGGCCACGAGTGCATCCCGTGGTTCGCTACTGGCCGTGCCTCATCGCGGCGGGCAGGGCGACGCCAGACGTCACGACGGTTGTCACGGCCGACACGTCATCATCGCGAGTCTCGGCGGCAGCGTGGCCAACGGCGCAGTCGCCAGTGCTCCGCACGCAGGTCATCACCGCACCAGGGGAGCTACGGGCGGCTGTTCCGCGGGAGGTCGCGGTGACGCTTGGCGACCTCGTCCACGGCCGCAGCGGCGACAAGGGCACGGCGGCCAACGTCGGTATCCTCGGGCGATCCTTCGAAGACTATCCCTGGCTCGTCGACTGGCTCACAGCCGACCGCATGGCTCGGTACTTCGAACCGCTCGGCGTGACGAAGGTTGATCGGTACGCCCTGCCGAATCTCGGCGGTCTGAATTTTGTGTTGCACGGCGTGCTTCGCCGCGGCCTGCGAACCGACGCTCAGGGTAAGGCACTCGCGGAGGCCGTGCTCGCGATGCCGCTCCGTGAGCCCGTCACGCCTGGCCCCGTAGCCGAGGGCGTGCCGCCGTGGGTGGATGGCCTCACGATCGGCCAGGTTCTTCGCGAAACCGCGCGGCGGGTGCCACACCGTACGGCTGCGGTCTTTTCGGCGCAGGGCTGGCGGATGACCTGGGCTGAGCTTGACCGCGAGGTGGACCGCGTCGCCCGCGGCCTCCTGGGGCTTGGGTTCCGCCGCGGCGACCATTTTGGCGTGTGGGCGACGAATGTGCCCGAGTGGCTGTTGCTGCAGTTCGCCACGGCGCGAATCGGCGTTGTGCTCGTGACGGTGAATCCGTCCTACCGGCCGCCCGAGCTCGCCTACGTGCTCGCGCAGGCCGACATCAAGGGGCTTGCCTTGATCGATCGCTTCAAGACCACCGACTATCTGGCATCTCTGGTCGAGGCGGTGCCGGAACTGGCCACAGCCGCGGACGGGCGCGTCACCAGCACACGATGCCCGCATCTGAAGACGATCGTGCAACTGCGGGGCGAAGTGCAGCCGTGGGCGACATCGTGGGAGGGGCTCCTGGCGCTGGCTGACGGTGTCACCTCTCGAGAGCTTGCGGTGGAGTCACTGGCCATCGACTGCCTGGACCCTGTGAATATCCAGTTCACCTCGGGCACAACGGGTGAGCCCAAGGGGGCTACGCTCTCGCACCGCAACATTCTCATGAACGCCTTCTATGCTGGCACGAGCCAGCGGATGGCGGCCGCGGACGCGATCTGCGTGCCGGTGCCGCTCTACCACTGTTTCGGCTGCGTCTTGGGCTCGCTCTGTGGGCTCGTTCACGGCGCGACAGTTGTCTTTCCAGCCGAGGTGTTTCATGCCGACACGACGCTCGCGGCGATTGAGGCCGAGCGGTGCACGGCTGTGTATGGGGTGCCGACAATGTTCATCGCCATGCTCGAGCACGCCGACTTTCCGCGTCGCGATCTCGCGTCACTCCGCACGGGGATCATGGCGGGAAGCCCCTGCCCGATCGAGCTCATGCGGCGAGTGACGGGAGTGATGGGGGCGACTGAAATGACGATCGGCTATGGCCAGACCGAAGCGTCACCACTCGTCACGCAGACCCGCTTTGATGATGCAATCGCGCTTCGGGTGGGCACCGTCGGCCGTGTGATCCCAGGCTGCGAGGCGAAGATTGTCGATCCGGAGACGGGCCGCACGCTCGCCGATGGCCAGTCTGGTGAATTCTGTGCCCGCGGCCACGGCGTGATGCTCGGCTATTACCGCATGCCTGAGGCCACTGCTCGGGCGCTCGACCCGGAGGGCTGGCTCCACACGGGAGACCTGGCGCTTCGCGAGCCGAACGGCTATTTCCGCATCACTGGCCGGCTCAAAGACCTCGTGATCCGCGGCGGCGAAAACATCTTTCCGCGGGAGATCGAGGAGGTTCTCTACGAGCACCCGGCGGTGCGTGATGTGCAGGTGATCGGCGTGCCCGACCGCAGGTTTGGCGAGCAGGTGATGGCGTGGGTCTCCCTGCGCGACGGCCGGCAGGCGACCGCGGAGGAGCTCAAAGCGTTTTGCGCCGCGCGGATGGCCTACTTCAAGGTGCCGCACTATTGGAAGTTCGTCGACGAGTTCCCTACGACCGTCACGGGTAAGATTCAAAAATTCCGGATGCGGGAGATCAGCATCGTGGAGCTTGGCCTCGAAGACGTCGCCCGTATCGAGACAGCGTAGCAACCACCAGCGGGCACTGCCCTCATGGAACGCCGGATTCACGAGGGGATGGGGCGGTGGCGTCGCGTCGTTTCGTCGTCGCGGCCCGCCGATCGTGGAGTTGTGCGTGTCGGATGAGGAATTTCGCCTGCCCGAGCGTTCCCCACCGGGCGCGGCGCCCTTGCAGCCGAGTTGGGCGAGTGACCACTGCGATGCTCGGAGAGGAGCCCATCTCGATTCGTACTCCGTGACGTGCATGTCCTTGGCGGGGATGGTGGAGCGAGATCCGTTGTCATCGGGCATGTCCCGGACGAGTTGAACCATGTCAGACCTTCCATCTCACCAGACGTCGCCAGACGAAGCCGCCGACATGCAGTTTCGGGAACAGTGTCGCCGTCAGCTTGCTAGGCCCTTGGTAACGCGGATGAGGTATGGCTTTTGCCGCGTTCCGCGGCCCGTGCTCGATGAGCCGGCTGTTCGGGTCTTCGCAAGTACCAAGGCATACCGGGAATGGTGTGTAGCGAACCTGCCCGCTTACCTCGGCTATCAGCCGTGCCCACCAGAATGAACGAGCACGCCCAGTTCAATCCGCTTCAGGCTCAGGAGGTGGCGGAGGCGTTTGCCGAGGATGGCGTTGACTACCTGTTTATCGGCAAGGGCGGCGCGATCCTGCTTGGGTTTCCAGGCACAACCCAGGACGTCGATGTGTATCCGGCGAAGGACGCAGACAACGGCCGACGTCTCGTCGCCGCGGTCCGCCGGATCGGCTTCGTTATCGATGAGGCGGTCGAGCGCGAGATCGTCGCCGGCAAGGACTTCATCCAGCTCACGAACGGACCATTCGACCTCAACATCGTCTTCACCCCTGACGGGATCGAGAGTTACGCCGCGGCAAAGCAGCGGGCCGTCATGGAGGGCATCTTTCCTGTGGCGAACATCCGCGATATCATCGCAAGCAAGCGTGCCACCAACCGGATGAAGGACAGGATGGACTTGCATCTCCTCGATGCTCTTCCGGATCGAGTACGAGGCAAGTCGCTGAGCACGGGCGGTCCGCTCCTCCGCACTGTGCGGCCAAGGTGGAGAGGGACGTACCATGAGGGATTGCAACCGGAGGCATTCCATGTCGATACCGTCTCTGGGCCGTCTGTCGTTTGGCCAAACAGCTGTGTGGGTGGTGGGTTTCACCGCCGTTTCGCTGGGGTGCATTCTCGGGGCTCATGCCGCCAAGCCAGCCCGAGGCCTTCGGCCGGACCGTGGTCGAATCCGGGTCGTCGAGATACCGGACCCCTTCGGCGGCGCGGCTCGCCTCAAGGTTTTGCGCACCGACGCCGGCACACCCCTTCGGGCCGGGGCCGCCTGGGCCTGGGAGCAGCGGCCGGATGAGCCACCGGAATACTACGCTGCCTTACGGGCCCGCGGCATGAACGCCGTACGGATCGTGGCCTTCGACGTGTGGCTGCACGACAAGGGCTGGGGCGAGAAGGTCGACTGGAATAACCGGGACTACCGCGAGCACACGCTAGGCAAGATCTCCCGTGCCGTGGACCACTGCGCTGCCAACGGCATGTACGCGATCATCAACTATCACGGCGCTGTCGGAGCCTTTGACCCCGACTTCGCTCGGGCGTTCTGGTCGCACGTCGCCCCGGCCTTCAAGGACCGCTCACACGTCATCTTCGAGCTCCAGAATGAGCCCCTGCTCGGTGCGACGAAGCTTGGCGAGCCCAATGCCGATGAAATCGTCATGCTCAAGAAACTCCGAGCAATCCACGACTTCGTGCACGGGCTTGCTCCAGACACCCACCTCATGCACCTCACACCATGCGGCGTCTCTGGCTGGGGTATCCCCGACGCGATGAACCGACTCACACGCTTTTACTCCGCGCTCCCAGGCTCCCCCATCGACTGGATGAACTCCAGCGTCGCGTACCACCTCTACCACACCGACCAAAACCTTTTTCCCAACGCCGAAAACCTCCGCACGTTCCATGCAGAGTTTCCAGGCTGGCCGTCGGAAAACAGTTTCCCGCCGCGGTTTACCACCCAGCAATTGGGCGCTCAGGACGGTGACAATGAGCGTTCAAGTGGTTTCGGCAAGCACGAGTTTACGATCGAAACCTGCGAGCGTCTGGGCATTGGCTGGAGCCAGTGGCACATCGACGGCATGAAGAAGCTCGAGGCGAACTGGAAACACATAGCTACAGACGCAAAGTCCAAGCGGTACGTTTGGAAGCCCGATCGATAACGCCCAGCGGCAGCGCGTGGCCAAGGCAACGCATGCAAAGCAGCCGACATTGAAGGGTTGCCTCGCGACGACTTATTCGTCCCAGCGGGGTTGCCGCTTTTCGAGGAAGGCGCGGAGGCCTTCGATGGCCTCGGGGCTTTTGCGAGCGGCAAGATGGATGGCAAGCGGGCTCGTGGGCTCGGCGGGGGAACGCTCGTAGGTGCGATGGAGCAGCGCCTTCGTGTGCTCGATCGTCTGCGGTCCGCCGGCCAGAATGCCCGCGGCCATCGAGAGGGCCTCCTCGAGAAGGCCATCGGGGGGCACCACACGCTGGACGAGACCAATCTCCCGAGCGCGGACTGCGTCGATCGCTTCGCCGACGAGAAAAAGCTCTGCGAGGTCGCCGGCCCGCACCTTGTCGCGAAGCACTCCGCAGATGAGCGCGGGGAGCAGGCCGCGGCGGGCCTCTGGAAAACCAATCTTTGCATCGGCCGCCGCCACCACCATGTCGCAGGCAGCCATGAGGCCCGCCCCGCCGGCGTAGGCCCCGCCGTGGACCGCCGCGATGGAGACAAGCGGCGAGTGCCGCAGCCCATCGAGCGCCGCCGCAACCCCGCGAGCCGATGCCTCGACGAGCGCGGGATCCGAAGCCTCGGCAAGGTCGAGGCCAGCCGAAAACACCGGGCCCGCACCGCGGAGGACCATGACCCGCGCCGTACCGGCGGCCTCGACGGCCTCGATCTCACGCACAAGTGATTCGAGGAGGGCAATCGAGAGGGCATTTCGCCGCTCCGGGCGATCGAGCGTGAGGACGACGATGCCGGGCCTGGGCGATTCAACGCGAACGAGTGCGGTCATGACATGGCTCCTGGAATGACAGGTGTTCCCCACCCTGTCGCGCGCTCATATGTAGGCGTCGACATGCCGGGGGTCGAGCGGAATCTGGCTCACCTCGATGTCGGCAATGAGGTCGCGATGGAGCGCCGACGCAGGGTCGATGACGTGGCATCCGACTTCCGCCCAGAGACGCTGAAGGCGGGGGGTTGGGCTGCGGCCGCGTAGGAGAAGCTCGGCCTCGAGATCGAGAGCATCAGCCACGAGCGATTCATCGGGCGATTCGTTCCGCAGGGTCACGGCATACACGAGTGACGCCATCGACGCACAGAGCTGGTCAAAAATGCCCCCCTCATCTCCGAGCAGAAAACTCTCATCGATGAACGACTTCTGGTAGCGGGCAATGACCAACAGAATCCGTCGTCCAAGGATGCGATTGCGACGGAAGCCGCGGCGGATCCAGCGTCGCCGCGCGGGCGAAAGCGGCCCGATGCCCTCGATCGAGCCCGCCATCGGCAGGAAGGAGCCGAGGACGGTTTTCGCGACGTAGCCCGCAAACCGCGCCTTCGGGAGCCAGCCGAACGAGCCGCTTGCCTCGGCGAGGCCGATCGGCTCGAGGTACTCGGTGCGGATGCCGCGGGTCATCGCGTTCGGTGCGCCGACATCGGCGAGGACAGGATTCGGCCCTTCGTACACAGTCGCGATTGCGAACTCATGCATGTTCTCGCCGATGTAGTTCTCGATCGGCATACGGCCGGCCGGTGGATTCTCGTGCTGCCGCGCGGCGATGCGGCGCTCGTCCACGTGGACCGATCGCCCTCCTTGCACCTGGTAGGCACGGATCGCCGTTTCGAGCAGCGCTTTCGACGCATAAACTTTGGCGATCATCCCCATCGTCTCGTCGCGAACGCCACTCGCCGCGAGCCGGAAGCAGATGTCGCCCAGCGCGCGGCTGGCCAGGGCCCGCGTGACGGCCTTGCCCATCCAGGTGCGGATCCGCGGCGACGCGCCGATCGCACGGCCGAATGTGGTTCGGAAGGACAGCCAGCCCCCTGCCCCGCCGTTGGACGACGGGGTGTCGTGTGCCGTCGGATCCTTTGCGAGCTGAGCGATGAGCCTGAGAATCTTGACCGCGCTATTGACGCAGATGCCGCCACGCCCCTTAGCGAGGGAGCTGAAGGCCTGGGCCAGACCCTTGCCAGGCGGCCCGAGGAGATTGTCGAGGGGCACCGGGCAGTCCGTGAGTCGAAACCGTGCATTCCAGAGATAGTCAAAGGCGTGGAGACGGTTACGGACCATACGAAAGTGGTCGGTGTCGTGTGGCGGCACCTCGAAGAGGAGCATCGCGGAGTCTCGCCCTGGCGGAAGGTTTTCACCAGCGAGCTTGAGCACGAGGATGCAGAGGCCGCCGTAGACGACGTTGGTGATCGGCCACTTCACACCGCTCGCAAGCCACCGATCACCATCGCGGCGGGCGGCAAGCGAGAGCCGGCTCGGGTCGGCTCCCGCGCCGGGCTCCGTGAGGGCAAACGAGCCGAGCAACTCACCGCGAGCCATTCGTGGGAGAAACCGCTGCTTCTGATCCTCGGTGCCGAAATCGAGGAGAGGCGTTACCGGCCCGAGAAAATTGTGGACCTCGAACAATACGGCGAGATCAGGGTGGACGAGCGTGAGGGCCCGCAAAAGGGGCCCGAGGTCGCCGAGCTTCGCGCCGCTGCCGCCATACTGCTTCGGAATAGCGAGCCCGAAGAAGCCACGGGCTGCGAGGCCAGCGATCGCGTCGGCATGAAAAAGCATCCGGTCGTGGTCGAGGAGCGTGCCAGCCTTTTTGCGGATGAGTACGAAATCAAGGCATGCCGCCATCGTGGCCGCGACTTCCGGCTCCGGGCGAAACCGTCCGGGGTCAAGGTCGGCGGCCCGGGCCGATCCAAACAGCGTGGATAGCGTGGGTGCCTCGCCAGAAAACTGCCGCTCGGCCGTTCGGTCGGCATCATCGAGCGTGGCGAGCGATGCGATCTCTTCGGGACGGCGTCCCGCCTGAGCAAGAATGAGTGATAACGCGTCGGTGCCGCCAGGCGGCAGAGACGACGATGGGTCGGCATCACGAAGCATGTCCACCCCTCGATCCATGAGTTGCGCCGGCGACGATCCGTCGGAATTATATCGGCAGCCAGCTTTTCTGGCCGCTCCCATCGGTGAAGAATGGTCTCGCCTGGGAGATTCACCATGAGCGACAGTGGCGATTTCGATGCGGTCCGGTGCGCCCTACACGCGGACCGCATCCTGACGGTGTGCTTCGACACCCCGGCCAAGCCGGTCAACACGCTTTCAGCGGCCGCCTGGGTCGGCCTCGAGGCGGCGATCGACCGGATCGAGGCCGAGCGACCCATGGGCATTGTGTTCGCGTCCGCGAAGCCGCGGTCGTTCATCGCCGGCGCCGATCT
Organism: uncultured Candidatus Kuenenia sp.; assembly: GCA_964478275.1. GTDB lineage: Bacteria > Planctomycetota > Planctomycetia > Pirellulales > UBA1268 > QWPN01. Next base: position 8,363 of record CAYZHH010000050.1, read on the forward strand.
TTTTGAGCTGGACAGTCTTTCCGATGCGGCGCTCGAGGAGCATCTCGCACGGGGGCAGCGGATTCTTGATCGCATCGCGGCGCTTCCGATGCCGACCGTGGCCGCGATCAATGGCGACGCGCTAGGGGGAGGGCTCGAGGTGGCGCTCGCCTGCCGCTATCGCATCGCCGCCGCCGACCCGCGGGCAAAGCTCGGCCTGCCCGAGACGACGCTTGGCCTCGTGCCTGGCTGGGGCGGCACCTTTCGGCTACCGCGGCTCGTGGGCCTTGAGACGGCGCTTACCCTCATGGTCCATGGCAGGTCGATTCCGCCGACTGAGGCGGCAGCCCTCGGACTGGTCGATCGGATCGTGCCGCAGGCCGACGTGCTCGTGGCCGCAAAGCAGCTCCTGCTCACGCCGCCGGATCCTCACACGCCAGGGCGTGATGACGACATGGCAACCGTGCGGGACATCTGCAACCGCTTTCGCCACTCGATCCATGAGCGATCCGGTGACCATCTGCCGGCTCCCCTGCGGCTCATCGACATCGTCGAGGCTGGCTGCGAGCACGGGCACGACGCTGCGTCGGTCGCCGAGCGGCGCGGGCTCATCGACATGCGCCGCTCGCCCGCAGGAAGAAACCTTCTGCGGCTTTTCTTTCTGCGGACGGCGGCCAAGAAGGTGGCAGCTGCCGACGCGGCCGGGCACGCCAGGACCGTCCGGTCGGCCGTGGTTATCGGCGGTGGAACGATGGGGGCCGGTATCGCGGCGGCCCTTGCCGCCGCTGGAGTGACCGTGCATGTCGTCGAAACGGAGGAGCGCGCGGCATGGGCAGCTTCCGAACGACTGGCCTCCATGCCCGACGGTGGCGGTGTGCATGTGGGAACTACCTGGGAGACGGTCGCGGCGGCCGATCTCATCGTCGAGGCAGTGATCGAGGATCTTCGCGTGAAGCAGGACGTGTTTCGTCGGCTCGACGCACTGGCACGGCCCGATGCCATCCTTGCAACGAACACGAGCTCGCTGAGCGTCAGGGCACTGGCGGCGGCCACGCGGACTCCCAGACGCGTAATCGGTCTGCACTTTTTTAATCCCGTCGCGCGCATGCCGCTCGTCGAAGTCGTAAGGACCGCCGAATCAGCCCCGGACGCAGTTGCCACCGGCGTGGTTGTCGCCACGATGCTCGGCAAGGCACCCGTCATGTGCCGCGATGCGCCAGGGTTCGTCGTCAATCGCGTGCTGTTTCCCTATCTCCGCGAGGCGATCCTGATGGTCGAAGAGGGAATCGACATCGACTCCCTCGACGCGGGAGTTCGGGCCTGGGGCCTACCGATGGGGCCGTGTGCCCTCATCGACGAGATCGGCATCGACGTGGCGATCTCTATTTTTCGTTCGCTTGAAGCAGCGTTGGGTGGTCGCTTCGCGGCCCCGCCGATGCTGGGAGCTGCAGCGGAACGCGGCTGGCTCGGCCGGAAGTCGGGCCGTGGGCTCTCGACGCATTCGGCGGCGGGGCGGCCGGTGGCGTCAGGCCAAGGCGTGCCCGTGGGCGAAGAAGTGGTCGAACGGCGGCTCATCGCACCCATGGCCGACGAAGCCCGCCGGGTGCTGTCTGATGGTGTCGTAGCATGCGCGGATGCGATCGATCTCGCCACCGTCCTGGGCATCGGTTTTCCAGCCTTTCGGGGCGGGCTTGCGAGCTACGCAGGGCTGGGTCACGGGGCGGCCTGAGGGGCCCGAGCCCGACCATCGCCCAACATATCGCCCTACATATAGAAGCCGCCGTTGACGTGGAGGACGTGGCCGGTGATGTAGCCTGACTCGCGGAATGCCAGGAACAGCACTGCGTTGGTGACGTCATCCACCTGGCCCAATCGGCCACAAGGAATCTGCTCGACGAACTTCTCCGTCACATCGGCCGGCATGTCTTTGATGATCTCCGTGTCGATAAACCCAGGTGCCACGCAGTTGACGGTCGTGCCCTGCCTTGCGAATTCGCGGGCGGCTACCTTGGTGAGTGCGACGAGCCCGGCCTTGCTCGCCGCGTAGTTGGCCTGGCCGAAAAATCCGGTGAAGGCTGCGACGGAGGCGATGTTGATGATGCGGCCACCCGGCCGTAGGAGCGTAGTGGCATGCTGGAGCGTGTTGAATGCACCCCCGAGGTTCACCCGCACGACGTCCTCGAAATCGGCGGGCGCCATTCGTTTGAGCGAACGGTCGCGAAGGATGCCGGCGTTGTTGACGAGGATGTCGATCCCGCCGAGTTGCTCGACGATCGCCCGCATGGCTTCGCCGACGCGGGCGTGGTCGGCTACATCGCATTCGACGGTCATGGCGCCGCCGACCTCAGAGGCAACGGCCTCGGCGTCTCTATGGTTGCGACCCGCAGCATCATCGACATAGTTGACGACGCAGATGCCACCCCGGGCCGCAAATGCCCGAACAAGCCCCGCGCCGATGCCGCGGGAGCTGCCCGTGACGAAAACGACCTTGCCGGTGAAGTCCATGCGGTGAGCCCCGATGCGATTGGCGGATGATGAGGGCCGTTCGTCATTCCGCGGTGATGTGAGAAAAGTGCCGCTGCCCCGGCGATCCTTCAAGCCTTCGCCAGCACGATGTCAAACTGGCCGACTTCAATCTCCGCGCCCCGCGTGGCCACCCGCGCGATGTCGATGATAAGCGATGGCTTGATGAATTCGTCCTTTTCGTTCATGGGGTCACCCTCAAAATACAGTTGCGTCACCAGCCGGCGATACCCGGGACACTGAATCAGGTAGTGGATATGGCTCGGGCGCCAGCGATTGGGGCCGATCAGGTAGCGTCCAGGATGCACAGTCTCAAACTCGTAGTAGCCGCGCTCGTCCGTCAGCAGGCGGGCCCGGTTCATGAACACTCCTGCGGCCGGCGGCTGCTCAGGGGCGTCGTTGTCGTAGCGGCCTTCGGCGTTCGCCTGCCACACGTCAAGCGTCACACCCCGCAGGGGCTGGCGGGTGTCGTGTCCCCAGACTCGGCCGCGGACCACCAGCACCACCCCCGGCTCCACAGGCGGAGTGACCTTGCCGCGGAACGGCGCTCCGGGGCGGTAGTACGGCCCGAGGATGTTGTCTTCGGTAATGGTGGCCGGTGCATGAGCTGGAACCTGGGTGATGTCAGACAGGAACGGCCCTGACGCCTGGCCTGAACGGCCCGTTTCGTCCGCCGCTGCCCCTGGTGACTGGCCGAGGAATGCGAGGTAGTCGTCGGCATGGCCACTATCAGGCGTGGGCTCGGCCCCAGCGGGCAGCACGAGGGCGGCACCACTGAGAGCGGTGAGGACGAGACCGCATTCTACGCGGCCCCCTCCGCCTCACGGTAACGGCTTCGTAACGCAAGCCGCTGGCAACGCTATCCGAGATGCCAATTTTGGCAGTGCATGCCGGGCGTTTGTACAATCACAATGGAGGCAGAGTCGTCATGAACCGAAACGTTCACGTCATCGGCGCGGCACGGACCGATTTCAAGCGAAATCTCCGCAAGGAAGGGCTGTCCCTGCGGGACGTGATCGTCGAGGCCGGGCGGGCGGCCATTGCCGACGCGGGCCTCGAACCGGCCGCCATTGAGGCGGGAGTCGTCGGCAATTTTGCTGCTGGCCTCTATACCCGCCAACTCCACCTCGGGGCCTTGCTCCTCGGCATCGACAACTCGCTTCGTGGCATCCCGACGCTCCACACTGAGGCCGCATGTGCCTCTGGGAGCGTCGCGGTGCTCACCGCGGCCCACTGGATCCGCGGTGGCGTGTATGACGTCGTCCTCGTCGTCGGTGCCGAGCAACAGAAAACGATGTCGCCGGCCGAGGGAGCCGACGTGCTCGCGGCAGCGGCTGACTGGAGCGCCGAGAAGCCGCGGTATGGCGAGCACATGATGCCCAAGATGTTTGCGGGCATCGCCGAGGCATACGCCGCCAGGCACGGTCTCCCGGAGGCCGCGCTCGCGACGGTCGTGCTCAAGAACTACGCCCATGCCCGCCGCAACCCGCAGGCGCAGATGCGGGACGTCGCAATGTCGCTGGAGAAGGCGATGACCGCGTGCGACACGAACCCACGATTCGCGCCGCCGCTCAAGATCACCGACTGCTCACAGATCACCGACGGTGCCGCAGCGGTGGTGCTGGCGTCGGACAAATTCATGCGGGTAGGCCGGTCGATGCGGCTCTTGGGATCTGGGCACACGACCGATGTGCTGCGTCTGGACGGCAAGGATGTGCCAGCGTTTCCGATGACGCGGCGAGCGGCGGATCAGGCATATGCGGCGGCAGGGGTAACGCCTCGCGACCTGGACGCCGCGGAAGTCCACGACTGTTTCTCTATTTCGGAGCTCGTGGCCTACGAGGCGCTCGGCTGGGCCGAGCCTGGCAGGGCCGCCGCCCTGCTCGAATCGGGGGCGACAACGCTTCCCCATGCTCGAGTGGACATCGGCGTGGGCACTCGTCCTGCGTTCTCGATGCCGGTCAATACGGGGGGCGGCTTGATGGGCGATGGCCATCCCGTCGGAGCTACCGGTGTGCGGCAGGTCGTCGAGATGTTCCGGCAGGTGAGTGGTGAGGCCGGTGAGCGCCAGGTTGATGGAGCTCGGACGGTAATGACCTTCAACATGGGTGGGTCGCTCACGACGAACGTGGCCATGATCTGGCGCGGGGTGTGATGGCAGCAGTCGTCTTGTGGCGAGGTGACGTCCATGACCAAGCGTCCGCTGCGAATCCTGACCGCTGTGCCGATCTGCGACGGCCATGATAGCGCGATCAACACGATCAATCTGGAGCTTGTTCGCGCTGGCGTCGAAGTCATCTACCTCGGTTACCATCGCAGTGCCCGCGACATCGTGCGGGCCGCGCTCCAGGAGGACGTGGCCGCGATCGGCATTTCGAGCTACAACGGCGGCCACGTCGAGTTTTTTCGCGAGGTTCGCGACCTGCTGGAGGAGCGGGACGCGACGGCCATCGGGCTTTTTGGAGGCGGTGGTGGCACGATCACGGCGGCTGACGCCGCGCAGATGACCCGCCAGGGCGTCGACCGCATTTTCTTCGCGGGCACACCGCTCGACGAGATCGTGTCGTTCGTGCTGGCGTATGGGAAGCGACGCGGTGTGCGACATCGGACCGCGAAATCGCCACGGGGAACGTTTCCGACGGATCGAACAATCGCCCGAACGCTTTCGGAGCTCGGCCCCCTGCCCCGACGCCTCGCGTCGCAGCCTCGGACGGTCGGCATTGCCGGTCCCGGCGGCGCGGGCAAGACAACACTCATCGACGAGCTCGTCCGTCGCTTCCTCGCGACGCATCCCGAGTCGCGGATCGCTATCCTCTCCCACGATCCGAGCATTCTTGGCAAGGGTGCCCTGCTCGGCGACCGGGCCACGATGATCTATTCGCAGGACGATCGCGTCTTCATGCGCTCGCTCGCGACGCACGGCACTGCCGGCGGCGTGGCTGCGGAGACAGGGCGATGCCTGGAGATCCTGCGGGGCCTCCCGTTCGACCTCGTGGTCGTCGAGACCGTCGGGATTGGGCAGGAGTCGGTGCCGTTTGCTCCGGGCGCCATGGATTGTTCGGTGCTCGTCATGAGCCCGGACTACGGGGCCAGGCTTCAGCTCCAAAAGATTGTCATGCTCGACGTGGCCGACGTCGTGGTCGTCAACAAGGGAGATCTCGCGGGGGCACGCACGGCTGTGAGCGAGGTGGAGCACCGGCTGCGGGCGGCTGGCGGTCAGCAGCGGGTGATCGCTACGGTTGCGAAGGCGCACCGAGACACGGGCGTTGACGAGCTTCTGCACGCCGTGCTGGGCACACGGGCAGACACAGTGTGAGTGGACGGTGAACGACCGACATGGAAAGGCGATCCCATGGGCACGCTCGAGCACGTGATCCTGGCCTGGAGGGCGCACGACGCGAACGTGGAGGCCGAAGTGCAGCGGGCACGCACGGACGGGGATGCCGGCGGTGCGTGGCTCGAGCGTTGGCTCGCTATCCGTGCTGCCATTCCGCGTGGACACACACCCACCGGCCTCGACCTGCCGCGGCTCGCGCTCCCAGAGCTGGACGAGCCGGGCGCGATCGCGCGCTATCTGCTCGGTCAGGGGCTGCCGGGAGAGTTTCCATTTGTGAATGGCATTCACTCCGAGATGTATCTCCAGGCAGCCGACGGGAAGCCGGGGCGACGGCTGGAGGAGCCCACCCGTCTGTTTGCGGGACTGGGGCTTGCCGACGACACCAACGCGCGGTTTCGCTACCTCACCCAGCATCAGTCGAGCGTCCGGCTCTCGACCGCTTTCGATGGTCCTACGCTCTACGGCCTCGATTCGGACGCCGAAGCAGTCTTCGGCAAGATCGGCGAAGGCGGTGTGGCGATCGATACCGTCGAAGACATGGAGCGGCTGTATGCCGGCTTTGACCTCACCGACCCCGCCTGTTCGGTCTCGATGACGATCAATGGCCCCGCGCCGATCCTTCTGGCGATGTATGTGGCGGCTGCCAAGCGGCGCTGGGGCGACGCCTGCGCCATGTCGCTCCGTGGCACCGTGCAGGCCGACGTACTCAAGGAGGTTCAGGCGCAGAATGAGGTGATCTTCCCGCTCGACGCATCGCTGCGGTTCCTGGGCGACATGGTCGAGCACTGCGTGCGGGCCCTGCCAAGGTGGTATCCCATTTCCATCAGTGGCTACCACATCGCCGAGGCAGGCGCGACGCCTGTGCAGCAGGCGGCCTACACGCTCTCCAACGGGTTTGCCTACGTGGAACTGTTTGCCGCGCGGGGACTCGATGTGAACGCCTTCGCGCCAAGGCTTTCGTTCTTCCTTGATTGCGGTCTCGACATCGAATACCTCGCCCTCGCCCGGGCCTGCCGTCGCATCTGGGCGATCGGGATGCGGGACGTGTTCCGGGCCGATGAGCGCGGCCAGCGGATGCGGCTGCACACCCAGACCTCGGGGCGGTCGCTCGTCGCCCAGTCTTTCAAAAACAATCTTACGCGGACGGCGATCGAGCTCCTTCTTGCCTACGCAAACACGACGAACTCCTGCCACTCGAACAGTGCCGACGAGCCATTTACGACGCCGGGCGAAGAGTATGTGAAGCTTGCCGCCAACGCGCAGGCGATTCTGCTCGAGGAGTCGGGCCTCTTTCGCCACATGATGAATGCGATTGCAGGCTCACCTGGCATGGAGGCCGTCCAAAAGGCGGTCGAGCGGGGCATCCTCGACGAATTTCACACGCTCGACGAGCTCGGCGGAGTGCTCACGGCGGTCGAGCACCGGTATCAGCGAAGCCAGATCCAGGAATCCGCGCACCGTTACGAACGGCAGATCGGGGCTGGCGAGCGGCCGATCGTGGGGCTCAATCGATATCGCGACGAGTCGGAGCGCCTTCCGGACGTGGAAATGATGCGCACGAGCCGCGCCACAAAGCTCAAGCAGGTGGCGCGGGTGAAGGCGTTCAAGAAGCGAAACCGCGTTGCCGCCATCCGCGCCCTCGACTCCCTGAGTCGTGTCGTGGAATCAGGCGGAAACGTATGTGAAGAGCTTTTGGATACGGTCGAGGTCTGCTCCCTCGGCCAGATCACCACACGTCTCCACGACCTCGTCGGCCACTTCCGGCCACTGGTGTAGCAGGAGTGGGCGTTGATGAGCCCGGCCTCGTCAGCCGCGCTTGGTGGGGGCCGGAGCAAACGTCTGAGCGAGGGGGCAGGTGGCAGCGACGGATTCGCCACGGCGGTAGGCCCCGAGAAGCTCCCGGGATCGCTCGGCGAGCATGCGGCGGACTTCGCGGCGCTTGCCCTTCACGCGGGCGATCTTCATGGAGTCATACCCCGTCGTCTGGTGCCGCAGCCACGCGATCACCGCGGCCTCGGCGCGGCGCTCGATCGGGATCCGCTGCGTGCGGGCCACCGTGCCGCTGCCCACGGGCGTGGCATGCGCGGCAACAGCGCGGGCGAGTTGCTCGGCAATCCCAGCATGCCGAGCGTGAAACGCGAGAAATCTCACGACCGCTGTCGCAAAATCTTCGACGTAATCGGCCTGTTTGGCTTCGCGGCGCTTCGTGTCGGTCTCGCGGCGACGTGCATACGTGGCTGTGGAACGCTCTGCGACGAGGTCGTTGCGGAGCCGCTCAACGGTTTCCCGCGCTGCCCACACGCCACGCGAGAATAGCTTCCTGCCGACTTTTTCCTGAACGAGCCAGTGGTCGCCCGCCGCCTTTACGCGACGAGTCAGGCCAGGATCACCAGGCGGGACGAGGATCCATCCCGGTGGAACGTCGAGAACCCGCCCCGAGC
>CAYZHH010000051.1:0-10443 GCA_964478275.1 uncultured Candidatus Kuenenia sp.
ATCGAGCAGCACGAGCCGGATCGCGCGGTACCCGCTTGATGGATCGCGAACCGGCTCGTACTGCTCGATCGTCTCGGCACACCTGCGACCGCAGGCTACGCGTTTCATGAAGAACTGCTTTGGCTGGGTCACCGCGCAGGCGGTCGCATCGTCGAGATCCCGATGACCTTTCGCGACCGCGCCTACGGTTCGAGCAAAGCCGGCCTTCGCGAGATTCTTCAAGCGTCTCGCGACCTTGTCATGCTCGCCAGGAAAACATGGCTCGGCGGCACGTGCTGCCGGTAGCCGTCAGTCGCCGAAAAGCTGCGTCCAACGTTCGCCGGAGCGACCGAGCCCAGTCCGCCGCTGCCCGCCAAGCATGTTTTTGTGATGGCCGGGCGAATGCCACCAGCCTTCGATCGCGGCCTCCCCGTCAGGCATGCCCATGAAAATGTTCTCGGCACTGGCCGATGTCCCGGCCGCCGCAGCCCGCTTCCAAGGGTTTTCCCGTCCTGCCACCGGAGACTCGTGCGCGAAGAAGTCTTTGGTGGCCATGTCTTCAGAGTGAACACGGCAGGCCGTCACGAGCTTCAGATCGATCATCTGCGCAGGAAGGCCAACGAGGAAGCGAATCTGGTTGAGCCGCTGAATCCCGCGGGCCTCCTCGGGGTCGAGCTGGGCGGCGAGCTGCACGTTGGCCGAAAGCGTCTGCCGATCAGCGGGCGTGAGTGGGGCAGCCATGAGGGCGGCAAGCGCATCTGCGGCAGCAAACTCCGCTGCGACGCCCGCTTTGCCAGGCAGCGGAGGCAGCTTGCCGCGGTCCTTCTCCGGCACGAGTGCTGCCGCGCGCTCCGCCCAATCAGCAAGCTCCAAAAGCTCCGCGCGGGCCGCAGCCAACTCGGAATCAGCCTCGAGCACCTGCGCCGATGTGACCACCAGCAGCACTTCAAGCCGCGCGAGTGCCGGGTCGCTCTTCTGCTCGATCAATTCCTTCGAAAGCTCGGCTGTCGCCGCCACATCGCGGATGGTTTTGCGGAGCGAATCGATCTCACCGGCTTTGCCCGTGCCGAGACGCCCTTCGAGAACTTTCGCTGCGGTTCGCTGGTAGCCCGCTGAGGAGCGAGGCAGTCGCTTGAGGAACTCGCCTCGGGCAGCGCCATGCAGCCGCCGCCCACCATCCTTGCCGAGCGCCAGCAGTGCCTCGGCAACCGCCCGTCGCTCGTCAGTCGATTTCGCGCGACTGAATTCCGCCTGAAGCCTGCCAGCCTGAGTCGCCGGATTCGCCACAGCTTCCGCATCACCCGCGAGGACAGGCCCGCACGATAGCCACACGATCGCCAGAGCCACACAAAATGATTTGATCATGATTTGAAAAAACGACCGGTGGACGCGGTGGTGACGCATCCCACCGTTCTACTCCACCAGCCAAGCCTCTCCACCAGCCAAGCCTCAACGAAACGCGCGCCGGGATCGGGGCTCGCCCGACGAGCGTTGAAAATGTCGCTCCTGGGAGGTGTGAATTGCCACCGAAGGCGATGCGAAATTTACTCCGCGGAGGAGGGCGACACCGAACCCCGGCGGGCCACTCCAGACTGCCCCGGTGCCGCACCACGATGCCATGCACTCGCGGTACAATCCCCACCATGTCGCCGCGCAGACCCACGATTGGCATCCTCACCGGCGGTGGCGACTGCCCGGGCCTCAATGCCGTGATCCGCGCGGCCACGAAGACGGCGGTCCGCCTCGGCTACGACTGCATCGGGTTTCTCAAGGGCTACGAAGGCCTCGCCGATCCCGTCCGCTACATGCCGCTCGACGCTCGGGTGACGGCCGACATTCTGCTCAAGGGGGGCACCATCCTCGGGTCGAGCAATCAAGGACGCTTTACCGCCCTCGTCGGCGAGGGGGATCGTGTTCAGATTGATCCCGCCCTGCTCGAGCAAGCGGCTGCGACCGTGCGGCAGCTCGGCATCGCGGGGCTTGTCTGCGTGGGCGGCGACGGCTCCCTCGCGATTGCGCAGCAGCTTCACGAATACGGCATTCCCGTCGTGGGTGTTCCCAAGACGATCGACAACGACCTCGGGGCCACAGCCTTCACGTTCGGTTTTGATTCGGCGGTGGCCGCGGCCACCGATGCGCTCGACCGGCTCCACACAACGGCCGCCAGCCACGAGCGGGTGATGGTGCTCGAAGTGATGGGCCGCCACGCCGGCTGGATCGCGCTGCATGCCGGCATCGCGGGCGGGGGCGACGTGATCCTTCTGCCCGAGATCCCGTGGACGTTTGAAAACGTCTGCCGCAAGATTCTCGAGCGCGATGCCGAGGGAAAACGGGCCACGCTCATCGTCGCAGCCGAAGGGGCAGCGCTGCCAGGAGGTGGTTTCGCGCACGTGGCGAACCAGCCGGGTGGGCAGCGGCAAGTGCGGCTCGGCGGCATTGGCGAAATCGTCGCCCGCGAGGTCACGGCTCGGCTTGGCCGTGAATCCCGCGCGGTGGTGCTTGGCCATCTCCAGCGAGGCGGCACGCCCACTGCGTTTGACCGCATGCTGGCGACTGAGTTTGGTGCCCATGCGGTGCGGCTTGTGCACGAGGGACGCTTCGGTGAGATGGTCTGCTACCGTCCGCCCGATATCACGAGCGTGCCAATCGCTCAGGCGATCAAGATTCTCTCGACCGTCGACCCGCGGGGATCGGCCGTGCAGGCAGCCCGGGCGCTCGGCGTCGGGTTCGGCGACGAGGCCGACGAGGCCGACGCGGGCGAACCATTTTCGCGGCTGACGCCCCCGGCGATGGGGAACTCCGGCACGACCGTTGCCTGAGAGCGGCCACAACGCGCGGGAAGGCCTGCGGTTTACTCGGCCAGCGCATCGACCGCGAGATTTTGCAACGCGCCCCGCAGGTCTGAACCGTCGCTGTTGCTTAATCCGCTCCGCTGAATCAGCAGCACGAAGATCATCTTCCGCTCGGGGTCGATCCAGCCCTGCGTGCCGAACGCACCGCCGTGCCCGAAGCTGCCCGGCGAAAGCGAACGGCTGACCCCTTGCGGCTCGCGCACCACGCACCAGCCCAGGCCCCAGCCGTTGCCGGGCGTAAAGCCGGTTTCCAGGTCGCCCGTCTGCACGCTCGTCATTTTCCGCACGGCCTGTTCGGAAAGAATCCTCTGACCGTTCAGTTCCCCGCCATTCAAAATGGCTTGATAGAACCGGGCCAGGTCGGCCGCCGTGCTGAACAAGCCGGCGGAAGGATTCGGCGTGCGGTCGTCGCCCATGTCGCTGATCCAATGCGTCGCCTTGGCGAGCGATTTTTTCTTGTCGCCGAGCTTGTAAAGCGTGCCGACGCGCGCACGCTTTTCCGCCGCGGGCAGAAACGACGTGTCGTTCATCCCCAGCGGGACAAAAATCCGGTCGCGCAGAAATTTCTCATACGGCATGCCCGACGCCACTTCGACCACGCGGCCGCACACCGAAATGCCCGGGCTGTACTGCCAGCGCTCGCCCGGCTGAAATCCCAACGGCCGCGCGGCCACCGCTTTGACCGTTTCGGCTAGCGTGCCTGTATTTGCTTGATCGCCGACGATGCCCGAGGTGTGCGTGATGCAGTCGAACACGGTGATGGCACGATTCGGCGGGGAACCATCCGCACATCTCGCGTCCTTGAACTCGGGGAGGTACGTGGCGATCGGATCGTCGAGCGTGACTTTCCCCTCGTCGACGAGAATCATCAGCGCCGTCGACGTGATGGGTTTGGTCATCGACGCGATGGCGAACAGCGTGTCGGCCCGCATCGGCGCGTGCGAATCGATGTCCTGCTCGCCGACCGCGTCGAGGGCAACGACCTTGCCATCTTTCGCCACCAGCGTCACCGCGCCCGATATCTGCCCGGCCTCGACGAACTTCTTCATCTGCGCCGGGATTTTCGCGAGCGCTTTCGCCTTCATGCCGACGTCGGCGGCGGTCGCGGTCGGCAATGCGGTCGGCAATGCGGCCGGCTCTGTGGCCAGCGAAATCGCAGACATGCTCAGGCCGGCACAAATCGCGGCCAGGCAGGCGAATCGGGAGCGTTGGGGTTTCATGCGAGCGTCCGATTTGAGTCGTCCAAAGGAATCCGCCGTCGTCAAACACGCAAGCAAGAAATATCCCGCCCGCGGTGTGCGAAGGCAAGCGACTCCTGCACGACCGTTGCCTGAGAGCGGCCGGGATGCTCTTATTGTGGCGACGTCGTTCTGGCGACGTGCTCACAGGAAGGCTCGGGGGGAATCGCCCACGGGGGTCGTTCACAAATCCATATCTACGGAGACAGTGCATCCATGGCGGAGATGCCAGTGACGAAGGACGGACAGAAGGCGGCTGGACGAGTCGCCAGCGTAATGAACGAGGTGCGGGTCTTCCCGCCACCGGCCGCGTTTACTGAGCGGGCCCGAATTGGCTCACTCGAGGACTACCGTCGGCTCTACGACGCCGCGGCCAACGACCCCGATGCCTTCTGGGACGAGCGGGCCAAGCCGCTCCCGTGGATCACGCCCTACACCAAAGTGCTCGACTGGCAGCCACCCCATGCGACGTGGTTCGTGGGCGGCCGCATCAATGCATCGGCTGTCTGCCTCGATGCCCACATCGCCGCCGGCCGTGGCGAACACCGGGCGATTGTGTGGGTCGGCGAGCCCACAGGCGAGCGGCGGGAGCTGACCTACCGAGAGCTCCACGCCGAAGTGTGCCGGTGCGCTGCCGGGCTCAAGAAGCTTGGCATCAAGCCGGGCGATGTCGTCTCCATCTACATGCCGATGACGCCCGAGCTCGTGATCGCGATGCTCGCATGTGCGCGGATCGGTGCGGTGCATTCGGTCATCTTCGGTGGTTTCTCGAGCGAGGCGATCGCCGACCGCAACCAGGATGCCTTGGCCGTGGCGGTCATCACGGCCGACGGTGGCTGGCGGCGCGGGGCCCAGTTGCCGCTCAAGCAGAATGTAGACCAGGCCCTCGCCTCCACGAGCCATCCCCCCACGACCGTGAAGCATGTCATCGTGCTGAAACGGACGGGCCAAGACGTCACGATGCAGCCGGGCCGCGACATTTGGTGGCATGACCTCGTTGACGGCATGCCGACAGACACGCCTCCCGAGCCCATGGATTCCGAATCACCGCTTTTTATTCTCTACACGAGCGGCTCCACCGGAAAACCCAAGGGCATCAAGCACACCACGGCTGGCTATATGGTCTGGGCCAAGGCGACAGCCGAGTGGGTGTTTGATCTGCGTGATGACGACCTCTTCTGGTGTACGGCCGACTGCGGCTGGATCACCGGCCACAGCTATGTGACCTACGGACCGCTTGCCGCTGGCACGTCGATCCTCATCTACGAAGGCGCGCCGAATGCCCCCCACGAGGGTCGCTTCTGGGAGATCATCGAGCAGGAAAAACCGACGATCTTCTACACCGCCCCCACGGCGATTCGCTCGTTCATGAAGTGGGGCATGCAGCATGTCGAGGGCCGCGATCTCTCGAGCCTGCGGCTCCTCGGGAGTGTCGGCGAAGGAATCAACCCCGAGGCGTGGATGTGGTACCACGAGGTGATCGGCGGCACCCGCTGTCCGATCGTCGATACCTGGTGGCAGACCGAGACCGGCGGGATCATGATGAGCCCGCTGCCTGGATGCACGCCCACGAAGCCGGGCAGTTGCACGCTGCCGTTGCCGGGCGTGGTGCCCGAGATTGTCGATGCCGATGGCCAGCCGGTGCAGCCAGGCGAGGGCGGCTGGCTCGTCATGCAGAAGCCGTGGCCCGGCATGCTTCGCGGCATCTGGGGCGACGATGAACGGTTTGTGGAGACGTACTGGTCGCGGATTCCCGGAAAGTATCTGGCGGGCGACAATGCCCGACAGGACGTCGACGGCTACTACTGGATCATGGGACGCATCGACGACGTGCTCAATGTGGCTGGCCACCGGCTTTCAACGATCGAGGTGGAAAGCGCGCTGGTGAGCCATCCGTCGGTTGCTGAAGCGGCGGCGGTGGGCCGGCCGCACGACGTGAAAGGCGAGGCGATCGCGGTGTTCGTGACGCTTCGTGGTGGCGAGCCTGACGACGCGCTCAAAGATGCGCTTCGCAAGCATGTCCGCCACCAGATCGGGGCGCTCGCCGTGCCAGACGACATCCACTTCACGGCGAGTCTCCCGAAGACCCGCAGCGGCAAAATCATGCGGCGGCTGCTTCGCGACGTCGCCGCCGGCCGCGAAACGGTTGGCGATACGACAACGCTCGAAGATTTCACCGTGCTTGCGAAACTCCGCGGCAACGAGGATTAGCCCGAAGGATTCTGGCTACTTCCTCATCGGCGCGGCATGCGTGGCCGGAACGACGCCGGGCGTCGCCATGCGGCTCCCGGCTCGTGGCGACGAAAGCTCAGACGATTCGACTGCCGGCAGCCTGCCGGCAGCCATGCGACCAGCCTTCCCGATCGCTTCCGCAGGCGGAGGCGACTGGCTCGTGCCCGCAAGGAAATTGTCGATCGCCGCCGATTCCCGCAGATGCGAGAAGTGGCGGGCCATTTCGATTCGCTGCTTCTTCTCGAAGATGTCGTCGTAGAGCTCGTCGCGTACTTCCTTGAAGTCTACGCCGGCCGGCGCGGTGAAGCTCTCGCAGAGGATCACCATGAAGCGATCGGCAATCTGCACGACGCCGGAGAGCTCACCCGGTGCGAGCGAGAACACCTCCCGCTCGAGCGTCGGCTGACCGCCGTACCTCTGGAGCGGCGGCACCTCGCCACGCAGCGCCCTCGTGGTGGGGTCGACGGAGTATGTCTCGGCGAGCGCCCCAAACGCCTCGGGCGTCGGGTTCTTGCGGGCAAGCTGCCACACCTCTTGAGCGCGACGCTGCGTGTCGAGCACGATGACGCGGCACTTGGCCCGTGGCCCGAATGTGGCCTGGAACGCCTTGTCGAGGTCTTCCGGCTGGACAGGCACTCCTCCCACGAGCTTCTTGAGGGCGACTGTCGGCCAGACGATGTCTTCCATGTAGTGCTTCAGCGGCACCTTCTCCTCGCGGGTCATGCGTTCGAGCCAGGCCTTCACGTCAGGCGAGCCGTCAGCCTTCTTGAAGCCGAGCGATATGGCCGCCCGCGCGATCTCGGCGTCGAGGTCGGCCTGCCCGATGACGATCCCCTGCTTCTCGAGGGCCTGGCGAACGAGCTGCCGTGTGATGAGGATTTCGAGCACGTCACGCCCGTAGCGTTCGAGCGACACGCGACGAACCTGGTCGAGGGCGATCGGCTGGCCGTTCACGAGCGCCGCCACACTCGGCTGCGCCAAAGACTTCGCCGGATCGTTCATGACGTTCTCAACCCGGCTCTTTTCCTGAAGGCTGCGGAACACACCGTTGGCCGCCTCGCGACTCTTCCGCTCGCGAATCTCTTCCGCAAGACGAGGCTGTGCCGCCTCGAGGCTGACCTCAGCCGCCGGCATCCGTCCCTCACACTTGATCACGATGAACTGATCGGCCACCTGCACGACCTCCGAGATGTCACCCTGCTCGAGGGCAAACGCGGCTCGGTCGAAAGCGGGCTCGCCGGAGTGGAGCCGAATCGGCTGCACCCAGCCATTGGCGCTGGCACTGCCAACGTCAACGGAATGCTGGCGGGCCAGACTGCCAAACTCGTCCGGAGCGGCGACCGCCCGAGTCCGCATGTTCTCGGCCTCCGGGCGGGTGCGGGCCACGATGATTCGCGCCTTTACCGCCGGCCCGTACTGTTTCTCAAAGGACTCACGAAGCTCGGCATTGGTCGGCTCACCGGCGCCGCGAGCCAGCGCCCGCAGGGCAAGCATCGGCCAGAGAATGTCGTTGGCATATTGCTCGGCCGAGATACCTCGCTCCTTCTCGATGAGCTCGAGCCACTTATCGCGGGGCACACTGAACCGCTTGGAGAGGGCGTCGATCTCAGCGTCCACATGCTGCCGCGTGATCGATATCCCGGAAGCCTGGCAGGCCTGCTCGATGATGCTCCGATTCACGAGCGCTTCGAGCACGCGGGCACCATGCCGCGCGAGGCATTCCTCCCCGAGAGCATCGGCCGTGATCTCGGCGCCGTTCACAAGCGCCATCGGCTTCGGGGCAGCGGGCGGTGTGGGAGCGGGGGGCTCGGCGCCGGCCCCAGGACCACCGGTCCATATGCGGAACACCACGGCAAGGCCCACAACGAGCCCCGCAGCGACGATCTCTCGCCCGTACCGACTCCGCAAATTCGACTCACCGTTCATGGCTGCCCTCCTCGTGTGAAGCAGGGGGAATAGGGAATCCACCGACGGCAGGCAAGACCGCTGCGCGCCACGGCGAGGGCTGCTACGTTGGCTGTCCGTGCTCCTCCCGACATCGACGCCGAGCCACCCATGACCCAGCCTGCCCCGTCACCCCAGCCTGCTAGCCAGCGGCCCGAGTGTCTGGAAGTTCTCGGCCTTTTGCCGCCGGTGACGCTCGAGGACGTCAAACAGGCCTACCTCGTGCGGGCCCGCGAGGCCCATCCCGACCGCGGTGGCAGCCAGGAACAGTTTGTCCGCGTGCAGCGGGCATTTGACGAGGCCAACGAGTTTGTGAAGTTCAAGGCCAACAAGCTCGAGTGGCTCGCCTCGAAGATCGACGCCTACGCCGAGCAGCAGGAAGTGGTGACCGAGACGATCGAACGCGGCGGCAGCGCCGAGATGGAGGAGACCGACTGGCTCCGCAAATCCTTTGGCGATGACTTTGGCCACGTGGCCGACAAGCTTGTGACGGTGCGGCTTCAGAACGAACGAGCTGACGACGTGTTCTGTATTTTGCTGGGGTTCCGTGCGGCGTCGCTCAAGGATCTCGCGGTGCTCGACCTTGCCGGTGGCAGCCTCACCGACGAAGGACTGCTTCAGCTCAAAAGTCTCACGAGTCTGAAGCACCTCGACCTACGTGGCACGCAGGTGGGCAAGGTGGCTGCCGAGATTCCAGGCTGGTTTGAGCAGCTCGAATTTCTCGGGCTCCCCAAGGGCTCCCTCGGGATGTTCGCCCGCATGGCGATGCCCCGCCGTGTGAAGCTCGAACTCGGCTGACGAGTAGGCCACAGCCGCAATCGAGGATCGGGAGCCAGCTCCCATTGAAGCCCCTCGGGCCAGCGAGGGGACTGCGGGTTGTTAGGCGAGCCCGCTTGTACCAGCCAACGGTATGGCCTTCCACCCGCCGTCCTCCGGCTATTGCCAGGGGCTGGTACGCGGTCGAGGCCTGGAGGGCAGGCCGTGAAGTCAGGCCCGCTACTCTGGAAAGAGCCGCGTCGAGAGATAGCGTTCGCCGAGGTCGGGAAGCACAACGACGACGAGCTTGCCGGCGTTCTCCGGCCGCTTGGCAACCTCAATGGCGGCCCACGCGGCGGCGCCGCAACTGATGCCGCACATGAGGCCCTCGAGCTTGGCAAGCTGGCGGGTGGTCTCCATTGCATCTTCGTCATCGACTTTCACCACGTCATCAATGATGTCGAGGTTGAGGATGTCGGGGATGAAGCCTGCGCCGATGCCCTGGATCGTGTGACGGCCCGGCTTGATCGGCTCACCAGCCAGTTTCTGCGAGATGACGGGGCTATTGGCCGGCTCAACCGCCACGATCTTCACGCCTGGCTTCTTGCTTTTGAGAGCTTCGCCGACGCCGGTGATCGTGCCACCAGTGCCAACACCACACACGACGATGTCTACCTGGCCCTCGGTATCCTTCCAGATCTCTTCGGCCGTGGTGCGGCGATGCACGTCGGGATTAGCCGGGTTCTTAAACTGCTGAGGCATGAAGAAGTGGCTACCTGAGGCGGCGATTTCCTCGGCATGACGCACAGCGCCTGGCATGCCTTCGGCGGCAGGCGTGAGCACGAGCTCGGCACCAAGGGCCTTGAGCATGCGCCGTCGCTCGAGGCTCATGCTCTCGGGCATCGTGACGCGAAGCTTGTAGCCACGCGCGGCGCACACATACGCCAGGCCGATCCCCGTATTACCGCTCGTGGGCTCGATCACGATCGTGTCGGGGTGGAGAAGGCCGTCGCGCTCGGCTGCGTCGATCATCGCGCAGGCGATGCGGTCCTTCACGCTCCAGAGCGGATTCATGTTTTCGATCTTGCCGGCCACTATCGCGACGCAGCCCGCGGTCACACGCCGCAGGCGCACCAGCGGCGTGTGGCCGATGCACTGGGTGATGTCGTCCCGAATCCCGGCTGGCAGCTTGGTCGCGGTCATCTCGGCTCCTTCTCGTGGTCCGCAGGGGGCCGATGGCGACCCCGCCGCGGCACAACCGGCATTATCGGCATATAGTGACAGCAAGTTGAATATCAGGGGAACGGCCCAAGGGCGACCCTGGCAAGACGAACTTTGGGGCGAGGTGGCCTCCGCCCCGCAAAAGCCCCTGGCGCCAGCCGGGGGACGGCGGGTTTTAGCCCGTCGCTCTATCCATCATGAACCGGCCATCATGAACCGGC
>CAYZHH010000051.1:10543-16320 GCA_964478275.1 uncultured Candidatus Kuenenia sp.
CGGCGGGTTTTAGCCCGTCGCTCTATCCATCATGAACCGGCCATCATGAACCGGCCATCATGAACCGGCCATCATGAACCGGCTCGCCCAACGACCCGCCGTCCCCTCGCTATCGCGAGGGGCTTCCATGAAGTTTAGCCCTCGGTCGCTCACTTTTGCATGGACGCACGCTACACAATCGCCAGCGGATCGCGGCGACTTTCGAGCGTTCCCCGCGTCACTCCCACGCGGTTGGCGGCCCCGAGCTGCTTCCAGACATCGAGGCCCGTTACCCGCCCTGCAAGGAGCTCGCGATAGGCGTGGACGACGCGGCTCACGTCCGTGGCTGGCTCGGTGAGAAACTCGATCCGAAACTGCCGCACGCCCGCAGCCAACATCGCGGGCACCGCCTCCGCCCCGCTCTGCGGCACGGCGTTCCAGAGCGTGTTGCGGCAGCCAACGTCGGCTGTGAGTGGATGCTCCATGCCCACGCGGTCGCGAAGCTCCACCCGGTGGTCGTCGCATGGCCTGCCGCAGTTGGTTTTGTCGGTGCCGGGCGAAAGGACGCTACAGAACACGCAGTGCTCCATGTGGAAGAGCGGCATGTGCTGGTGGATGACAACCTCGAGCCACTGGGGCGGCACGGCCGCGACGAGGGACGCGAGCTGGTCACGGTTGAGATCGTACGACGCCGTCACACGGGTGCAGCCGGCGTCGATGAAGAAGCCGGCCGAAACATGATTGGCGACATTGAGCGTGGCATCGCCGACCACGGGAATCCCACGGTCTCGAAAGTAGACGAGGCCCGACCAGTTGCGGATGAGCACGCCGTCGGGCTCGTGCTTTTCGAGTGCTGTAAAAATGCCGAGCTCACCCGGCTTTTGGATGCGCGGCGGCGCGAGGTAGATCTTCGCGGAGTGGCGACGGCAGGCCGCGACCGCCTCGCGGTACTGACGGATATCGGCGAAGTCGGCAAAGACCGACCGTTCGCCGAGTGTGAGCACGGCCTCGAGCTGGTCGAGTGTGCGGACCAGCACATGAAGCTGCGGCACCGCGGGGCTGTTTTCCGGAGCGGCTCGCGCGCGAGGAGACGCGGGAAGCAGCGGGATCACGCCCGCCGCTCGCCTGCCGATTCCCTCCGCAACCTCTTCGAGCGCCGCGACCATCTCCTTCCGAAGCCGACCGAGCAGGCTCAGCGGGAGCATCGGCCCGCCGGATATCGTGGCGACGAGGCCACGCAGCTCAAAGGGCGTCTTGCCGAGGCGGCCGAGCTGGTCGCGAAGAGTCGCTTCGTCGAGCGGGTGTCGCGTGGCCACCTGGGCCGGTTCGGCGGATTGCACTTCCACACGCCCACCAGACATGAGCGTCGCGACCACCCGCACGGGCTCGCCTGGCGTCGCGACCACTTCGAGATCGACGGATTGTTGGCGGCGAAGCTCCCCACTGAATGTTTTTCGAAGTCGTGAGCTGACCACCGGGTCGTCTGTTTTCCAGACCGCCTGCCCCGGCTTGAGCGCCATCACATCAAGGCCGTCGTGGGCAAAGGCAAGGTCTGCGCGGCCGCTGGCGACGCTATCAGTACGGGATACTCCGCCGACAAAAACCTCGTACACCCTGCCGCCGAGGGCGTCGTCGCTTGTCGCACCGCAATCAAACGCAACGCCGTCGCCTCGCTTCACGCCGCACCCTAAGCCCGCGGCAAGCTCGATCGTCACACGACCGCGGCCGCTCGCGACCACGGTGCCGAGCCTCACGCCCCGCTTCGCGCTCGATGTGGCCGGCACGAGCCGCTTGTGATTGTTGCCATGCAGCCAGCCGGGGGAGAAGCCACGGGAAAACGTCAGCTCCATCTCCTCGATCTCGCGGGCCTCGAAGGCGACAGGCTGGCCTGCCATCGCCGTATCGATGGCCCGCCGATAGTGGCTCGTGATCGCCGCCACATACTCGGGCGTCTTGAGTCGGCCTTCGATCTTGAAGGCGTTCACGCCTGCTGCGATGAGCTGTGGCGAGAGGGCATACGCGGCAAGGTCTTGCGGGGAGAGAAGGTAACGCTGGTCGCCGAGATCGACGTCGCTGCCGTCGCAGACAAGCTCGTACGGGAGCCGGCAGGCCTGGGCACATTGGCCGCGGTTGGCGCTCCTCCCTCCGAACGACTCGCTCGTGAGGCACTGCCCCGAGTAGGCCACGCAGAGCGCGCCATGCACAAACACCTCGATCGGCATCGCCGTCTCCCGGCGGATGGCGACGATCTCATCGATGGATAGCTCGCGGGCAACGACAACCCGCTCCATGCCGAGTCGCTCGGCGAGCGCAATCGTCTCCGCGCTGGTGAGCGTCATCTGGGTCGAGGCGTGGAGGGCGAGGCCGGGAGCGATCTCGCGAATCACGATCGCGGCGCCGACATCCTGCACGAGTACGGCATCGACGCCCGCTCCCTCGACGGCCCGCACGACCTCCTTGAAAGCCGCCAACTCGTCGTCGAAGACGAGTGTGTTGAGCGTGACGTAGCCCCGGAGGCCGTGGCGATGGAGGAGCCGCATGACCTCGGGAAGATCGTGAACGCCAAAGTTTGTGGCCCGAGCCCGTGCGTTGAACCCGGTGTCGAGGCCGAAGTACACGGCGTCGGCCCCATTGGCGATGGCCGCAGCGAGGCATTCCCTATCCCCCGCCGGGGAAAGAAGCTCAGGCGCAGCGGTCGTGGATGATTGCATGCCTGCGAGTATAGCGCCCGCCCGCTGCTCCCGCTTTAGAGCACTCCGATCGGCTCGCGTTCCGCGAGACCCTCGTGGGCGAGCAGCCATTGCTTGCGGTGGAGCCCGCCGCCGTACCCTGTCAGTCGGGCGTTCGAGCCAATCACCCGGTGGCAGGGAACGATGATTGCGACCGGGTTGGCCCCGTTCGCCAGCCCCACCGCCCGGCACGCGTTCGGCTTGCCGATCCTCGCCGCAATCTGCTGATACGTACACGTCGTGCCGACGGGGATCAAGCGCAGGGCGGCCCACACATCCCGTTGAAACGGTGTGCCGTTCGTCGCCGTCGGGATGCTCGCAATCGCTTCAAGATCGCCGGCGAAGTATGCCTTCAACCGCGAGGTGAACTCGCCTGGGTCGCGGGCTGCTTGCAGCGTGTACCGGCTGGAGTGCCGGTCCAGCAGCTGCCGCATCCGTCCCTCGTACCCGCCGAAGTCCACCGCCCGCACCGCCGCCCCGTCGGACACCACATACACCGTGCCCACCGGCGATTCAAACTCGTCCTGATACAGCTTCATCACTCGTCATGCTCCACAGATTTCGCGGTCAACGACTGCCCAACAGAACGGCGGATGGCCTCTGGCGCGGCCGTTGACCGGGCACTTCTTCAGCCACGTTCCTCGAAATCGGCAAGATCCTTGAGTCGTCCCGCGGCGGTCCACAACGACAGCGTACAACCGTGTTGTCCTCTTTCAGAGAGAGGCACAGGAGTGCATAGCGACCCTGGAAAAGTGGCCCTTCCGAGAAGTTCGTGGCACTCCCCGGTCGTTCTGGGGCGTTCGATAACGTAGAGTGCCCGGATAGAAACCCTCTCTGCGGTATGCATCCGCGACGCTGGAACTAGGGATTCGCATCACGTACGAGGGGCTGCTTCGGGCCCGGGAAGGGTTGGCATGATCGCTGAGCTCATTCGGGCGTTGGCTGAAAGCACGCGAGGACCGCAACGCAAGCCGACGGTCATTCTTCTCAGTTCGACCGTGTTGATGATCGCCTGGTGGTACTTCGGCTCGCCCCAGTTCTACCGCGACCATATCGCGGGGGCTGGAAACGGGGCGGTGGCCGCGCCGGCCGTGTACTGCTTTGCAAGTTGCTTCGTGCTGCTCGGCTTGGTTCCGGCGTTGATCGTCACGTTTGGCCTGGGCGAGCCGCTGAGCGATTACGGCGTTCAGTTGGGCGACCGCGTCCAAACGCTCCGCACCTTTCTGATGCTGGGTCCGCTATTCGTCTTGGGCGGCTTTCTAGCGTCCCGCATTCCGGTCGTGGCGGCATACTATCCGATCAACGCCGCGGCGTGCGATTCCGCCCTGTCGTTCGCCGGTCATGCCTTCTGCTATCTGTTGTTCTACCTCGGCTGGGAGTTCCACTTTCGCGGGTTTCTCCAGTTCGGCCTTCGCGACTCGTTGGGCCCGACCAATGCCTTGTTGGTGCAAGTCATGGCCTCCTCGCTGCTCCACTTCGGCAGGCCCGGCGTGGAAACCTTCTCGGCTATCCTCGGGGCCATTCTCTGGGGCTGTGTTGCCTACCGCACGCGCTCGCTGCTTTCCGGCCTCGGGCAGCACTATGTGCTGGGAATCTCGGTGGACTTTTTCCTGTGCCGACGATGAGTCTCAACCCGCAAGCGACGCGATTGAAGACCTTGCACTTCCGCAACGGCCTGATGAATGCTCATCGGGCGACACCTGCACGACGACCCCGCACGACGCGATCGAGCCCGATCGGCTACGCTCTGAAGCCAACCAGCCGACATTGCCACGTTGCGGAACTGTCGTTGACCGTCCTATCCTTCATCGACTGACAAGGGTTTTCGTCCCGATGGAATGTTGGTCCATTTCGGATGGAAGATAGCCATGGGCGGAAGCCGCTCGCCACACTGAATCGAGACGAAGTCATGACAACTCATCAAGTTATTGCACCGGGCGTTGAGGCTGTGACGGCACCCCTTGCCGCCGGTCCGATTCTGCCGCGCCCCAAACCAAAGCCAAAGAAGATCAGCGCCGGCAACGTGATCGGCGCCTTTCTGCGAAGGGTGATCAACCCCCTACAACTCTGGCGGGCGATCAGCCTGCAATGGAATCGAAAGGCCCATCACCATACCTATGACGATGCCCAACTCGCGCTTTACAGCAAAATGTTGCCAGGCGAGTTTCTGCATTTCGGATACTTTGATCAGACTGACATCCTCCCCGAAGAAACCCGACTTGCCGACATCACCCGCGCTCAGCAGCGCTACGCCGACCTGCTGCTCGAACTCGTCGGCAAGAAAGAAGAACCCGTCCTCGACGTCGGCTGCGGCATGGGCGGCTTATCGCGGATGCTGCTGGCCCGTGGATACCAGCCGACCGCGCTGACGCCCGATCGGCTGCAGGTCTCGCACATCCAGGCGAGCATGCCGCAAGTTCCCGTGATCCGCACGAAATTCGAATGCCTCAATCCGGCCGAGTATGCCCATCGATTCGGCACGGTGTACACCTCCGAATCCCTGCAATATCTCAAGCTCGACGGCGCTCTGCCGATCATGGAATCCATCCTCGCGCCGGGGGGGCGCTGGGTGGCGTGCGACTTTTTCCACATTCATCCCTGCGAAGAAAGCCGCTCCGGCCACGTGTGGGATGAATTCGTCTCCCGCATCACCGCTGCCGGGTGGAAGATTTCCTTTCAGCGCGACATCACGCCGAACATCCTGCCGACGCTCGGCTACATCAACATGTGGGCTTCGCGGTTCGGTATTCCGTTGATTCAGTTCGGCTTCCTCCGCCTCCGCCGTAAGCAGCCAGGCCTCCATCATCTCATAGCGAACTCCCTCGATCTGCTGGAGGCGATTGCGCAGCAGAATATTGCGGTGATCGATCCGGTGCTGTTTGCGAGTGAGAAGCGATACATCATGCTGGTGATAGAGCGGGCGTGAGAAATTAGGGACGGGAGCGATTTTCTCGCGCACGTGGGCGAGCCGATCGAGCCGCTTCCGGTGTCACCATCCAGAGGCCCGCCGAGGGCGACGCCGGAGGCGGCCTGCGCCCAGCGTGAACAACCGGGCTCCGACGGCGGTTT
>CAYZHH010000052.1:0-16285 GCA_964478275.1 uncultured Candidatus Kuenenia sp.
TGCAGGTCGCGATCTCCGTGGTCGCCGCTGTCTCGTGGATGATCGAGCACCCGGCCGAAGGGGTCAAACTCCCCGACGACCTTCCCCATGAGTACGTATTGGGGATCGCCATGCCGTACCTCGGCAACTTCATTTCCATGCAGACCGATTGGACGCCACTCAAGTACTATTCCAACGCGTTCCAGGGCTTCAATCGTCCGGCGATCGATCCAGCCGACCTTTGGCAGTTCCAGAATTTCCTCCTGACTGATGGAGATTGACGACTCAACCATGAACCAGAAAGCTCTCCTCGATCTCGCGAAGAAGCATGGCACTCCGCTCTTCATCGTTGACCACGCCGAATTGCGAAACAATTACGCCCTCTTCAAGAAGCACTTTCCCCGCGTGCAGGCCTACTACGCGGTCAAGGTCAACAGCGACCCGGCGATCGTGCAGACGTTCTACGAGCTCGGCGGCAGTTTCGATGTCGCGAGCATGCAGGAGTTTCATACCGTCTACCAGTTCATCAAGAAGCTGCCGGCGAAAGCGCGGCAGGATTTCATCTGGGATAAGGTGATCTACGCCAACCCGATCAAGCCGATCGAGACGCTCCTCGAGCTCGACCAGTACCGGCCGCTGGTCACGTATGACAATGTCGAGGAAGTGAAGAAGATCGCGAAGCACGCGCCCCACGCGGGCTTGTGCCTCCGGCTTCAGGTGCCAAATACCGGCTCGATGGTGGAGCTTTCGAGCAAGTTTGGCGCGACTCCGGGAGAGGCGGTTGACCTCATCCAGTGTGGGCACGATCACGGGCTCGTTGTGGAGGGCCTCTCGTTCCACGTGGGGAGCCAATGCACGAACCCCGAGAACTATGTGCAGGCGCTCCACCTGGCGGCCGGGATCTTCAATGAAGCGAAACTCCGCGGTTTTGATCTCAAGCTCATAGATATCGGCGGGGGCTTCCCGGCGGCCTACGACGCGAGCGTGCCGAAGTTTGCGACGCTGGCCAAGAAGATCAACCACGAAATTGACCGGCTCTTTCCGAAGACGATCGAGATCCTGGCCGAGCCGGGGCGTTTTCTCGTCGCCTCGGCAGGGACCGACGTGTGCAAGATCATTGGCAAGGCCGCTCGCAATGGAAAGCGGTCGTACTACGTCGATGACGGTGTCTACCACACCTTCTCGGGCGTGATTTTCGACCATTGCACGTACCACCTGAAGAGCTTCAAGCGTGGCACGCCGCAGATCTGCGCCGTCTTCGGTCCCACCTGCGACGCGCTCGACACGATCAGCCTTTCCGAGCAGTTGCCCGAGCTCGAGATCGGCGACTATCTCTATGCCGAGAACATCGGGGCGTACTCGGCCGCCAGTTCCACACACTTCAACGGCTTCCCGCCCGCGAAGGTGATCCACGTGAACCGGTAGACTTGGTGCCTGTGGCCAAAGTCCTCCACGGCCTTTGTCCACTTGATCGACCGCCGGAGTCGCCATGCGATACCTCCTTGCCGCGTGCTTCGTGCTCATGGCGGCTGCCGCAACGGCAGCCGAGCGGCCCAACATTCTCTGGATTTCGGCGGAGGATCTCTCAGCGGTTACCTGTAGTTGCTACGGTGGCCCGGCGAAGATGCCCAGAGTCGACGCCCTCGCGACAGGCGGCTTGCGTTTCGATGCTGCGTTTTCCGCCGCGCCGGTGTGCGCGCCGTCTCGCAGCGCGATCATCACCGGCATGATGCCGACGACGCTTGGCAGCCTTCCGATGCGGTGCAAGGCGACGCCGCCACCGTTCGTCGTAGGCTTCCCGACGTTCCTGCGGGAAGCGGGCTACTACTGCACCAACAACGCGAAGACCGACTACAACCTTGGCGGCAGCTTCAAGCCTGGCTGGACCGAATCGAGCAGCAAGGCCCACTGGCGAGACCGACCCGACAAGAGCCAGCCGTTTTTTGCGGTCTTCAATCTCGGCGTCACGCACGAGAGCGGGCTCTTCGGCGACAAGCCGCAACGGGTGCGGGCGGCGCTGCCAGAGGCCGTGCGGGCCGATCCCGCTGCGATCACGGTGCCTCCCTTCTATCCCGACACGCCGGTGGTGCGTGAGGCTCTCGCGCACCGGCTCGATCTGGCGGCGGCCCTCGACCGCGACGTGGGAACAATCCTCGACGAGCTCGAGGCCGATGGCCTTGCCGACTCGACGATCGTCGTCTTCTGGGGCGACCACGGCGAAGGGATTCCACGAGGCAAGCGGGCGCTCACCGACTACGGCCTTCGCGTGCCGCTGGTCGTGCATGTGCCGGAGCAGTTTCGCGAAGCTGCAACGCTTCCCGGCGACGGTGCGCCGATGGGTGAGACGAAAAACCTCGTGAGCCTCCTGGACCTCGGCCCCACGATGCTCAACCTCGCGGGCGTCGCGATCCCCGAATGGATGGAGGGAAAGAGTTTTCTCGGGGCCCACGCCACGACCCGTGAGGTCGTCATCGGCGTGGCTGACCGGATGGACGCGGCACCGGGTTTTGGGAGGACCGTCCGAGACAATCGCTTCCGCTACGTTCGCAATTTTTTGCCGTGGCTCGATGGAGATGATCTTCCCGATTACGCGAGCGGCGTGCCGATCACAGGCGAGCTTCGCAAGGCCCGTGCGGCCGGGATGTTACCGAAGGCGGCCAACTGGTTTTCACGCGCGAGCCGATGGCCCGACGAACTTTATGACGTCGCGGTAGACCACTACGAAATTCAAGACATGGGGCACGACTGGCGGTTCGCGATCGATACGGCGAACCTCCGCGAGGTTCTCAAGGCCTGGATGATCGAGACACGTGACACCGGCATCCTTCCCGAGCCGATCCTCCGGCGCGAGGCTCGTGCCGCCGGCAGCGAATGGGCTATTTTTCATCCGGACGAGCCCACCCGTGCTGCGAAGCGGTATCAGGCCATCCACGCCGCGGCTTGGGACGCCGCCGACGGGCGCGCCGAAGAGGAACGTTTGGAATCATCCGACCCGGCCGTTCGGTACTGGACTGTTCACGGCATCGGCTGGCGATCGCTTCGAGCAAACAAGAGCGATACTCGAGGGCGAGCGGCAAAGATCCTGGATCCCGTCCTTGCCGATGCCGACCCGGTGGTGGCGATCGTCGCCGCATGGTGGCTCGTCAAACTCGGTGCCGAAGACCCGAAGCCATCGCTCGATGTTCTTCGTCGCGAAATGACATCAAAGGACCGTGAGATTCGCCAGCAGGCGCTCGTTGCCATCGACCAGCTTGGCGAGGCGAGCCGTCCGCTCTGGAAGGCTGCCGCGACCCTCGACCTTGGGAAGGACGAGGAATACTCCCGTCGCATGGTCGAGCGGATTCGTGCCCGGCTCGAAGCGTCGGCCGAGCCGACGCCATGACCCCGTCGCCAAGCGGTGCCGCCACGATTTTCCGAGAACTGACCGCGGTCGTCGTCTCGGTGGCGAAGTGGACAGCCCTGGTCGTGCCCCTCGGCATCGCTGTCGGGTCGTGCGTCGCGGGTTTTCTCTGGTCGCTCGATCGCGTGACGGCGATTCGGTTCGAGAATCCGTGGCTGATCTGGCTCTTGCCGGTGGCCGGTGCCGGCATCGGCTGGCTTTGTGTCAGGGTCGGCCGCCCCGCCGACGCGGGCAACAACCTCATCCTGGATGAGATTCACGAGCCGGGAGGCGGCGTGCCGCTCCGCATGGCCCCACTCATTTTCGTGACGACCGTCCTCACGCATCTCTTCGGCGGGTCTGCGGGCCGCGAGGGCACGGCGGTGCAGATGGGAGGAGGGATCGCCGGCGGTCTCGCAAAACGGATTCCCTGGCTGGGCCGTGAGGATGTGCCGACGCTGCTCCTCGCTGGTGTGGCCGCAGGCTTCGGCGGTGTGTTCGGCACGCCGGTGGCGGGCATGATTTTTGCGATGGAGGTGCTGGCCATCGGCCGGATGCGGTACGTCGCCATTCTGCCTTGCCTCCTCGCATCCCTCACGGCCGACTGGACCTGCTCCGCCTGGGGCATCGCCCATACGCACTACCATGTGGCGTCGCTCGTCCCTGCGGGCAGTGCGTCGGCGGTCGCGTCACTCGATGCAACGCTCCTGGCCTGGGCGGCGGTGGGCGGCCTGGCGTTTGGCCTCACGAGTCGGGCGTTTGCCGCAGCGACTCACGGAGCTCAGCGGCTCTTTCGATCGCTCGTGACAACGGCCGTGCTGCGGCCGGTCATCGGTGGGGCGATCATCGTGGCCCTCGTGCAGCTTCTGGGCACGCACGACTATCTGGGCCTCGGCGTGACGAGCCCCGATCCCGGCGCCGTGACCATCGTGAGCGCCTTTGAGGCGGGCGGGGCGGAGTCGTGGAGCTGGCTTGCTAAGCTCGTCTTCACCGTCATCACGATTGGCTCGGGCTTCAAGGGAGGCGAGGTGACGCCGCTTTTTTTCATCGGTGCGACGCTCGGCAACGCCCTCGGCATGCTGGGCGGCGTGCCCGTGGATTTCATGGCATCGCTCGGATTTGTCGCGGTCTTCGCGGGGGCGGCCAATACGCCGCTGGCATGCATCGTGATGGCCGTCGAGCTGTTTGGGGGCGAGTGCATCGCCTACCACGCGGTGGCCTGCGTCGTGGCCTACCTCGTGAGCGGCCATGCTGGCATCTACCACGCCCAGCGGGTTGACACGCCCAAGCGCCGCCGGCGACCGTGATCCCCCCCGGTGTGCTTGCCGGGCCTCCGCCCGGAAGCAACTCGGCCCTCCGAGGCCTTGAACGCATACCAGCCCCACGGCGCCAGCCATGGGGCTGGGGGGTGAAAGCCGCCCCACTTGCAATCACAAGCGGGCTCGCCCAACGACCCGCCGTCCCCTCCCTGCCGCGAGTGGGTTCCATGGTGATCAGCACGCAAGGTTTGTCCACGGAGTTCGGACGCGCTCTATAGTGGAGGCGATTGTCTGCATTCGCCTCGAGGACCCGACCCATGCTGTCGCAAACTGTCGAGTATGCGCTGCGAGCCGTCGTGCATTTGGCCGACCAGGCTCCGGCGGCGCGAACCACCGAGCAGATCGCGGAGGTCACGAAAGTCCCGCAGGCCTACCTCTCAAAAGTGCTCCAGGCACTCAAGCGTGCCGGTGTCGTCGATTCGCAGCGCGGCGTGGGCGGCGGCATCACGCTCGTGGCGACCCCCGACAAGCTCACGATTCTCGACGTCGTCAATGCCGTCGATCCCATCGAGCGGATCACGACATGCCCGCTCGGCCTTGAGGCCCACGGTGTTCGGCTCTGCCCGCTGCATCGTCGGATGGATCAGGCGCTGGCGATGGTGGAGGACGCCTTTCGCAGCACCACGGTTGCTGAGGTGCTCGCCGAGCCGACGCGGAGCAAGCCGCTGTGTGGGTTTCCGGCTGGCCAATCGCCAAAGCCGAAGGCGGGAAGACGAAAGCCGTCGCGATCGTGACAATGCTCACTGCCACGAGGCTGGCAAGCCGGGCTTCGTGTCGCGGATGATTTTCAGGATGGCCTTGCGGTCCTCGGCCGTGAGATGGGCAAACTTCTCCGAGGCATCCAGGCCCGAGAGAATCGCCAAGAGCTGCTGCCACACGTAGTCCCGCATCACGTCGGGCAACGCGTCGAAGCTCTTGGAATAGATAAGATAGCTGCATGGGTATGTGAAGAGCCGGCCCTTCAATTTAAGATCCCGAAGCGATCGGCCTTGGGCGTCCCGCGGGCCCTGGCCTTCGAACCATTCGGTGTAGCCCGAGGTGCCGCGGACGGCAGCAGTCAGTTCGGCCTCGTCAACCATCAGCAGCGCCTCGACGAGCGCATCTCCCGCCGCCGCGATGCGGCGGGTCGTGCTATCGAGCCGCTTGCCCTTCGGTTCGCCGAGGGCTTCGATGAGCGTGGCCTCGTAGTCGAGGGCCTGCCGCGTCTGAAAATTGGCTTGCGTGATGCGGTTGTGAACGAGCGACTGATGCTCGAGCACCATGAGGGCGACGATGTCGCTATGGGGCGAGAGATACCGGTCGAGCTTCACGAGCCCGTCGAGATCGGTGCGATTCTGCCCATCGGCGTTGTCGATCGTGTGCGGGGATGCCGATCGAGGGACGATGAGATTACCGGCATGGTTCATGCCGCCGTGCGTGCCGGTGACATACCAGCCACCCCACCGCTTCTCGAAAGGCGTTGTGTGATCGACCATCGTGCTGCCGGCGGAGAGGATCGGCTCGCCCGCGGCATCGACAAACAGTGACCGCACGACATGCCCCGGCACGCCTCCGGTGCGGGATGAGCCGTGGCAGAGGAGGCAGTTTTCGGTCTGCCGCATGATCGTTGCCTTGGCGGCGTCGGTCTGATCGAGCGTGTAGAAGACGGTGCCGAGGGTCGTGTCGGCCGCAGACATTTCGATCACCTCGCCCGACTGGCAGAACCCGACGTAGACATCGCTGTTGAAATAGATCGCCCGCGGCGTGCGGGGCGATATTCGGTGTCGCTGAAGGCTCGTCCGCGAGAAGACGAGCGCCTGCGATTCGACTGGTATCGAGAGTGCCTCGAGGAGCGCCGCGAGGTAGCCTCGCTTGGAGTCGAACGCCAGATCGACCTCCCCGGCGTCGAGCTGGCGCGCAAGCGTTTCCACCGGGTTCGACGGCGTCGAAGCACTGTACGAGATCGGCGGCCGCTCGAAGTCATCGATGGCCGATACGACCTTCGAGACTGCGACCGCCCAGGCAACCATGACGAGGCCGATGCCACACGGCTTCATGAACAGCACTCCCGTTCGAAGGAATCGCAGCAGGCACAAACTGGATGTGTGCATCCAATTTAGAATGCCGCCCATCGCCTGTCAACGGACTATC
Organism: uncultured Candidatus Kuenenia sp.; assembly: GCA_964478275.1. GTDB lineage: Bacteria > Planctomycetota > Planctomycetia > Pirellulales > UBA1268 > QWPN01. The sequence continues at coordinate 6,808 of CAYZHH010000052.1, forward strand.
CTTCGCAGGCCAGGGGGCGAAAGCAGGGCCGCGGAAGGGCTGCTCACTCGTTGATGTCGCCGGCCGAGCGGGTGACGAGACTCACGAAGAGCTCAGGGTCGATCGAGTCCTCGATAGAACGGACAGACCCGTCCCCGATCGCGTAGTTGCAGAGCCCCTGGTGGAGACTGAACACCTCGTCGTAGTTCGAACAATTGGTGAGCTGACTCGGGAGACAGAAGTAGTCGATCGCAAAGTAGTTGTCTGGCGAGGCCCATCGGTGGCCGCTCCCGGAGATCGTGCCGATCTGCCGATTGCTCATGTCGTACTCAAACGGACGGCCACCGTCTTCGACGAACATGATCGTGTTCGAGAGGCCGTCGCGGCAGTGGGCGGGTGTCATCCGAAACTCGAGGAGCTGCCCGCCCGACACGCGAAACCCGGGCTGCATCATCCCTTCCCAACGAGGGTCGTTGTCGCTGCCGCGACTCACGACTCTTCCCGCGTTGATAAGCTCCCGAATTCCTCGCTTGGTCGCCGTGGTGTTGCTAGCGGTCGCCGGATTTGCAATCCGCGTGGACACGGCGTAGTCCGAAACCCACGCTCGGCTCGAACCCGAAGGCCCAGCGGGGCAGACGAGAATCGGGAGATCGACTTCGGTGTATGGAACGTTCACGGGATCATTCCAATCCAACTCCATATTGAGCTTGTCGTAGAGGATGCCCGCCTCGAGATACGGAAGGATCTGTGGGAAGGTGCCGTGCCTTGGCTTGTTGAATGGCGCGGAACCTGCCGACGCAGTCGCCGTTGTGGCCGACGGATAGTACTGCCTCAGACCGACGAAGTTCATCGCGGCGATGCCCAACTGCCTTAGATTGTTGCTGCATGCCAATCGGCGGGCCGATTCACGGGCGGAGCCCACCGCTGGAATGAGCAGCGCAAGCAACACGGCAATGATGGCAATCACCACCAGAAGCTCAACGAGCGTAAACCCGCGCCGCTGCGCGGCCCCGCGCACGGCTTGTCGTTCGGCATTCATGGGAGCGTGTCCTCCGTAAGGCCCGCACTGCCCGCCTCGTTCTCAGAATAGCCGTGAATTGTGAGCGAACCATGAACCCGTCCGGGCTGTCCGTATTCGGCTACTTCTTTGCAGCTCTCGGCATTCGCCCGAGGAGGTCACTTTCCGCCGCCATCGGTGTGCCATCCTCGCCCAGGATGAACGTGACCGGCTCCGGGAGCGACACGGTGCCCGGTGGAAAATCCATCTGAAACGTGTCAAACCCGAGATGGGTGAGTGGCCCCGCGTACCCCTCAGTCCCGATCGACCAGCGGAGCGCCCCCTTCTCGAGGGTGATCACAAGCGGCCCATAGAGCGGGCTCATGTACGACCCTGCATAGTCCGCAAGCGGACGGGGCGGCGGCCCTGCGGGTTTTGTCGTGGCCTCAGGCGGGCTAACGGTGAACATCGCGTCGATTTTTTCTTGCGTCGCCTCGATGCGATCCTGAAGGTCGCTCTCGCCATTCCCGGCGACCTGGGTGACCTGTTCGAGCACATGCCCGCGGATCGCCTCCGTCGCGAGCGTGAGATTGAGATTCGCGAACACGGCCACGCCGACGCCAAGCTCGGGGATCATCGAGACAACCGTTCGCGTACCGCCGAGGGCGCCTCCCTTTTCGATGACCTCATAGCCGCGGTAGTGATAGCTATCCCAGCCCATCGCGAAGGCGAGCCCACTGTGGGCGTCGATGGGCGGGGCGCTTGTGAAGCCTGGGGAATCCACCATTGCCGGGCGGTGCATCTCACGGATCGCCTCGGCTGAGAAGATTTTTGTGTGGCCGAGCTTGCCCTCGGCGAGGTGGGCCCGCATGAAGGGCACCATGTCGGCGATCGATGCTGCCATGCCGCCTGCTGGGGCAAGCGTTTCCTGGGGAACCCAGGCCATCGTGGCATAGGAATCCCCCTCCAGAAAATGCGACCTCGCCACGTTGCCCTTCGTCTGATCGACCCGGTAGGTAAAGGTCGCGTGCTTCATGCCGAGGGGATCGAAGAGCCGCTTCTCCATGAGCGCTTCCCAGTCCTGACCGCCCACTTTGGCGGCGAGCATGCCGGCTGAGAAATAGCCGAGGTTTGAGTAGTTGCCGTGTTCGCGAAAGCTGCATGCGGGCTCGACCAGGCGAAGGCGACGGATCACTTCCCTTCGAGAGTGGCCTGTGCGGTCGAAGAGGTCGCCTGTGAAAGCCGGCAGTCCGGTGCGATGTGCGAGGAGATCCCGCGGCGTGGCCATCCGGGTGGTGTAGAGATCCTTGAAGACAAGCTCTGGAAAGTCTTCGATGAGTGGTCGATCCCAGTCCAGCCGTTTTTCATCCACGTACGTTGCCACGAGCGCGGCCGTAAATGACTTGGTGACCGACGCGAGAGCAAAGAGCGTCTCGGTATCGATGGGCTCAGCCTTGTCGAACTGCCGTTTCCCGTATCCCCGCAGCACGACTGCCCTATCGCCATGGACAAGTGCCACCGCCATCCCGGGCACGCGGTAGCGTTTCATCACCGACTCGACAAACGCATCAAACGCCGCGGGGTCAATCGCGGGCGCCGGCTTGCCCACAGCGTCCGCAGCCATCGCGCCCGCGGTAGCGAAGCCCATCAGGACCAATGTCGCAACAACAAAAGCTGACTTCTGCTTGGTTACGCGTGTCATGGCACAGGCCTCCCAGGGGGCTTCAGTCACCTGCGCGGCCCGCGGCCCGCATTGGCGCGACATGCTATCCCAATCCGCGAGGGGTTGCCCGAGCCGCGGCGAGCGAACATCCCCTGGCTATCGCGAGGGGCTTCTATGGCTCAAGGCCAGCACGTTCCAACAAACGGAGAGGGCGGGATTCGAACCCGCGGTCCAGCTTTTGACCGGACACGTCTTTAGCAAAGACGCGCATTCGACCACTCTGCCACCTCTCCAAACCGACACCGCATCCGCATCACGCGGGACGGCCACTGGCGAAACCCCGTGGACGAGGGAATTTCACAGCAGGGTATTCTTGTCGGTCGATCACCGTCCCGCAAGCAGGAAACTCCATATGGCCGAGGCAATTGTTTCAACCTGCCACCGCAGGCACACCGGCCTCCTCGCCGGCCTTCTCGTCGCCGCGGCCTGCGCGGGCGACGCCACGACCACCGCGGCCAGCGACATGCTCGCGAAAGCCACCGCCAGGCTCACGGCCAACGCGATGGCCCGCCATGTGCGCGTGCTCGCCGACGACACGTTCGAGGGGCGCGAGGCCGGGAAGCGGGGCGGCCGAGCCTCGGCGGCGTACATCATCGACCAGATCGAAGACCTTGGCTTCGAGCCAGCCGGTGACAACGGCACCTACTTCCAGTCGTTTGGCGCGGGGATGCGAAACATCCTCGCCCTCCTGCCCGGCCGCGACCCCGCGCTCGCTCGTGAGTTCGTGATCGTCGGTGCCCACTACGACCATGTCGGCTACGGCAATTCCCGCAATAGCTACGGACCCTACGGCCAGGTTCACAACGGCGCCGACGACAATGCCTCGGGCGTCGCGGCGCTCATCGAGATGATGGCTACTCTCCAACAGCTCCCCGAGCGGCCGCGGCGGCCGATCCTCATCGGGTTCTGGGATGGCGAAGAGAAAGGGCTTTTGGGCTCGCGGCATTTTGTGCGGGTGCGACCGGCAGCGCTCGCCGACAAAACGCCGGTCTTCTGCCTGAACCTCGACATGGTCGGCCGACTCCGCGACCGTCGCCTCATGATCTACGGGGCACGCACAAGCTCGGGCTTGCGATCGCTGGTGGTGGGCACCAACAACACCCCCGGCACCACCGGCCTCGAGCTGGCCTTCGACTGGGACATCCTCGAAGACTCCGACCACTACTCATTCATCGCCGGCCGCATTCCGACCGTCATGCTCCACACCGGTCTCCACGACCAGTACCACCGGCCGAGCGACGATATCGAGCTCGTGAACCACGACGGCATTCGTGACGTGGCGGCAATGACGCTCGCGATTGCCATCACCGTGGCCGATGCGGAGGCCGCGCCGACGTTTCGGCCCGAGTCTCGCACCGAGACCAATGCCACGAAGCGGCGGCTCGAAGAGACCTTACCGCCGGTCGGAACGCCACGCGGCCGATGGGGCATCGTCTCGCGGGCTGATCCTGGCGAGCCCGGCTGCCCCGTTGTGATCGCGGTGGCGAGCGATTCGCCGGCATCAAGGGCCGGACTGCGTCAGGGCGACCGACTCCTCGCCGTTCATGGCGAGACGTTTCGCGACCAGTCTGAGCTGATCGCCCATCTCCGGAGCATCGAGAGCGGCTTCACGCTCTCGATCGATCGTAAGGGAGTCGTAACGACGGTCACGCTCAAGCTCGACGAAGACCCAGACTGACGACACACCGCACGGGCGGCTTCAAGCCTCCTTGGCTACCTCGTCCTCGTCCTCGTCGTCATCGAGGTCGTCGTCGTCATCGTCCTCCTCATCGTCGTCGTCCTCATCTTCCTCGTCGTCCTCGTCGTCAACCTCCTCCCACTCCTCGTCATCGGCGTCGTCTTCCTCGTCCTCTTCTTCCTCGTCCTCTTCCTCGTCCTCTTCTTCCTCGTCCTCCTCGTCGTCATCGAGGTCATCTTCATCATCATCGTCGTCGTCGTCATCTTCCTCGTCGTCGTCTAAAGCTTCGTCCTCATCGGCGGCCACAACCTCGAAGGTCTGGCCAGGGCTTCCCCAGGACGGAGCACGACCATCGAACAGGTCTTCTGCTGCGAGGAGCTCTGGCAGCTCGCTCCAGGAAAACACTTCGGCAGTCAAAAGGGCTTCCTCACCTCGTCCACGCTCAGCAATCGTCACGGCAGCAACCTCCTGGGAAGTGAACTAGGGACGCGTCTCACACAGTCTGTTGTCGGACAAATTCTCTACCCGATCCCACTTCCTTCGTCCAATTTGGTGGGCTCGAGAAATCGGAAACCTCCTGAGCGCGGATACGCTCCGGAGAACGCCGGGAGCGAGAGTGTGGCGCGTAAGCCGAGAGTGTGCAACCCACCGGCATCGCAATTTCATGCGACTGGGGGTTCGGCCTCTGGCTCCGCCGCCGATTCGGCGGGCGTCGTCGGCGAAAGATTCTCGACCGGAGGGAGCTCCTCGAGCCTGGAGAGGCCAAACGCCGCCAAAAACCGCCTGGTGGTCACATAAACGTTCGGACGGCCTAGCTCCTGCGCCTTGCCCCCCACGGCCACGAGATCGCGTTCCAGGAGCTGTCGGAGCATCTCCTCGCTCCCAACGCCGCGAATCGCCTCGATTTCCGCTCGGGTGACCGGCTGACGGTAGGCCACGATGGCCAGGGTTTCGAGGGCTGATGGGGTGAGCTTTCCAGTGGCCGGATGGTCGCACAGCCGCCTGATCCAGGGGCCAAACGCGGCCCGCGTGAGGAGCTGATACCCGCCGGCGATCGGCTCGACCCGCATCGCCGAGCCCTCGGCTTCTTGGAGCTGGCGAAGCTCTCGCAGGAGCGTGCGGGCGCGGGTGCCGTCGGGCAGACGGGCGAGCTTCGCAAGCCGACGCGTTGCCAGCGGCTCCTTCGCAAGAAAGAGCGCCGCCTCGAGACGGGCCAACTCCTCGGAGCGAACGTGTGCGGGTGGCTCGCGGGCCGTCGGCATGTCGGAGGGCGGCAACGGGCGAGCCTCCATTACGGGCTCCGTTGCCGGCTTCCTTCGGACCGGGAGCACGGCCGCGGGGTGGCTTCGGAACCGCACCGCCGCCAGACACTCGCCGAGCGTCCGAGGATGAGTGGGCGTCACATGCATGCCGCTCGTTGCGGACCTCGTCGTGCTGAACCGGCCTTTCACAACCGGAACTCGGCGCCGCCCACGCGGGCCGTCGTCGCCCGTCGCGACTGCCAGGCTCGCACGGCCTGCTCGAGGCCTGCAATTGCCTCCTCAGAGCTTCGACCCGCTGCCTGAAAGACACGATGAAGCTGGCCGGATGCATCCACGGCCACGCGGCACGATGCCACATGCGTACCCGCGGCACCATCAAACGGACGGCAATCAATCGCCATGGCCCCGAGCGACGCGAGCCCCGAGCGATTGTCGGGCGAGGCGGGCATCGGCGCCACTGATGGCGATGGCGACGTGGCCGCTGGCATCGCCACTGAGCCCACCGCCGCCGGTGGTGCCACAACCTCGGCAGGCAAGTGGCTCGCCGCGACGCCAGGCGGCTGGGTGTCATCGACGCCTGGGTCGCTGGCGACTGTCTTGGTGCTGCGGGTGAGCGACGCGGCCCACGCTTCGACGGGCTCCCAGACGCACGACCGCACCTTGGCCCGCACGTCGGCCGGGAGGCGGTGCGAGAAGAGCGCGAGTGCCGGCACCACGATCATGCAGGCAAAAATGACGCTGGTGCGAAACTTCATAGGCCTTGGTGGATCCCGGGACCCGTCGTTCTGGGGCCGGGGGACCGTAGCGATCAGCCGCGGCCGTCACAATTCCGAATATCGGGGACTTGCGGCGATGTGGCAGCCCCGGTCATTCACCGGCCGCGCGCACCACCACGGGCCTGCGAGCGATCGGCTGCCCCAGCGTGGCCGGGTCGAAGTGCGGCACGCCTGGGGCGATCGAGATCGGTGTCTTCGCTCGCCCTTCGGCCACCAGCCCGCGGGCCAGCTCAGAGGCCAGCATTTTTTCGACGCGGCCCCGCACCTGCGCGAGCCCGATGCGGCCCGGCTCAACCGCCGTCACCATCGCGATGTGAACGCCAAACATCGTGAGGAATGGCTCCGTGATCCCCCCCTTGGCCAGTGGATAGACCTCTCTTGCGAAGGCTTCGAGCATCGGGGCATCGGGGCCGATCCAGCCCAGATCGCCTCCCTGCCGTCGGCTTGGCCCCGCAGAGAACTGCTTCGCCGCGTCGGCAAACGAGATGTGTCCCTGCACAATCTCGCTACGGATCGCAGCCGCTCGCTGCCGCAGGGCCTCGGCGACATCGCCACCCACGCTATCGGGCCGCAGCACGATGTGGCTCACCCGCAGCAACGTGCCATCGAGCTCGCGACGGTTCGCCTCGAAGATGCGTTTCATGGCAGCATCGGTCAGCCGCGGGCGAACATATGCCTCGATCGTCATTTCGAGCGTCGCCTGTTCTCGGAGCGACTCGATCGATCTGCCCGACGCCGCGAGGACCGCCTCGAGCTCCTTGCCCTGGGCCTTCACCTGCTGACGCAACCGATCGATCGCCGCCTCGACGGCCGCTGGCTCGATGGCAACACCAGCTCGCGCGAGCTCCTCGCGCACAATCCGCTCGTCGATGATCTGCTCGAGCACCGCCGCCTGAGCACGGTGCCGCTCGGCCTGGTCGCCGCCTGCCGCACCGCCGAGCCGACTCAGGAGCGCGTCAACCTCCTGCCGCTGGATGGCCACGTCGCCCACCCGGGCAACCACGTCGCCGCGGCCCGCAGCCGCCACGAGCATGAGCGTCGCGGGGAGCAGGATGCTTCGCCAACGGCTTTCGGAACGCCACATGCGGTCGCCGGCCTAGGGGGTGTCTCGTATCCCACGATACCAGACGCCCCGCATAGAATAGATTTTCATGGCCGCTGCCGGTTGCTGCGGCCTCCGACGCACCGCTGACCTTTTGCCCATGCCAAAGCTCGCGATCAGCCTCTGCGGCGAGGGCCGAGGCCACGCCACCCGAATCAGCACGCTCGTGGAGCGGCTGGCGCCAGACCACGAGGTCATTATCTATACAAGCGCCGACGCGCTCACGTTCCTGCGCGGGCATTTCGGGGACCGCTATCCGCATGTCTGCCTCGAGGAGATTCCCGGTGTCGTCTTCGAATACTCGGGCGGCAAGCTCGACCTCATGCGATCGATCGCCGCGGGGCTCGACTACCAGGCCCGTCAGCTCGGGCCCCTCGTGGATCGTCTGCTGCGAGATCTCGAGGCATTCGGGGCCGATCTCGCGATCACCGATTTTGAGCCGGCGCTGCCTCGCGCGGCTGGTCGGCTCAACATTCCGCTGGTGAGTGTGGACCACCAGCATTTCCTGATGGCATACGACCTCGACGCGTTGCCCTGGTCGCTCCAGTGGAACGCGTGGTTCATGAGCCATGCGGTGTGGATGTATGTGAGCGAGGCGGCCGACACGATCGTCTCGGCGTTCTTCCGACCGCCGCTGCGGCGTGGCTGGGAACATGTCGTGCAGGTGGGGCCGCTCCTTCGTCGCGAGATCCTCGAGGCCCGTCCGCGTGACGATGGGTTTGTCTTGAGCTACTTGCGAAGGCACACACCCTTTTCGGCGATCGAGGCGATGGCCGATTGTGGGCTGCCAGTGAAAGTGTATGGCCTCGGCCAGCGCGACCCCGTTGGCAACTGTTCTTTTCATGCGATCGACGACACAACCTTTGTCGAAGATCTCGCGGCGTGCCGCTGCCTGATTTCGGCAGCGGGCAATCAGCTCATTGGCGAGGCGCTCCATCTCGGCAAGCCCATGCTCGTGCTGCCGGAGCGGGCCCATTCGGAGCAGCTCATGAACAGCTATTTTCTCCAGACGATGGGCTGTGGCGAGTTCACCTATCTCGAGGATGTCACCGCCGACCGCGTGAAACTCTTCGTCGCCGGTCTCGATCGCTTCGCCCCCGCGCTGGCGGCGGTGCGTGGCCGCATGGACGGCACCGACGACGTCCTCCGCGTCATCCACCACCGCCTCGCCCAACGGCAAAGCAGTACGCCCGCGACCGATTCCCAGTAGGTCACGCTGCCGCAGATCGACCGCGTCATCGAAGCTCCCCCTGGCCAGCAGGGTCGCCGATCGCGAAGAGGATCGTCACGACGGCCATACCCAGGCCGAAGAGCAGGATCAGGGCGAGCGCCACTCCCATGGCGCAGCCCGCCCGGCCGTCATCCGCAGCGAGCGCGGCGAGATGGGCCTGGTCCATTTCGTCGAAAGGCCCAGAGTCGGTGCCCGTGTGCTGCTGGTGACGGTTCACCGCGCCATCAAGGGCCAGGAGGACGCTGCGGGCGTATCGAAAGAAGAAAACGGGGAAGGCGACGGCCACGGCCATACAGGCGGCGAGCGCCGTCTCGTGCGACGTCTTGCCGATCAGCACGAGCAGGGCATAGAGCGCCCCGGTGACGATCACCGTGGCGCCGTAGTTGATGTAGATCGAGCCGAGGTAGAAGCCCGGCTCGCGACGAAACGACGCGCCGCAGGCCCGGCAGGCCTCGTGCATGTGGAACCATCCGCGAAACAGCGGCCCCGAACCGCACGCCGGGCAGCGAAGCAGGGCCGCCCGGGCGAATGCCGCGAGGCTGGATCCGTGAGCGCGGCCGTCGCGGCCGATGGGAGGCGTGTCCATATCTAAACCGCATCCTCGCCCTGGTCGCTGCGCCGGTCAATCACGGCGCCGCGGCGAGCGTTTCGGAATCGGGAGCGCCAACCGGAAAGGCTCGGGGTTGCCCGTGCCAGAGAGTCGGCGTTGTTGGCAAGCGAAGCCAGGATG
>CAYZHH010000053.1:0-15947 GCA_964478275.1 uncultured Candidatus Kuenenia sp.
GCAGCGGACGCAGCATCACCCGCAGCCGCACCCGCAGCTGCCGGCGATGCACCCGCACCAGCAGACGCAACTGCCGGCGCAGCACCGCCAGACGTAGCTGCCGGCGATGCACCAGCAGCCGAAGCGGCCCCTGCCAGACAGGCGGCCGCGCCCATCGATCCTGGCACAACGATTTACGTGTTCGACGACACCCCCTACGCAGCCGGTGGTGGTGGCAACTACCTCGGGGCCTTTCTCGTCCAGTCGGTCGATACCGTCGATGGCCGCCAGGCCCTCACCGTCCAACAGACAGCACCGAGGGATGCCTACGATACGAAGGTGTGGAGCAGGGCGTATGAAGCGGTGAGCGTGTACACCGAGCTCCCGAGCGACCGCTGGCTCGCCTTTTCGGAGACGCACGGCACGCCGCCGGAAACCGAACCGAGTGATACCGACGCCAAGATTGCACCACCGGCGCGGAAGCGAGCCTCGGACATCCTCGACGCCCTCGTGCCTGAGCTTGCGTCGGGCGGTGAAGGCATGGCGAAGTACATGAACTTCCGCGAACGCGTGAAGCAGCACTCCCTCTCCGCGAGCGACGTGCCCGAGGCGATCGACGAGGCGCAGTGGCCAGACCTTCGCGAGCGGCTCGCGCGGGGCGACGCGATTCCGGGCGAGTATTGGGCCGAGGTCACATACAACGACCGCGCCGACATGGAAGCGTTTCTCGGTGTTGCTCCCGAAGACCTCGGCGACCACGCGGGCGCCTCGATCGAGATGGAGCTCGCGTCTGCATTCGCAGAAAAAGACGCGGACAAGCTCACCATCGACAAGGTCTTCTATCGCCGCCCCCTCATGGACGCCCAGACGCTCATCCACGGCATCGCCCTGCCCGGCGATGACGGGAGTCTCGTCTCCGACGGCCTCGCCGCCCTGCGGCTGGTACTCCGGCGGGAGATCGCAGCGCTCGAGATCGCGAAGACGCGGCTCGACACCGGCTTGAAGCAGGCCCGAGCCGAGCTCGACATCGTCTCCACCCAGAAGCGGCAGTCGGAGGAGGACCTCCAGCAGTGGAGCCGCGATGTCACCGCCGCGACTCGCCTGGCGGACCGCTTTGAGGCGGAGGCGAATGCTGCTGCCAGCCGCCTTGCCGAGACCGAGCGGCAGATCGTGGAGCTCGGGCAAGGGGTTGTCTCCGAGATGGGCAAGGCGGTGCAGGACGTGGACCAGGTCGCCCCGCCCGCGGGGGCCCGCGGGGCCGCAGCCGCGGCAGCGCCGTTCTAAAAACGCGGTCGTATCGACGGCATCCCGGGCGATCGGCTACATTTCGGACTTCCCTCGCCCGGAGTGCAATTTCCCCATGAGCCATCCCGTGATTGCCCACGGCAACACCCACCGCCTCCGGAAGGCGGTCCATCACCATCGGCTTACCAGCCGCCGCGGCATGCTGGAGCGGATGTTCACGCTCTGGTTCCGGGGCTTCATCTACAACCAGATCTGGGAGGATCCCAGAGTCGATGCCGAGGCCCTGCAAATCGGCCCCGAGACGAGCCTGCTGACGATCTCGAGCGGCGGCTGCAACATCCTCAACTACCTCGTTCACCGCCCGAAGCGGATCGTCGCGGTTGATCTCAACGCCAACCACATGGCGCTTACTCGGCTCAAGCTCGCTGCGATCAAGCATCTGCCCGACTACGAAACCTTCTACAACTTCTTCGGGCACGGGAAGCATCCCGACAACATCGCCAACTACAACCGCTATCTGCGGGACAATCTCGACCCGCTGACGCGTTCCTTCTGGGAATCCAGCGATTGGCCGGGGCGAAAGATCGGCCCCAAGCGGCTCAACTACTTCAAGCGTGGTCTCTACGATCACGCCAAACTCGGACAGTTCTTCCGCGTCGTCCACGGCCTGGCCAGAAAGATGCGGCGAGATCCAGCCCGCTTGCTCACGGCCAAGACCATCGCCGAGCAGGAGCAGATTTTCGACGAGAACTTCGGTCCGCTCTTTGAGAACCGGCTGGTCCGGTGGATGGGTCGCCAGCCGGTCGCGGTGTACAGCCTTGGGATTCCTCCCAGTCAGCACGCCGCCATGCTCGAGGAGCAGCAGGGCGACGGCGGACGGCTCTTCGACATGTACAAGGAGCGAGTCCGCCGGCTGGCCTGTGGGTTTCCGCTCGACGACAACTACTTCGCCTGGCAGGCCTTCGGCCGTCGCTACGACCATGAGAACCGCCGAGCTCTGCCCGACTACCTCAAGCCCGAAAACTACGAAACGGTTCGGTCACTCGTCGATCGCGTGGAGACCCATGTCGCCTCGCTCACCGACCAATTGCGGCTCGAGCAGCCGGGTAGTCTCAATGCGTTTGTGCTCCTCGACAGCCAGGACTGGATGCCGCCCGCGGTGATCGACGAGTTGTGGGGCGAGATCGTCCGAGTCGGGGGCCCGGATACCCGTGTGATCTTTCGAACCGCTGGTGAGAAGTCACCCGTTGAAGCGGCCCTCTCGCCCGAGACTCGGGCCCGCTTCCATTACGACCAGGAGCGGTCCCGCGTCCTTCACGCCCAAGACCGCTCGGCCATCTACGGCATGTTCCACCTCTACGAGCGGGTGGGCTCGAACGCATGACGCAGGATCCAGCGGGCCAGTCGGGCCCAGCAGGCCAGTCGGCCCCGGAGGATGCGGCCAAAGGCGGGCCCCAGGATCCGGCAGTCGCGATGGACCGGATGTATCGGTTCACGCGGCACGTCTACGACATCACGCGGGCCTACTATCTCCTTGGCCGTGACCGCATGCTCGCGCATGTGGCAACCGGACCTGCCACGGCCACGCTCGAGGTTGGCTGCGGCACGGCCCGCAATCTCATCAAGCTCGCCCGGCGGCCCGAGCCCGGCCTCCTCTGCGGGCTCGACGCGTCTCAGGAGATGCTCGACACCGCCGCGGTGAGCATTGCCCGTGCGGGCGTGCCTGCAGCGGGCCACGTGCCGATCCGCCTGCGGCAGGGGCTAGCCGAGAATCTCGATGCCGTCACCATGTTCGGTCGCACGGAACCCTTCGACACGATCTTCTTCTCATACTGCCTCTCGATGGTGCCCACGTGGCCCGCTGCGATCGAGGCAGCGCTGGTGAATCTCAAGCCCGGTGGGAAGCTCGTGATCGTCGATTTCTGGGATCAGGCCGAGCTGCCGAGGCTCTTCGCGGCCTGCCTCAAACGCTGGCTCGCGGTCTTCCACGTCCACTACCGGCCGGAGGTTCACGACGCGCTCGTGGCTCTCGGCCAATCGGGCCGGGCCGATGTCGTGTTCGAATCGGCCTACCGCCGCTACGCCTACATCGCGACGGTCACGAAGCGGTGATGCCGCCGTCGGCGAACCTGTTCCCTACGGCAACAGAAACACGAGACCCGTCACCGTGGCCGCCTGGACCGCGAAGCCGCGGGCGCTGATCGGAATGGCCGGCACCGTCCACGGCGCACAGTTGCCAGGCCGGTAGTACCCCAGCGGATAGACGCACTCCCAAGGGAGCTCGGTGCCCATCTTGTAGGGCAGAATCGGCAAGGTCACGAAGAAGTGCGCGGCCGAGAGGAACGGGTCGGCCATGGGGCCATAAGAATGACCGTACCGTTCCAACATCCAGTCCTCGAAGTAGAGGGGCTTGTGGCAGTAGCCGGCCGCCGTCCACGTGAACGTCGTCGTGGCAAATCGTCGAGGCTGGTAGTTCTCCCCTTCGAGCCGGCACTCACATGGGTAGTCGTTGCCGGCGCGGCCGCCAACGCGGATATCGAGGTCGATCGCGGCAAGCCGATCCTCGAAGAGCTTGTCGAGCGCGGTTCGGCAGCCCTCGATCTCCTCGTCGCAGGCGTCGCTCTCCGTCGCTAGCTCCTCCGCGGTGACAAGCTTGACGGCATCGGCTGCCTTCTGCTTGCTGCCACCGGCCCGGACCGCGAAGCCCTCCATGACCCGCGGCTGAGGAAGCTCGAGGGCCTCCTCGGGAGCCGTCACAAACCCCAGCCAATCGGACCCGATCGCCGCCCGTTGCATCGAATGCCCAATGGCCACGAGAGCGATTGCCGCGGCGAGCGGCGCCAGCCAACGGTCATTCTGGCGACTTTGTGTGCTCCGCGGAGTAGTTGGGCGCTTCGTGGGTGATGGCGATGTCATGCGGATGGCTCTCGCGGACACTGGCGGCTGTAACCTGGATGAATCGGGCATCGCGACGAAGTTCTTCGATGGTCCGCGTGCCGCAGTAGCCCATCCCGGCCCGAAGGCCGCCGACGAGCTGGTAGACGAACACGCTAAGCGGGCCCTTGAAGGGCACCCGACCCTCGACTCCCTCCGGCACGAGCTTGTCGCCGGTCCTTCCCGTGGCCTTCTGACGGTAGCGCTCGCTCGACCCTTTGACCATCGCCCCCAGCGATCCCATTCCGCGGTACGACTTGAACGTCCGTCCCTGATAGAGGACGGTCTGCCCAGGGCTTTCCGCAGTACCCGCCAGGAGCCCACCGATCATCACGGCATGGGCTCCGGCGGCAATCGCTTTGGTGATGTCTCCCGAGTAGCGAATGCCTCCGTCGGCGATCACGGGAACGCCGGCACTGGCCGCCTCCTGTGCCGCGTCCCAGACCGCAGAGATCTGGGGAACGCCGACACCGGAGATGACCCGCGTTGTACAGATCGACCCGGGACCGATCCCGACTTTGATCCCATCTGCGCCAGCATCGATCAAATCCCGACAGCCTTCCCGGGTTGCCACATTTCCCGCAACCACCTCGATCGCCCATCGTTTCTTGATTGCCTTGACGGTGTCGATGACGTTCTCTGAATGGCCGTGGGCACTGTCCACAATCAGCACGTCGACTCCCTTGGCAATGAGTGCTGCTGCCCGTTCTTCGTCAAACACCCCGATTGCCGCGCCTACCCGAAGCCGCCCTTGGGCGTCCTTACAGGCCATCGGGAACCGCTTCATCATGTCGATGTCTTTGATCGTGATGAGGCCCGTCAGCATGCCTGCCGCATCGACGAGCAGGAGCTTCTCGACCTTGTTGGCCATCAGGATCTTCTCGGCATCGTCGAGCGAGACGTTGCCGGTGGCCGTCACGAGCCCAGCCTTCGTCATGATGTCGGCGATCGGTGTCTCGCTGCTCTCGAAGAACCGCAGGTCACGGCGGGTGATGATGCCGACGAGCTTGCGGCCATCCGTGGTAATCGGCACGCCCGAGATGTTGTGCTGATCCATCACGTCGCGGGCACGTGCCACGGTGGCCGTGGGGGGGAGCGTGACAGGGTCCACGATGATCCCATTGGCGCTCCGCTTGACCTTGTCGACCTCCTCGGCTTGCCGCTCGATCGGAAGATTTTTGTGGATCACGCCGAGCCCTCCCTCCTGGGCCAGTGCGATGGCCATCTCGCTCTCCGTGACGGTGTCCATCGGGGAGCTGATGATCGGGATATTGAGGACGATGCCACGGGTGAGCCGCGTGGCCACGTCGGTCTCGGCCGGTACGACCGCCGACCGCCTCGGCACGAGGAGCACGTCGTCGAACGTGATGCCGGTGGCGACGATTTTGCCTTCCATGAGCCGCAATCCTCTGAGGCGTCGAAAGCCGCGGATTATGCGGGGGCGGCCGTATCGCGACAACGACCCTGGGGCTGGGACGCCAGCGACTGGCCCTTTTCGGCCGCACGGCGCCGAAGCGTGGCCTACCTTTAAGGTGCCAGCCAAGCCCGGCTTCCCGCCGGGCGGGCCTGGCCCTCGTCCCACATGTCGCCGTCCATCAGAGATTGAACGATGCGTTTTCTCGATGAATCCGCCGCCCCACGGCTCCCGCTGCCCGTCCTCAAGACCATCTCCCTCTCCGACGAGCCAACTCAGGCCCCCGATCCGGCGACGCTCGAAGCCCACATGGCCCGTAGTCGCTACGGCCGCTTTACGCTCACCGAGGCCATCCGCCCGGGCTGGCAGCTCGATATCGTGCCGCAGGCGGGTTATCGCCATGACGCCTACCTCGACCCCCAGTCCGGCGTCCGCCTGCCCGCCCTCGTGGTGGCGGTCTCTTCGGAGCACCTCTTCGAGACCTTCCTCGAGCTCATCGAGCCGCTCGGCGACGACCTCGACGTCGTGCTTGAATCGTCTCACGAAGAGGTCACGGGCGTCCGCGAATTCACCCGCGAAGGGGTGGAGCGGCTCGTCCTTGAAAGCCTCCTGTGGGAGTTTGAAGACCTTCTTTTGCATGACGGCTGCACCGCCATCGCCGTCATGCATCCCGAGCAATCTCTTGAAGTGCAATTCGACGAGCACAAGCTCCTCGTGGTGTACGCAACAGCCCGTCAGCCCTTCGAGCGCATCTTGAAAGCCCGCGGCCTCAACCGCGACGACCGCCTCCGGTTCGTCTCGCAAGGCGAGCACATGCACACCTCCCACGCCCGCCACGCGCGGCAGTTCGAACAGCTCGCCGCGCGGCTCTGCTAATTACACGATCGGCGGGCCATCCGTGGCCCCGGCGATCTTCGCGGCCCTCCGGCCGCCGACCGCACCTCCGGGCGGTCGATTCCGGGCGTTATGTGGTGTGGTTCGCCCGAACAGACGGGTATGTCGTCGATCGAGTGCGGGCTTCGCTCGCCTTCCCGGTTCCGGAGGAACCGGACTACAGCACCGGGCAGCAGAACGCTTCCGCGAGGGGTTGACCGGCTCCCTGGCGGCCGCTCAGCCCGTTTCAAAGCAGCGGGTTCGAGGTCTTGAGCTCGGGGAAGCGGGAGAAGTCGCGGTCGGCGGTGTACAGCACTTCCACGCCGTGGGCGAGGCAGATCGCGGCTATTCGGGCGTCATGAATCTTGGGGCCGGCGAGCTTGCCGCGAAGGGCCAGGCGAGAGAGCCAGGTGAAGTAGGCTTCGCCTTCCGCCAGAAGCAGGAGAGAGGGACTCTTGAGCCAGTTGCCGAGAAACTCGAACGCCGTGTCGACGGGAGTGGGCGGGCTGTAGATGCGAGGGTGGGTGACGATACTGAGAAATTCGTGGAGACAGGGCCACGGGATGGCCCACGGGGCGGCACCGTTGCCGAGGCGCGCTACGGCGTCGAGAGCAGGCGCGTGGAACGGGGAGTCCTGCCTATGGGCATAGACAAGGATGTTCGTATCGACGGCGATCATGCGGGGTCAGCCCTTGGGGTCGTAGCTCAGGGCTCGCAGATCTTCCCACGGTAGGGACGCCGCCTCAGGGCTGAGCCCCAGGCCAGACATCACCCCGACATCGCGAGGAATGGGCTCGGGCCGCGGGGCAGGGGGCTGGGTCTTCAGCCACAGCCGGAGAGCTTCATGCACGGCAGCACGGAGGGAAATACCGTCGCGAGCCGTCCGCTTTTTCAGGGTAGCGACGAGATCGTCTGCGAGATCAATAGTTGTCTTCATGTTGATATGGTATGCCGTACTTCCTCATACGGCAAGCCTTATCAATGACTCCTGTGGAGCTCGAATGCTTCTAAAAAGGCTGTTTTTCACAGCAAAACCGGGGTTGAAGCGGGGGCTGGGGTTCGCGACCATCCTGGCCCCGTTCGGTCGGTCCAGGCAGGTTCCCAAAATGGTGCGGCTCGCGCTTCTTCTCGCGATCATCGTGGCGTCGGCCATGGTTGGGCCCGCGCACGCCCAAGAATTTCTGCCCCCGCCGGCCGGCCAGCCGAACCCGTTCGCGCCGCTTCCCGATGGCACGGTAATCGGCCCAGGTGGCCCGATGCTGCCTGGTCCGCCACCGGCGGCCGGCAATGCTGTCGTCATTCCACCCCTCGATGCCGAGGTCGTGTGGATCAAGCTCGTCGATGCTGCGGACGACTACTTCAAGGTTCGGTCGGAGCAGCGCGTCGTGTTCGCCAATGGCGTGCCCACGGAGGGACGGATCGATACCTTTCCGCAAACAGGCGCGACGCTGCTGGAGCCTTGGCGTGGCGACTCGGTGGGCTGGAACGAGCGGCTGGAATCCACACTCCAATCGATCCGCCGGATCGGCACGCTGCGGATGTCACCCGACCCCAACGGCTGGCGTGTGGAGGTGGTCGTCGACAAGGAGCTCGAGTTCATGCCGCGACCGATGCGGGCCACCACCGGCGGCGCGACGTTTCGCAATGACGACTCGCTCTACCGCTACGGAACGCCGCTGGTCACGCTCGGCCAACAGGTGGGCGATCAGCCGCGGCCGGTGTCTGCTCCCACACCCAACGCCGGCTGGATCCCGCACGGACGCGACCCGCTCCTCGAAAAACGCATTCTCGCAAAGCTCTTGGCGAAGCTTGGCGTGCAGGGGGTACCTCAGGCGGCCCCGTACTATGAGCCGCCTGACAGTCTGGTCATGCCGGGGAGTGGCAGCGGAGTGCCGGCAGCACCGCAGGCACCGACCGGTCCGATCTACGGCGCCCCGCTAGCTCCCGAGCAACTGCCCCCAGGCGCCGTCATCGCGCCAGGGCCGCCCGTGCCGATCGAGTCGCTTCCGTTGCCGCGGTAGCGCCGCGTCACTCGTCGGTGACGCAGCCCCGCGAGGCGGGAGCCACGCAGCGGACATACTTGGCCAGCACGCCGCGTGTCGCTTTCGGCGGCGGCTGACGCCATGCGGCTCGCCGCCGGGCGAATTCCGCGTCGTCGATCTCCGCATCGATACTCGCAATCTCGGCGTCGATCACCACCATGTCGCCATCCTGAAGCAGGGCGATCGGACCGCCTTCCTGCGCTTCGGGCACAACGTGGCCGACAATGAATCCATGCGAGCCGCCCGAAAAGCGACCGTCGGTGATGAGGGCCACGTCGTTCCCGAGCCCGGCCCCAACAATCGCCGAGGTGGGCGTGAGCATCTCGGGCATCCCGGGGCCGCCCTTGGGGCCCTCGTAACGGATGATGACCACATCGCCCCGCAGGATGCGGCCCTGCTCGAGCGCGGCCAGCATCGCCTCCTCGCTGTCGAACACGCGGGCGGGACCGCGAAACCGTGAGCCCTCCTTGCCGGTGATCTTGGCGACCGCCGAGTCGGGGGCGAGGTTGCCGTGGAGGATCGTGATATGGCCGGTTGGCTTCAGCGGATCCTCGACCGGCCGAATGATCTTTTGGCCGGCAGCGAGCCCCTTGCTCGACGCCAGGTTCTCGGCGAGCGTCTTGCCGGTGATCGTCATGCAATCGCCGTCCATGAGACCTTTGTCAAGCATGTATTTCATGAAGCCACTCGTGCCGCCGATCGTGTGGAGGTCTTCCTGCACGAATTTTCCGCTGGGCTTGAGATCGGCCAGGTAGGGAATGCGGCGGGCGGTCTTTTGGAAGTCGGCCGGCCCGAGATCTACCTCAACGGCCCGGGCCATCGCAATCAGATGGAGCACGGCGTTCGTCGATCCCCCCAGGGCCATGACCGTGACGATCGCATTCTCGAAGGCTCGGCGGGTCATGATGTCGCGGGGCTTGAGGTCCTTTTCGAGCAGATTCAGAACAGCGGCACCGGCCCGCAGGCATTCCGCTTCTTTGTCGGGATGCTCAGCGGGAATCGAGGCCGAATCGGGGAGGGCCATCCCGAGGGCCTCGATCGCCGTGGCCATCGTGTTGGCGGTGTACATGCCGCCGCAGGCACCGGCACCCGGGCACGCATGGCGGACGATGTCTCCCCGTCGGCCGTCGTCGATGCGACCCGCGACGTACTCGCCATAGCACTGAAAGGCCGACACGATGTCGAGCGTCGTGCCATCGGCAAGGTGGCCGGGCTTGATCGTGCCGCCATACACCATGAGGGCCGGGCGATTGAGGCGGCCCATGGCGATGAGGCAGCCCGGCATGTTTTTGTCGCAGCCGGGGATCGCGACGAGGGCGTCGTACCACTGGGCCTGCATCACCGTCTCGATCGAGTCGGCAATGACGTCGCGCGAGGGAAGCGAATAGCTCATGCCTTCGGTGCCCATCGAGATGCCGTCGCTCACGCCAATCGTGTTGAACCGCATGCCCACCATGCCGGCGGCCACCACACCCTCACGGACCTTGGCGGCGAGCCGGTCGAGGTGCATGTTGCAGGTGTTGCCCTCGTACCACATGCTCGCGATGCCGATCTGCGGCTTGTCGAGATCGGCGGGCTGGAGCCCTGTGCCGAGGAGCATCGCCTGCGAGGCGCCCTGCGAACGGGGCTGGGTGATCCGTGAACTCGTTCGGTTGAGCTGGTTGAGTTGGGGCATCGATAATCCTTGCAAACGCGTGAACCGGGGCGCGAGGCAGAGATAGTATCATGCCGTCCTCAAAATCCATCGGTTTCGCCCCTGCCTTTCAGACGCCCATGCCTCCCGCCTTCGTCTATCTCGACCTCGGCAACGTCATCGCGATGTTCGACCGCGAACGAGCCTTCCGACAGATGGCGTCGGTGTGCGGAGCCCCGGTGCCGACGGTCCGCGATGCGGTGATGGAGGGCCTCCAAGCCGACCTCGAGAGCGGTCGACTCGGCTGGAACGAATTCCATGCGGAGTTCTCTCGTCGAACGGGGACGCATTCCGACTCCACGACGCTCGCGCAGGCCGCCTCCGACATCTTCACGCTCAATGTGCCGATGCTCCCAGTGATCGCCGCGCTCGAACGGGCTCGGGTGCCGCTTGGAATCCTCTCGAATACCTGCCATGCCCACTGGCAGCACCTGCTGGATCTCCGATGGGGCATCCTTCCCGGTGGATTCCGCGAGCTTGTGCTCAGCTACGAAGCGGGCTCATCCAAGCCCGAGCCCGCGATTTTTGCCTTGGCCACCAAGCGGGCGGGCGTTCCCCCCGACGCGATCTTTTTCGCGGATGATCTCCCCGAGCATGTCGCGGCGGCCCGCGTGGCCGGATGGGACGCCGAGCTTTTCACGTCGGCCGCCAGGCTGGCCCATGACCTCGCGGACCGCGGACTCAACCTCGGCCTTTGAGGCGGGCGATCGCCTCTCCCAGTCGCATTTCATGAAAGCGGCCCTCGGCCACGACACAGCCGTCGATTTCGAGGACTGGCACCCGGAGACCATAGCATCCTGCGTCGGCTGGGTCGGCGTCGACGTCGACGATTTCCGCCGCATAGCCGAGCGCGGCCAGCATGTCCTCGGCCTCCTCGCAGAGCCGGCAGCCCCGACGCGTGTACAGCCTCATTTCGGTTTCCCCAACCCGTGCTAGTCTTTGGGGATGGGCTGGGAACCGTGTCCCTGACGAACGCCCGACGACGTCCGAACCCGATTCAGTTTTCCACGCATGGCCGATCGCGTCCATACCATCGCCGACTTTCTTGCCGTGGTACGGAAGAGTGGGCTCCTAAGCGAGGAGAAATTGGCTGCGGCCGTCGTGGCATGGCCCGATGAAACGATCGCCCTTCCGGATGCCCTCCCAAGGTCGATGATGGACTCCGGCCTCCTGACCCAGTGGCAGATGGACCAGCTCCTCCGGGGCAAACACAAGGGGTTCATGCTCGGTAAGTACAAGCTCCTGGGGCTGCTGGGGACCGGCGGCATGAGTAGCGTCTACCTCGCTGAGAATCCGACGATCAACAAGCGGGTCGCGGTCAAGGTGCTCCCGGTCAAGCGGGTGGAGCAGACCTCGTTCCTCGCTCGGTTCGAACGGGAAGCGAGAATCGCCTTCCAACTGGGCCATCAAAACATCGCCCGCGCTTTCGACAAAGAGCAGATGGGCTCCATCCACTTTATCGTGATGGAGTATGTCGAAGGCATCGATCTCTATGAGAAGGTCAAGGAGGACGGCCCGCTCGCTGTGCGAGACGCGGCACTCTACATCCGGCAGGCGGCCCTGGGGCTTCACTACGCCCACCAAGAAGGGCTTGTCCATCGCGATATCAAGCCGGCCAACCTGATTCTCGATCGCAAAGGCACGATCAAAATTCTCGACCTCGGCCTCGCGCTCGAGGACGACGACGAGTCGTCGTTGACAAAAGCGTACGACGAAAAGATTCTCGGGACGGCCGACTACCTCGCCCCCGAGCAGGCACGAGACAGCCACAAGGCTGATCGGCGGAGCGACATTTACGCCCTCGGCTGCACCTTGTATTACGTCCTCGTGGGCCGGGCGCCGTTCGCGCAGGGCAAGCTCGCTGAGCGGATTCAGTCGCACCTCAACAAGCCTCCACCCAACATCCTCGAAGATCGGCCTGACGTGCCCCTGACGATTGCGGAACTCTATTTCCGCATGATGTCCAAGGCTCCGGAGGCCCGTCCGCAGACGGCCGAAGAGGTTGCCGACACCCTCGACGCATGGCTGAAGGGCTCCACGGCGGCCGCCGCGTCGGCGACTCGCAGCGAACCACCCCGTCGGATTCCTCCACGTCGGCCTGGGAGCAGCGTTGTCGGACCGGCTGTCGGACCGGCTACACCGGCTCCGAGCAGGCCATCAAGCCCCGTGGCGTCCGGTCTATCTTCCGAGTCCAAGGCCCGTGGCTCTGACCTATCGCGACAGACACCCAAACCGACCATCGGCCGCGATTCCAGCCAGTCCATCAAGGTCGTTCTTACGAAGCCCGCGCCGCCATCCGATCGCAATGCTTCCCGGGACGATGAGCCCAAAGGGAAAGAGGAAACCCCGTCGGGGTTCCGATTTCCGAGGGAGATCTGGGGCTATCCGATTGGCCTGTGGATCACGGTCATCGGCGGCTTGATCGCCGTGATCGTCCTGGGCACGATGGTGATCCTGCGGGCGCGGTGAAACGCGAACCCGCGACACCTTGTGGCAGCGGAGCCTCAGCCCAGCCGCCAGGGCCCTTCGGCGAGGGCGTCCAGACTTCCGCGATGGGTGAGGTCGTATCCGAGGGGTGTGAGCGTCACATGGCCGGCTGCCAAAGCCGTGACATCCGACTCCAGCGGTGACGGTGGCGGTGGTGGCTCGTTGGTGGCCCACCAGTACGAACGGCCTCGTGGATCGACCCGACGCTCGAAGGCCTCGCCGTGGCGGGCCACGCTCATCGGCACGACCCGCAGCTCGGCCGCGCCCGCAAGTGCCCGCGTCGGAATATTTACATTAAAAAGGCTTCCCGCCACGGGCTGCCGTGCGAGGAGATGACGAATGATGGACGCGCCGATCACCGCTGCGCGGTCGTAGTCGGCATGCTCATTCCATTCGAGTGATACCGCGATGCTCGTGATGCCGAAGAAGGCCCCTTCAATCGCGGCTGCCACCGTGCCGGAGTAGAGGACATTGATGCCGGCATTGAGACCGCTGTTGATTCCGCTGACAACGAGATCAGGCCGCCGCGGGCAGAACTCCGAAATCCCGAGTTTCACGGAGTCCGCTGGGCTGCCATCCACGGCCCAGCCACGCCGCCGATCCCCATCAAAAACTTCTTTGGCCGTAAGGGGCGCGAGGAACGTGATGGCGTGACCAACCCCGCTTTGCTCGGTGGAAGGGGCCACCACGGCGACGTCGGCAAACGGGCGGAGGGCCCGCTCCATCGCCGCGAGGCCGGGGGCAAAAATACCGTCGTCATTGGTCAAGAGGACGAGCATGGCGGGCACTATAGCAGCCAGCTGAAGGAGCCGCCGCCGTTCGCCGAGGCGGGTCGGCTGCGGGCCGGCCGAGCGACGCGTATACTCTTGGGCTTTTCCTCTCAAACCATTTCCACTCACACCCTCTCATGCCCGCCGGCTCCGCCCCCCAGACCGCGATCCCCTCGTCCGCGTCCGACCACACCGCTCCCCAGCAGGCCGAGCGGGTGCTCGTGCTCGATTTCGGCTCGCAATACGCCCAGCTCATTGCCCGTCGGGTTCGCGAGCAGCATGTCTACTGCGAGATCGTGCGGCACGACATCACCGCCGACCGCATCCGCGCCCTCGCCCCGAAGGGCATCATCCTGTCGGGCGGTCCGGCGAGCGTGTATGAAGCGACCGCGCCCAAGTGCGATCCCGGCATCTTCGCCCTCGGCGTGCCCGTCCTCGGCATCTGCTACGGCATGCAGCTCGCGTGCGAGGCTCTCGGCGGGAGCGTGGGCCGAGCGACGACACGCGAATATGGTCGGGCGGCATGTGAGGTGCTCGACCACGACATCCTCTTTGAGGGCGTACCGAACCAAACAGAAGTCTGGATGAGCCACGGCGATCAGGTAGACAGCGTCTCAGCCGACTTCCTGCCGCTCGCTCGCACGGCCACGTGCCCACTGGCCGCCGTCCGCCATCGCTCCCTGCCGGTCTTCGGTCTGCAGTTTCATCCGGAAGTGACGCACACGCCCGCCGGCGGCACCATCCTCGCGAACTTCCTGAAGGGGCCTTGCGGCTGTTCAGGACGGTGGCGGCTCGATGATTTTGCAGCCGCCACGATCGATCGCATGCGCGAGCGGATCGGCAGCGATCGGGTGATCTGTGGCCTCTCCGGGGGCGTTGATTCGGCCGTCGTGGCCGCGCTCCTCTCGCGGGCCATCGGAAGCCAACTCTCCTGCATCCTGGTCGACAACGGACTCTTGCGGAAGGGCGAGGCCGCCGCGGTCATCGAAGAGTTCACGACGCACTTCCAGGCCGATCTCCACGTCGTGCCGGCCGAGCGGGAGTTCCTCGAAGTCCTCGCTGGTATCACCGAGCCACAGGAAAAGCGGCGGCGGATCGGACGGGCTTTCATCGACTGCTTTGCTGTGGAGGCAGCCCGCATCCAAGGCGCCCGGTTCCTGGCCCAGGGCACGCTCTATCCCGACGTCATCGAGAGTGGCGCTGCGGCCGACGGGCCGGCAGCGACCATCAAGCTCCACCACAATGTCGGCGGGCTTCCCGACGACCTCCAGTTCGACCTCGTCGAGCCCCTACGGGATCTCTTCAAGGACGAAGTTCGGCAGCTCGGGCTCCAGCTCGGGCTCCCTGAAACAATCGTGTGGCGACACCCGTTCCCAGGGCCTGGGCTGGCCGTGAGGTGCATCGGTGAGGTGACAAAGCCACGGCTTGATCGGCTGCGAGACGCCGATGCCATCGTGCTCGAGGAGCTCGAGGCGGCCGGGCTCATGCGGAAAGTGTCTCAGGCGTTTGCCGTTCTCCTCCCGGTGCAGAGTGTCGGCGTGATGGGCGATGCCAGGACCTATGACGATGTCCTTGCTGTTCGGGCGGTCGAGACCGAAGACTTCATGACGGCCGACTGGAGCCATCTTCCCTACGAGGTTTTGGGGCGGATTTCCACCCGCGTCATCAACGAGGTGCGGGGCGTGAATCGGGTGGTGTACGACGTTTCCTCGAAGCCGCCAGCCACGATCGAGTGGGAGTGACGAGCCGCTCTCGGTACGATAGGGCAGCCCTGGCGGACCACCCCGTCCCTCGCCCACGCGAGTCATTCCCATGCAAGTGACGATCGTTGAGGACGACCCCATCATCGCCCGTGCCGTCTCGACGGCCGTGCGTGAGGCAGGCCATGAATGCACGTGGCTTACCGATGGCGCTGCGGCCATTCGCGACGAAGCTTTTCTGGCCAGCGATCTGGTGGTCCTCGATCTCATGCTCCCCAAGGTCGACGGCCTCGAGGTGCTCCGCATGGCACGGGCCCATGGCGTGAGGACGCCGGTGATTGTGCTCACCGCGCGCGGCACCGTGCCGGACAAGCTCGAGGGCTTCGAGGCAGGGGCCGACGACTACCTCGTGAAGCCATTCGCCATGGACGAGCTTCTCGCCCGCATTGATGCCGTGCATCGGCGGACGTCGGACAAGCCGGCCATGCAACTCGCGGTGGGGGAGTTCTGCCTCAACCTCGCGAACCAGCGGCTCACGATCGCCGGCCGCTCCATTGACCTGACTCCAACCGAGTTCAGCATTCTTGAGCTCCTCATGCGATTCCACGGCCAGGTCGTCACCCGCAAGATGCTCTGCGAGCATGTGTGGGGCTTCGACTGGGACGGGCCGACCAATGTGATCGAGGTCCACATCAATCGCCTTCGCGGCAAGGTCGACAAAGGTCGCGGCGCGTCGCTCATCCGTACCTTTCGAGGCCGTGGCTATGCACTCGGCGGGGATGATTGACGCACCCTCGTGGACGACGCTTC
>CAYZHH010000054.1:0-653 GCA_964478275.1 uncultured Candidatus Kuenenia sp.
CGACTACACACCGATCGCGGGCGTACGGGAAGACATGGATCTCCTCCATCTCCAGCGGCCCGACGACGGGGCGTACTTTGTTGCGCTGCATCCCCGTCGTGGGAACGAGCGGCCCGTGAGCTTCAAGACCTTGGCCGACGGGTACGTGATTCGAGCCGATCACAGGAGCCGGATCGACTACGCATTTCTCGCCGACCAGCAGACCGACGTCACGGCCGACGATATCCGATTCAATGGACGGGCCATGCTGGTGCGGCGTGAAGTGGATGGTTCGACGATCGTCATGTCGGAACGCGGGGGCGTGCAGCTGCCTCCCATCGCGGGCGACACCACCGCCGCAACGCCATCAGAGTTGGTCGCCTCTGGCCCCGCGTCGTTCGTGATCCGGCCCAACCGCATCGTCGTGACCGTACCGGTCGGGCATCGCGGCACGGCTGTCCGCGTCAATGTCCCCGGCACTTGGCGGCTGGCCGGCACCGACACGGTCGTGACATTGAAAGACGATGGCCCTGCGGGCGTGCGAATTCACGTCGGCGCCGGGGTCACAACAACGGTCCTCGAAAGGCAGCCGTGACGGCGTACCATAGGGTCAGAATCGAGTCCGCCCGGCCACGGTAAGTGATGCGAATTCTCAGTCATCGAGGCTATTGGAA
>CAYZHH010000054.1:663-5648 GCA_964478275.1 uncultured Candidatus Kuenenia sp.
CGCCGACACAAGCCGCCTGGCGGGCGACGGAGTTTTTTGAGCTTCATCGTCGTCTTGGTCCAGGGCTGCCGCTAGCCTTGAACATCAAGGCCGACGGCCTCCAGACCATGCTCCTCGATCTCCTCACGGTCTACGAGGTGCAAGACTACTTCGTGTTCGACATGGCGATCCCCGACGCGGCCGGCTACCTCCGGCACGGCATGCGTGCCTTCACGCGGCAGAGCGAATGGGAGCCGGAACCAGCGTATTACGCCGCGGCCGCCGGCGTCTGGCTCGACGCCTTCTCGAGCGAGTGGTACGACACCGACACGATTGGCCGCCACCTCGACCAAGGCAAGCAGGTCTGCGTCGTGTCGCCGGATCTCCACGGCCGGGAGCACCGCGGGCTCTGGGACCGGCTTGCGTCCTCGCCCATTGCCAAGCATCCTGGCCTCATGCTCTGCACCGACTTCCCCGAGGATGCGAGAGACGTGTTTCATGCCTGACATCAAGCCTCACATCAAGGCGGTGATCTTCGACATGGATGGCGTGCTCGTTGACGCCAAGGAGTGGCACTACGAGGCGCTCAACCGCTCCCTCGGCCTCTTTGGCTACGAAATCGACCGGCTCGACCACCTCGTGACGTACGACGGTCTCCCCACGATCCGAAAGCTGGAGATGCTCAGCATTGATCAAGGGCTGCCCCGCGCCCTCCACGGCTTCATCAACGAAATGAAGCAGGTCTACACGATGGAGATGATCTTCTCCCGGTGCCGGCCGCGATTCTTCCACGAGTATGCCCTGTCGCACCTCCGGTCGCAGGGCTACAGGCTTGTGGTGGCGTCCAATTCGGTGCGGCCGACCGTCGATCTCATGATGGAGAAGTGCAATCTCGAGGGCTACCTCGAGTTCACGCTCAGCAATCAGGATGTCCAACGCGGGAAGCCCGATCCGGAGATCTACACCACTGCCATTTCGCGGCTCGGTCTTTCCCCCCAGGAATGCCTCGTTGTCGAAGACAATCCCAACGGCGTGGCGGCGGCGCAGGCGGCTGGGGCCCATGTCATGGTCGTCACTTCGGTGGAAGACGTGAATCTCAATGGGATCATGGCGCATATCGGCAAGGCCGAAGGAGCGCGAGCATGAGGGTCGTTGTGCCTATGGCGGGTGGCGACGAGGCATTTCGGCAGAAGGGGTATACCCACAGCAAGAGCCTCATCGAGGTGGAGGGTCGGCCTCTCATCGAGCACGTGTACGAGCGGCTCCAGGGGCTCCCTGATGCCGAATTCGTCTTCATCATTCGGAAGGAAGATGCAAGCCGGCATCATCTCGCTGAGGTGCTCGGGCTTCTCGCCCCGAACTGTCGAATCGTCTATGCCGAAAGCCAGACGGCCGGAGCCGCGTGCACGGCGCTTTTGGCGATCGAGCACATGGAGGCTGACGGCGAGCTTGTCATCGCCAATGGCGATCAACTCATTACCGCCGACCTCGCAGCCGCGATCGTGGACTTCCGCAAGCGGAACCTTGATGGCGGCACCGTCGTGTTCGATTCGATCCATCCCCGCTGGTCGTATGTTCGCGTGAACCAGGACGGGCTCGTCGAGGAAGCGGCCGAAAAGCGGCCCATCAGCCGCACGGCAACGGCCGGCCTCTACTACTTCCGCCGAGGCGAGGATTTCACCCAGTCGGCCATGCGGATGATCCGCAAAGATGCTCATGTGAACGGGCAGTTTTTCGTCTGCCCGGCGTTCAATGAAATGATCCTGCGGCAGAAGCGGATTGGGATTTGGCGGATTCAGCGAGACGAATACTTCTCATTCGGCACGCCCCAGGGCGTCGAGGTGTATGAACAGTTCATCGGTCGCCAAGCAGAAAGAGCCGGTCATGGAGAAGGCTAGGCTCGAGGACATGGTGAAGGGGTGGTTCGTCGGCAATTATGAGCCAACCCTCCTGCGGACCGACGCGGTCGAGGTGGCCGTCAAGCACTATGTGGCCGGCGACTACGAGGACTGGCACTTCCACAAGATCGCCACGGAGATCACCGTCATCGTGGCGGGCGAGGTGGAGATGAACGGCGTGCGGCACACAGCCGGCGACATTCTCGTCATTCCGCCAGGCGAGGGCACCGATTTTCGGGTGCTGGCGACGCCCACCACCACGGCGGTCGTCAAGCTCCCGGGCGCCACCGGCGACAAATACTCAAGAGAGCAGGCGTCATGCTGACGATCGTCATGCCGATGGCCGGCCGCGGTAAGCGGTTCCAGGACGAGGGCTACGCGCTTCCCAAGCCGCTGATTCCCGTCCATGGGAAGCCGATGGTCGAAGTTGTTCTCGACAATCTGCGGCCAAGCCAGCCACACCAGTTCGTCTTCGTCCTTCTCGAAGAGCATGTTCGAGAGCACCGGATCGATGCATTCGTGAAGGAACTGGAGCCGTCCTGCAAGATCGTCGTGGTTGATGGTGTCACGGAGGGGGCCGCATGCACGGTGCTCCTGGCGCGGGAATGGATCGATACCGATGCGCCGCTCATGGTCGCCAACTGCGATCAATGGATCGATATCGACATCAACGACTATCTCGCGGCGATGGATCGCGAGGAGGCCGACGGGCTCATCATGACGATGTGGGCCGACCATCCGAAGTGGTCGTATGTGCGATTCGGGGAGGACGGCCGGATCGTCGAGGTCGTGGAGAAGCAGGTGGTGTCGAATGAAGCCACCGTCGGAATCTACAACTATCGGCGGGGACAAGATTTCGTCGAGGCCGCCGATCGCATGATCGGGAAGAACCTGCGAGTCAACAACGAGTTCTACGTGGCTCCTGCGTACAACGAGATGATTGCTGACGGCAAGAAAATCATCATTCACAATGTCGGCCGGGAGTATGCCGGCATGTATGGGCTTGGGATTCCCTCCGACCTCAAACAGTTTGAATCCCTGGCCGTGTCGCGCAAGGCGGTCCATGAAGGCTGAACGTCAGAGCTCCGCGTCCATTCTCGAGGGCATGCAGTTCCGCATGAGGCTGCTCCGCAATGGACTCGAGCGAGTTCTTGCTGCCTGGGAGCGAATGTCGGGTTCGTGGCTGACGTATCACGCCCGACCGAAGCGTGCCGACGATTGCGGGATCGCGTCGGATGTGGTGCCGTCGCTTCCCTCGCTCGCGGTCGTCATGCAGGGGCCGGTGGTGAAGCGTGATGATTTCACGCTCGACACCATGCGGCTCTACACCCGCTTGTTCCCCGGTGCCCGGCTGGTTCTATCCACCTGGAAGAACGAAGACGCCGCCTCGCTCGATCAGTTTCGGGCGGCCGGGGTCGATGTAATCACGAGCGATCCCCCGGCCACCCCCGGCCAGCAAAACTTCAACTACCAGTTGGTGTCGAGCCAGGCCGGCCTCGCGCATGCGGCGAGCGTGGGCGTTGACTATGCCATCAAGACGCGCACCGATCAGCGGATGTATGGGGTGAACATCCATGCGATGCTCATGAGCATGCTCCGAGCGTTTCCGCTGGTGGCTGCCGGGAAGCAGCGGGAGCGCCTCATCGGCGCGAGCACGGGCACGTTTGCCTGTCGCTTGTACGGCATGACCGATATGTTTCTCTTCGGTCAGATCGATGACATGCTGCTCTACTGGGGCGCGCCGCTCTGTGAAACGCGGGTTCCGGAGGTGAAGGGGCCACGGACGTGGCGAGAGACGTCGCGAGACTGCGTCTGCGAGGTTTATCTAGCCACCGAGTTCCTGAAGGCCACGGGGCATGAGCCGAAGTGGACGCTCGAGGACAGTTGGCGGGCGTTTGCGGCACGCTTCGCGATCGTGGATGGCGAAGACCTCGATCTCTACTGGCCGAAATACGAGCGGTTTCGGGAGTTTCGGCGTCGGTCGTACTCGGGCGAGCGCATGGATCGATGGCTGACGTTTCAGGAGTGGCTCATGATGTACACGGGCCAGGCCTTTGAGGGAGGCGTTCCAGAACACCTGCTGGACGTCGTGTAGCGCATGCTGAAGACACTGGTCAACCGCGTGGTGGGATTCGCTGGGGCGAGGATCGTCAATGCCCACTGGGGGCCATGCGGATTCCTGCCGGCTCTTCGGAAACTCGCGAGAACCGGATGGGCCCCCGCCCAGATCGTCGATGTAGGAGCATGGCAAGGCACGTGGACGCTCGAGTGCCGAACGCTTTTCCCGCAGGCCCGCTCGCTGATGGTGGACCCGCTGCCGGAGAACCGGGCTGCATTGACTGAGCTTTCCGCGCGCATGCCGGGGCTCACTACGTGGAGCGGAGCGCTGGGCGCGCGATCGGGGGAGCTTCTCCTCCATCGCCATGCCGACCAGTCGAGCCCTCTTCGGGCGGTGGTGCCTGAGTGGCGGGCTGCGGAGACGATCACCGTGTCGATGCGAACGCTCGATTCGTTTGTCGAGTCTGGTGAGATCCAAGCCCCGCAACTGCTCAAGGCTGATGTGCAGGGGTATGAGCTGGAAGTGGTCCGCGGAGCGGAGGCGGTGCTGCGATCGCTCGATGCGGTCCTGCTCGAGGTGTCGTTTCGCGAGCTTTACGAAGGCCAGCCGCTTGCCCACGATGTCGTGGGGCACATGGCGTCGGTCGGCTTCCGTCTCTTCGACATCTGCTCATACGCCCAGGGGGCCGATGGCGAGCTTCTTCAGTCCGATTTTCTCTTTGTCCGTTGTGACTGGCCTGCCCCACGAGGCTCGCATGGATGATCTGAGTCAATTTCTCTACGAACGGTATGTCAGCCGATTCAAGGCTGAGGGGGCTGCCGGAATTCGGCCCCTCTCGCCCAACAATCTTCGGTGGCTCCGCTGGCGGTTGTTGCCCTTGCTGGCATCGGTGCCGCGAACCGGAAGCATCCTCGAACTGGGCTGCGGTTCGGGTCAGCTTCTCGGATTCCTTCAAGCCGAGGGTTTCACCGGCTGCCGAGGCGTCGATCTTTGCCACGAGCAGGTGGAGCTCGCTCGTGCCGCTGGGGCCGACGCGCATCCGGGTGATC
>CAYZHH010000054.1:5658-14142 GCA_964478275.1 uncultured Candidatus Kuenenia sp.
AGCTAAAGAATGCCACGGGCGAGTTCGACGCGATTCTCGCGGTTGACGTCATCGAGCATGTTTCGCGAGAGCGAATGCTCGAGTTCGGCCGGCTCTGCCGCAAGGCGCTTCGCCCCGGTGGTGTGCTCGTGATTCAGACACCCAACGGCGAGGGTCTTCATGCTGGGCATGTGATCTACGGCGACCTCACCCATCGCATGATCTTCAATGAGAACTCGTTTCGACAGTTGCTCCGGGCGCTCGACTTCGTGGATATCGCGGTGCATGAGACCGGGCCGGTCCCTGTGGGGATCCAGGGAATCCTCCGCTGGATCGCCTGGCAAACCACGCGAATCGTGGTGATTGCGAAGGTCATTGCGGAGACAGGGCGTCGTCCACGAATCCTGACGCACGAATTCCTTGGCATCGGTCGGGTACCAGCGGAGGGCCAATGAGTCTCTTCAAGTCTTTCATACGACGTGTTGCCGTAGCACTCACTGCCGGCCCCTGGGGCCAGCGGTTCTTGCGACGAGACGCCGCATTCAGCCAGTGGCTTCAAGGTATCGGGGCTGGCAGTGATGTAGCCGCCAGTGGCGAAAAGGCTGTCCTGGCGACGCTGCGGCGACGCTGCCGTCCGCCCCTGGTCGTCTTCGATGTCGGGGCCAACCAGGGGCAGTTTTTAGGCATGGCACGCGCCGCGCTCGATGGGGTTGCGAGCACGATCCATTGCTTTGAACCTGGCAAAGCCACGTTCTCGATGCTGCGAAATGGCCGCGAGACCATCGCCAACGTCGTCTTCAACAATGTCGCCGTTGGCCGTGAAGCTGGCCACGCGACGCTCTGGTACGACAAAGAGGGCTCGGGGATCGCGTCCCTCACGCAGCGGGATCTCTCCCACTTCGGCGTGGAGTTCTCGGAATCGGAGACGGTCGCCACGATCACGCTCGACGCCTATGCCGCCGCGAACGGCATCAGCCGCATCGACCTGCTCAAGCTCGACATCGAAGGGCATGAGCTCGATGCGCTCGCGGGAGCGGCGGGGCTGCTTCAATCGGGGGTCGTCGGAATGGTGCTCTTCGAGTTCGGCGGCTGCAACATAGACACCCGCACGTTTTTCCGCGACTTCTGGCGAGTCCTGACGGCGGCCGGCATGAAGATCTATCGTCTGACGCCTGGCGGGTATCTCTGCCCGATCGTTGCGTACGAAGAACCGCTCGAGCAGTTTCGGACGACGAACTTTGTGGCGATCGCCGAATGATGATGAGGCACGCTCGTGATTAGGCAGGCGGTCGTGTTGTGCGGCGGCCAGGGCACGCGGCTCGGTCATCTCGTGGCCGACGTTCCCAAGCCGATGCTTCCTATCGCGGGAAAGCCGGTGCTCGACCATGCGCTGGATCGGCTTCGGGAAGCCGGAATTACCGACGTCGTCCTTGCCGCGGGCTATAAGGCGGATGTGATTCGGGAGCATTATGCTGTTCCGATGCCGGGAATGAGCATTCGTGTCTTCGAAGAAGATGCACCTTTGGGCACCGCGGGGTGCGTTCGCGAGCTTTTGCCGGAGCTCGCCGAGCAGTTCGTCGTCCTCTACGGCGACGTCTTCATCGATTTTGCCGTCGGCGAGCTTCTGCGGGCACACCGGCCAGGCGCGTTCGCGACGCTCCTTGTGCGGCCATCGGATCATCCGTGGGATTCAGACCTGATTGAGGTGGGCGAGCACGGAACCATCACGAGGTTTCTACCGGCGGGAACAGAACGCCACCTGCCGCGAAACGTGGCCAATGCAGCAATCTATGTGGTTGATCGCAAACTCGTCGAGCTGCTTCCCCCTCGCACCAAGGCAGATTGGGTTCGCGACTTGTTTCCTCGAGCGATTGAAGCGGGCATGCCGCTTGGGGTTCATGAGTTCTCGGGAGAGGGCTTTCTTCGAGACATGGGAACGCCGGGCCGGCTCGAGCGCGTGCAGCGGTATGGCGAGGAGAAGGCGATGATTGCCGCGGCACGAACCACGCGGCGGCCGATTCGCACCGTGTTTCTCGATCGTGATGGCGTCATCAACGAGAATGTCGGCCTCGTTTGCTCACCTGACGACTTCCGGCTCCTTCCAGGGGCCGGGCCGGCAATTGCCCGCCTCAACGCTGCCGAGCTCAACGTCATCGTGGTCACCAACCAGCCGGTCATTGCTCGCGGCCTGTGTACCGAAGACACGCTCGCGGCGATCCATGCCCGCATGCGAGCGCTGCTGGCCGAGCACAACGCCCGTGTGGATGCCGTTCATTTCTGTCCGCATCATCCGGAGACGCATCATGCAGACCCGGAGAGCCGCCGCGAACTGCGAGTAGCATGCGAGTGCCGAAAGCCTGCGCCCGGCATGCTGTTGGCTGCTGCTCGCGAGCACGGCATCGATCTCGCCGCATCGGTGCTTGTGGGCGACCGGTCCGTCGATATCCTGGCGGCTCGCCGCGCAGGCATCCGGAGCATTCTGGTGGGAGATGCCGCGAGTGACCCGCCGCCAGACTTCCGCCGGGCCACCCTGCGGGACGCGGTCGATGGGATTCTCTCGGGTGAGATCACGTGACGGCTGCCCCTCGCAGTAGCACGCCGCGGCCTCTCAAAATTCTTACGGTCGCCGAGAGCTATTTTCATGACCACCACAACGGTCTCGCACGGGTCGCGTGGGATGTGTGCCGTGGCATGGCTCGTCGAGGTCACGACGTCACGCTCGTCGCGCCAGCCCCCGTTGATGCGGTGCATGAGCAGGTTGTGGAAGGGGTGCGGGTCGTTCGTTTTCCGCAGCTGGCAGTGAGCGGCTTCAGCCCGTGGAATCCTGGCCAAAGGATCAATGCCTACGCCCAGGCGCTCGCGCGTCTCGCGTCAACGGAGTGGGACAGTGTCCATTGCCATGGCATCTATGCAGCCGCGGCTGCGGATCGCGTCGTGCGACGGCGGTCGCAACTCGTGCTTTCGATTCACTCGCCGGCGGTGGACGAGCAGCGATGGAACTGGACGCACGGCCGCCTGCGGGATGTTGTGAAGCTGGCCGGGCTGCCGTTGATTCGCCGTGCAGAAAAGCATGCCCTGACAGTAGCCGACAGGTGTCACACCCTGTCACGGTTCACGTGCGACCGCATCCACAAGCTCTATCCATCGGTCGTGTCCAAGCCGTGGGCCGTCATCCCGCATTGGTCAGATCCCGCGTGGAGACGGACCCTATCGGCAAGAGATGCTCGTGATCGGCTTGGGTGGCCTCGTGACGAGCCCGTTCTCCTTTCGGTTCGGCAACTCCGTTCGCGGTACGGTCTCGACACGGCAATCAGGGCGATGGTGACCATCGCGAAGAACCGGCCGTGCAGGCTGCGGATCGTGGGCCAAGGGGAGCTGCGAATCGCCCTTGAGCGGCTTGCTTCGACCCTGGGCCTGGCTGAGTGGGTTTCCTTCTCCGGTGGCCTCTCGGATGCGGACCTCATGCTTGCCTATCAGGCCGCCGACGTCTTCGTCGTGCCGTCTCGGGCGCTCGAATGTTTTGGGATCATTGCGATCGAAGCCCTCGGGTTTGGTGTGCCGGTCGTCGCGACATCCGTGGGCGGACTCCCGGAAATTCTGTCCCCTATCCTTCCGCAGCTTATCGTCCCTCCGAACGATCCGCGGGCGCTCGCTGGTGCGGTCTGTGCGGTGATGGACGGAACCGCGACCGTGCCGCCGCCGGAGGCGATGGTAGACTACGGCGATTCGCACTATTCGGAAGAACAGCTTCTCATGAAGTACGAAGAGATGCTCTCGCCGGGCCTCAGTTCGAGAATGGAAACGCCGAGCCCGGCGTCCGCGTGAAGGATTGGCGATGCGGACCTACCACGAAGGCATGAGCATGAGCGGTGTTGCAACCGCTCCATACCAGGCTCCTGCAGCGCCGTACCGAGCGCGTGCTCGCGGCTTCCCTCGCTCGGAGAAACCGCGGTACGCGTGGCTCACGCTCCCGAGCATCGTCGGAGTATTCATTGCCTGCCTGACGCTCGCGGTCATGCGGCCCGCCGATCGGCCAGCCGGTGCCTTCGCGATTGTGAACGTCGCGGTGACGATCGCGCTGAGTTATCGCTTTCTCAAGGTCAATCCCACCGTCGGCATGATTCCAGCATTCTTCATCATGCCAATGATGGTGCTGACGAGCATCTCAACGCTCTATTTCTGCATGTTCTCCCCGGACACCTACGTGACACCATGGGGTACAGCAATTCGGCTCTTGGACACGAATGATCGATTCCAACTAGCGACGCTCCTGTCGATCATCTCATTCTCGATTCCCTGGCTCCTGTTCGAGGGCCGCGAACGGCCTCCCATGACATACGACGCGTTTTTGCAACATGCCCATCGTATGGCCAAGCCAGTGTTCTTCTTTTTCATAGCATTCATTGCTCTCATGGTTGTGTTGCGTCTGCTCGCGATGGGGCCATCGTCAGCCGTGGGATATCTCATCTATGGCCTGTTCCGATACGGCCACGGGCTTCCACTCATCCCCGGTGCCGCATGGCACACGCTCGGCCGGCGCACGAAGACAGTCATTATTGCGGTGCTTGCCGTGAACTTCCTCTTCAATACGTTCACGAATTCTCGATACTACGCGTTCATGCCGCTGGTCTATTTCGGTTTCGGGCTGTTGTTCCTGAGTCGCATCAGCACGCAGCGAAAGCTAGGATCGCTTGTCGTTCTCATCGCGCTCTTCGGCGTTGCCCTCGTGGTTGGAAATGCTGGTCGCCGGCTGGGGCTCGGCTTGTGGCACGGGGGCTCGGAGGACCTCCAGCGCCGATACGACGTGCTGACTCAGAAGATGGACAAGCTGGTTGACAAGAACTGGGGTGAAGAGATCTTTGTCCGCTTGTTCTTTACCGGCGGTCACCAGATCGTGATGCTCGTCCCGGACGTCTATCCGTACAAACCGGTCAACGTGGGCTACTACCTTGCCGAGGTCGTGTCGCAAGGCCTCCTCCCGCGAAAGCTGGCGATCAGGCTCGTGCCGCCACTATTTGAGGACAAAGCAACTCTCATAGCAATCGGCCACCGCATTACGGAATCCCACAGCGTCGAGCGGTCGTTTGTGGGGGCCGCCTGGGAGATGGGCGGGCCGCTCTTCGTATTTTGGGTCAGCCTTCTGACCGGGTTCTACACGCTGCTGATGACACGAGTGTTGCAAACCTTGTTCGCCATATCTGGGAGCTTCGGAGTGGTGGTATTTGCTGTCGCATGCGACAGAGTGTTTGCCTCAGTAAACGAGGGGCTTCCATCGGTGGCTCATGAAATGGCCTACGGCATCGTGATTGGTGGCGTGTTGTACTTCGTAATCCTGATTCTGCTTTACTTTGCTCCTGGTCGCAGGCGAGTCAGTCTTGCGATGGAGCAGCAATCCGGTGCGCTCCGCCTCTAACGAGACGGTGGACGGCGACATGAAGATCGTTACGGTCTGTCTCGACCTCTCTCCCTCCCACGGCGGCATGTACCGGGCGGTCGTGGACGTCGCCCGTATGCTCGGCGGGTCGATCGTCACGTTTCGGGATGGGTCGGGCACGCAGGTGCCCTGCGTTGCAGGCATTCCGGTGAGCGTCATCGATTGCGAGGGGCTCTCGCTCTTTCGACGGGCGATCTGCCCACCTCGGCGCATCATCGAGGCGACCGCAGCTGCGATGTCGCAGGCCGACGTCGTCATTGTCCATTCGCTCTTTAGGGCGCACGCGATGATCGTCCATCGAATCGCTCGCGCTGCTTCAATCCCGTATGTTGTCGTCCCCCACGGTGCGCTTGAGCCAGCATTGTGGAGATCAAAGCAATGGAGCCGTCGTGCATGGATGGCCTGTGGTGGGTCGGCATTCCTTCGCGACGCGGCTTGCGTGGTATTCGCGACGGAGGCCGAGCGCCGAGGGGCCGAGCATACGTTGGGCTGGAAGCCTCGATCGGAGGTCATTCCGTTTCCGGTCTCCGTCGGAGGATCATCGCTCCCTCGTGCCGATGCCCGCGAGGCGTTATCCCTGCCTCTCGGCCGAAGGCTCATCCTGGTGCTTGGGCGACTCGCGCGTGAAAAGCGTCCTCGCGAGATCGTGACCGCCTTCTGTGCCGCTGATCCCGAGGGCTGTGATCTCGTGATGGCAGGTCCTGAGGGCGACATATCAGTCGCTGAGTTAAAAATGCTCGTGCCGGAGGGAATGCGCTCGCGTGTGTGGTTTCCCGGTGCCCTTGATTCAGCCCGGCGTGACATGGCGATCGCGGCATGCGATGTCTATCTGTCGTGGTCGTGTCATGAGAGCTTCGGGTATGCGGCGGCCGAGGCCATGGCAGCGGGCATGCCCGTGATTCTGTCGCCGGGCAACGCGCTTCAGCGTGCCCCGGGGTGGCCAATCTGTGGAATCTGTGTTGCGGACGATCACGAGAGCGCGCTTGTCGCCGCACTTCGATCGTGTGCGACGTGGGCCGACGAAGAGCAACGAGCGATGGGGGCACGCGCGCGGGAGTGGGTTGTTCAGCGACTTGATGATGACGTCGTTAGGGCACGATGGCACTCGCTGGTCAGGGCCCTGCCTGTGCAGAATCGCTCGTGGCCTACCGCGGGTGCCTCCAATGGGGTATAGTGGTGACACACGACAGTCAGGTCGCATATGTCTCGACTGAGCGCGATCTACATTCTCGCAAAAAACGAGCAAGCAAATATCGAGCGATGTCTCGTTTCGTCGCTCGAAATTTGCGACACCGTGGTCGTGCTGGACTCAGGGTCCAACGACCGCACCCTGGAGATATGTGGCCAGTATGAGCGCGTGACCCTTCGGCCATTTGACTACCGAAATCACTGCGTCGCGTACAACCAGATTGTCACGTGGCATTCTGACAGGGAGCATATCGCTGTGCTCGATGCGGACATGCAGATTCCACAGTCGTTGGCCGGTGAGGTTGAGCACGTTCTCGCCTCCGAGCCGACGGTTGAAGCGATCATCGCCCCCGTGATGATGTACTGGGATGCAGAGCCGCTACGCTACTCGAGCCTTTATCCGCCAAAGCCCATTGTGTTTCGCGGCGGACGCCCGTTGTTTGAGCCAGCGGGGCACGGTGAGCATCTGATCGCAGATGCCAAGGTCGCATACACCAAGGAGAAGCTCATCCATGACGACAGAAAGCCTCTTGATACGGTGCTGGCCAATCAATGGCGATACGCCAAGGACACGGTACGCCGATCGCTCTCTGGCAAAGTTACCCGTAGGGATCGAATTCGATTGCGGTCGCCGTTGATGATGCTCATCGTGCCGTTGTATGCACTGATCATCCGGCGTGGCTTGTTGGACGGCAAGCAGGGCATCATCTACGCCATTGACCGCTTGATTGCCGAGGCGTTGACCTACCGCGCCTCGCTTTCAGCGACTGTGCGTCGGGAAGTCGCGGCCGAGGGCGCCTCCCGCGAAGACGAGAAGCCCCCATCCACTTCCGAACGCACTACGATCGATTCGTAACGGAATGATCGCTGGAAGCCAGCCCGCCTCGCGAGCCGCGCGGCTGTCAGCAAGGAAGTGTTGTGTTTGCCGGTTGCAACGGCCGGAAGGTCCGAGGTGGGAGGCCTGTCTATGCACGTGAAAGCATGGGTGACAGCGTGTGGCGTTTCGGCGGCACTGAAACGTCAGGATCTTCGGCCGACCAGATAAATTGTCGAACAGAGCGACGGAAAAACGCGGAGGGGGTAGTCGACAATCGCAGTGGCAAGCCGGACGATGGAGTGCCTGGAATCATAGCCCGCCCAATTCCGCCCTGTAATGGTGAGATTGGTAAGGCCCATGTCGCGAGCAATGTATCGTAGATCGCTCACATCGGGCTCTCGAACGTGGCCCCGGAAAGTTTCAGCTTCGTACCAGGTCTGCATGGCACTCCACTTCCCGAATCCAAGGGGCACGGTAAGTCGCTTGCGAAGATTGACGCAGTTTGGCACGCCCAGGACAAACACGCCGCCAGGATTAAGCTTCTCCACGACTT
Source organism: uncultured Candidatus Kuenenia sp. (assembly GCA_964478275.1). Taxonomy (GTDB): domain Bacteria; phylum Planctomycetota; class Planctomycetia; order Pirellulales; family UBA1268; genus QWPN01. The sequence goes on from CAYZHH010000054.1 coordinate 13,630, forward strand.
CGGCAAACAGTCTTTTGGGCGAGCGGTGCCAATGTTCCATGCTGTCGAAGGTGGTAATGATGTCAAACGTGCCGGTGATGTCTGCTATTCCGCTGGTCACCACGTCGCGCGCAATCACTTCCACCCCAGCTTTTCTGTGGAGGTCGAGGATCGAAGCCCCCACTTTGTGGTTCACAGAATCGTCAAAATCATCCACGAGCACCACGCGCTTCCACCCGTAGGCAGCGCATCCGATCGAGAATGAGCCGATGCCGCCGCCTAGGTCGCAGAGGGCTAGCTCTGTATGTCGCTTGGGCATGACTGCCGCGACTGCAAGCCCTATGTGGTAGGCATTTCGAGGAATGTCACGAACCTGCTCGGCAACCATGCCCGGCGGGTATTGGTGTGCGACCGTGGTCAACACTTCGGGCACTTGTTTCATGTTGGTTTCAGCTGGTGTGTGGTGGAGCCGTGAGGCTTGTGGATGTGGGAGTGATGAGTGACTCGAGTCGCGGATGAACAACGAAGAATAGC
>CAYZHH010000054.1:14152-15870 GCA_964478275.1 uncultured Candidatus Kuenenia sp.
CATGGTCTGGCTTACGCGGCCAGGCCGATGCGTTGTCCGAACCGGAGCGCTAGCCCGATGGCGGGGGCTCGCAATTCGGGGAAGACAACCATGCCTATCGTCGCTTGCACCGCGGCGACTATGACGGCGGCACCGGTGAACAGTGTCCACGACCATTGGAGGTCAAGCATCGCCACTAATCGTTGCAACACAATCCCGGAGGCGATGAGGATCAGCGTTCGTGCGACTGCAGCAGCCCATATGAAGGCCACGCGGGCCACCGGCACATTGAGTTGCCGTGCCAAAAACAACGGGGACAGCCAGAGGCTCGTCAGCGAGATCGACACGATCGCCCCAAGCGGTAAGTACTGCCACGACAGATAGTGCATGACAGCAATCTGGCAGAGAAGGCGGGCGATCCCTTCGCTGAGCATCGTCACGGCGTTGGCCCGTAAGGCGCCGACCGCATATACCAGCTCGTTCAGGGATGAACGAAACACGTAGGCCACGGTCTGCACCGCGAGCAGGTAGCTCACCATCTCCCCGGCATACACGTCTGGGCCAACCCAGAGGCTCACAAAAATGCCGTTGAGCGCGACCACGCTCCCGGCCGTAAAGCCGGCCATAAGCCCCAGGCCAGCCGCGAGCTTTTCGATGATTCCGACAAGCCGCTCATGGCCGCCTTCGCCGTGGAGGTGCGAAAGACCGGGCATGAGCGCCGGGACAACGCGGCTTCCGAGCATCTGGCCGAGGTCATAAGGTCTGGTCGTGAGGGCCAGCTTCGCCGTGGAGACGGTTGTGCCTCCCTGGGCGGCAAACAGCGGGTCGAGTTGCGAGATCAGCGTCTCGCCAAGGCGGCTCACGAACATGACGGCCGACGTGCCCACAAATTCGCGAATGCCACCGCGGACGAAATGAGCTCGCAGCCGACCGTGGCGGCTCAGCCATCCGACCACGGAGACGAGGTTGACGAGACCGCTGAGCCCCGAGCGAATCAAGAGCCCGAGCGGCAGCGAAATCACTCCCATGCCGGCTTGCAGCATCCCGATCGTGCTGGCGATGCCGGCGATGGAGCCGAGGGTGTGGGCGGCAAGGCCCGTGCGGGCCATCTGCAATCCGATCGCTACGCCCCCCGGAATAAAGGCAAGGAGCGTCACCTGGCTAGCGAGCAACGCGTAAAATAGCGCGTCAGCCAACTCGGCCTGCGGGCCGGCACCAGACAGCGGAATGAATGCGACGATCTGCGGTATGAACGGAATTGCGACAAGTGGCACGAGTGCCACGGGCACACCGAGCATGACGCCGGTCGTGATGAGCGACGAAATATGATCCCGGGATCCGGCGCCCGATGCCGCCGCGATCCGCTGCGCGAGGATCCGCGACACGCCGGAATCGGCGAGCTGGAGCCACGCGACGATCGTGCCGATCGCAAGCCACGCGCCGTAGAGCTCGGCATCGAGATAGTGAAGGTAGAGCGGAGCAAGAAGGACGCCCTGAACCAGCAGGAGCACCACGGCCGTGCCGTGGCCCGCCGCATTCCAGGCCGCCGCGTTCCGTCGGGAGCTCTTGGGGAGGGGTTCGCTGCCTTCTCTTGGATCAATGGCCATAGATCGCCATGAACGCTGCCAATGATGTGACCTTCCGTTTCCTGACGTCGCTTCGCACTGCCAGCATGTTCAGGCCGGTCTTCTCACGGGCATGATTGATCGCGCCACCGATGGTCGCTCGGAGCGCGCCCT
>CAYZHH010000055.1:0-9661 GCA_964478275.1 uncultured Candidatus Kuenenia sp.
CAGCATCCTCGCCGCGATCACGCTCCTCGCGGCCCTCCACACGGGCACCGCGAGGGCTGCCGACGCGGCGACCTTCGAGCAGAAGCTCGCCCCGGTCATGAAGATGATCGAGACGCAGCCTGAGGCGACGGTGCGCGGGCTCGTTGAGGAAGGAATCGCCGCGGCCCGGCCGCAGCAGGCGCTCTCTGCAGCGCAGCAGTGGCTTCGGGTGAACCTCGCCCAAGACCCCACGCTCTTGTATGCCGCCGGTCGCGCTGCTGAGCGCTCGGGTGACTGGGCATCGGCCGTCGCCCTCTACCAGCAGTTTCTCGAACGGGCCGACCCGCGGTCGGCCGAGGCCGGCGACGCGATCACCGGCGTCTTTGCACTCTCGCTTCAGAACCTCGACGATCCCGGCTCCGCCTACGCCTTCGGCCGTGGCATGGGCCAGCGGCTCGCGGCGAATCCACGTTTCCGGCAGTTCGACCGCTGGTTTCTCAACACCGCCGAGGCCCGCGGCGACCGGGCCGCCGTCGCCGCGCGGCTTGTGTCCACGGCGAAGTCGGGCCTGCCGGCCGATGCGTTCATGGCCCTCCATGAAGTTGACGTCCGCTGGCTCCTGAACTCCATCCGCGCCGCCCGTTACGACCTGCCGCAAGACCGCGTCACGCCTGAGCTCGTTGCCGACTCTAAGGCGCTTGCGGCGGTGATCCAGCCGTTGGACGAGGAGCGGGCGCTCCTCCTCGCGTGGTCGGCGCCAGTGAGGGCCTACAACCAGGCGAAGATCGCCGGGCAAGAGGCGGCGCCGCCCGTGGCCGAGGCCAAGGCCCTGCTCGACCGCTTTCCGCGGTATGCCCAGCTGGTGCAGACCGATTGGGCCGGGGGTCACAACGGTCGGCATTACCGCGACGAGCCCAAGAAATACTGGCCGCACGAGGCCGAGGCCAAGATGGCGCTCGTGCGTGGGGCCCTCCCCAAGCTCACGCCACTTGAGCAGGCCGACCTTCTCGACACCTGGAACGCCGGCTACTACGACAGCGGTCCGCAGGTGCTCACCGTCGAGCAAGCCCGCGAGTTCGCGCTGGCCAACCCCAAGCTCGTCAATCAGAAGTCGGGGCCGAGCCTCTCGCTCGGCTGGAACACGCTCGACGAGGCGACGGCCGCGAAGGTCGCCGCCGCGCTCGAAAACAACCCTGGGCCCGAGGTGTCGCTCATCCGCGCGGTCGCCGCCGCCGGCAAGGACCGCGACTACCAGAAGGCGATGGACGCGCTCTTGGGCCCAGAAGTCTGGCGGCTCGGGGCTGGCGAACTGGGCGGCCATTATGCCGATCAGCTCTGGCACCGGGCCAAGCATCCGGGCGGAGCGGCGAAGCGCGACGAACAGATCAACCGGTCGAAGGCCGTTGCGGCGCAGGTGCAGGCCGCCGCCATTAAGAAGGAGGCACCGGCTCCCCAACGGGTCGCTGCGTTCAAGCAGCTCCTGGCCGACTTCCGATCCCCGAAGCCGCAGATCCCGGGCGTGCGCGGGCGGCTGGTGCAGGCGCTCTCCGTGACGCCCGAGATCCTGCCCGAATTGCTCCGCGACCCGAGTGTGGAGGCGCGGCGGCTGGTGGTGAACGTGGTCGCGACGGATTTCGAGGGTCCGCAGCTCCCCTTGAGCGGCGACCCTGACGTCCGCGGCCTCTCGCCCGGCCGCTACGACCCGCTCCTCGCGCGGCAGCTTTCCCGCCACCGCTACAACGTCGCGTATCTCAAGCAGCAGAACACCTACCGCGCCCATCCGCTCGAGCCCGTGCTGCGGCAGGCCGTGGCAGAACGGCTCACGAAAAACGAGGCCGAGCCATGGATGGTGATTGCTTGGGTCAATGCCCAAGGCCCGAAGGATGCCGTGGACGCGGCAGGCAAGCCGGTCGGTGACGCGGAACAGGTGAAGCTCGCCGAGCAGCTCGCGAAGTCGCCCGCGTGGAGCTCGCTTTCCGCCGAGGCACGGTTCACCGTGCGGGCCGCGTTTCCGCGGCAGGCGATCACGACCACGCAGCTCGCCGTGCTCGACGCCGCCAATCCCACGCTCATCTGCAAAGACCTGCTCGCCCTGCCGAAAGAGGCCGACGCTGCCGCCACCGCCGCGGCTCTTGGGGCGGCGCTCGCGGGGCTCGAGCGCTCGCCGGTGCGGCAGGAGATCATGGGCCTCGAGCGGCTCGGCGAAGTGGCCCCCGAGGTCTTCGCCGATCCGAAGGTGCTCTTGCTCATGGCCGATCTCGCAGACTCGTTTCGCTCGTTCGCGGTGCCGCCGCCAGTGGGGCAACGGCTGCTCGACGTACTCGGCACGCGCCGCGATGAACTATTGACCGAACGGACGGCCGCGTATGTCTGGCGGTATGTCGAGACGGTCCACCGACCAATGCAGCCGGTGATGGCGCTGGCCGACTCGCTCGTTGCGAGCCAGCCAGCGGCCGCGAGCACGCTGGCCACCTGCGGTCTCGGCACGATCGAGCGATACAAGCAAGGCCACACCTGGTTCAACCGCGCTGCTGATGTGCCGCGGCTCCAGGCCATTCGCGGCAAGGCGGCCGTGAAGCTGGGGCTCGTCGTCATTCCGGTGTCGCCCGATCATCCCGCCTACCCCGTCTATCAGTCGCAGGCCGAGTGGCTCACCGGCAATGAAGATGCCGCCGGAAACCTGCTCGATGCCAATCACGAGGCGTTCCTCTCGATCCACCGCCAGCTCCCGGTGCCCTATCTCATGTGGGCACTGCGGCGAACGATCAACTCCCGCGATGCCGAACGTCAGGAATCGATCATCAAGCCGCTGCTCGCCTGGGCGGCCGAGTCGGTCAACCCGTTCACACCGGAAGAGCGGGTGCGGCTCGATATCACCTACGGTGACATCGCCCTGCAGCGCGGCCAGCTCCCGGAGGCCTACGCCATCTTCGGCCGGGCGCGAAACAACCCTGCCTATAAGGACGTGCCCGCGCGCCATGAAGCGACGCTCCGTCAGGTGGCCGTCGCCCGGGCCACCAAGGATTTTGAGACCGCCCTTGAGACGCTCGTGGATCTCGATGGCGAGCGACTCCCCGAGCTCTGGGCACCGGTGCGTCACGCGCGGGCGGAAGTGTTCTTCGCGATGGAGGAATATGACGATGCGGGCGACGTGATCGAGGCGATCCTGGCCCGCAAACCCGACGACGCCGACGCCCGCATTCTTCTGGGCAAGGTGCAGGTGCAGCGACAGCAGTTTATCGATGCCACGGAGGTGGAGTTTGGCTCGGCCACCGGCCAGAAGACGCTTGTGCCGGGCGAACGATTGAAGGTCACGCTCGCCGACCCCACGCTTGCGGTCTCGGGCGCTGGCACAGAGATCGAGGTGGCTGTGCGGACGACCTCGGGAGACCGCGAGGAGTTTTTGCTGCGGCGCTTCGGTGATCAAAAACAAAAATTCCGCGGTGAAGTGCCGACGGCCCTTGGGGCCGCTGTGCCGGGCGACGGCATGCTCCAGGTGATCGGCGACGACGAGATCTTCTATGCGTATTCCGATCGCTTCCGCCAGAAGCTTCCGGGCCTCCCCGATACACAGGGCGGGCCGATCACGGTGGCCTCCGATGCGCTCCTCATGGCGTCGGCCCGCAAGCTGCCGACCGAGGCCGAGCAGCGGCTGGCCGACGTGCAGGCGGTGATGGACAAGATCGGTGTCTCCGAAGCCCGCGCGGTCCGCATGCTCGCGGCGGAAGGCGAGGATACAAAGCCCCTTCCGCGTCGTGGCGCCGACATCGCGCAGGTGCTCAAGCCCGGCAATCCGATTCACGTGCGGGTGATCGATCCCGACAAGGGCCGGACGGATCAGATCGACGAGGCTGTGGTGAGCGTCCAAAGCTCCTCTGGTGATGCGGTCGCCCGGATCGTCGTCCGCGAGACGGGTCCGTTCACCGGCATCTTCGAGGGCCGCGTGCCCACGGCCGGCGCCCAAGCCTCGGCGTTCGCAGCCAACTCCGAACCGGGACGCAATCCCAACACAGTCCTCAGCCCCGTCGATACCTATCCGCCGTGGAAACCGGTGCCGACCAAGGGGGTGATGCCGGAGTTCACGATCGACTTAAACGACAACGTGCCACTCGGGGAGATGGTCATTCGGGCGGCCGAACCGGGCGGCCGGCTCACGAGGTTCGTCGTCGAGACGGCGCTCAATCCCGCGGACTGGACGGTGGTGGCGATCCAGCCGACGAATCCGCTTGCCGTCGCCGACCCGTGGAAGCCGTCGGTTCTGGTGCTCAACGACACCGACCATCACCAGCAAAACGGACGGCCCGCAGTGGAGTTTGCGGAGCTCGTTGCCCACGCGGACCGCGGTTGGCTGACGCAGGCCCATCCGCAGGGCGTCGCCGAGAACGTGGCCGGCCCGTCGGGGGCATTCCCGGCGCAGGTACTCAAGGCGGTGCCATGGAAGAGCCACGGCCGGACGCCGAATCCGCTTGTCATCCATCGGTTTCGCGGCTATTTCAACGAGCCTGCCGCCGTCACCCGTCGCTTCCGGCTCGACCTAGGGCCCTTCCAGCCTCCCGCAGGCGTCCATCCCAGTCGCACAGGCCCCGCGCAGCACCTCCTCGCCGTGGACGGCAAGCCGATCACGAAGCTGGGCGGGCCGCTCGACGGGGAGATCCGGCTCGAGCCCGGCGTCCATCGGTTCGAGATCTGGTCGTCGGGATGGATTCCGAGCATCGGCTTCGGCCGCACGGCGAAACTCATGACGAACCTCGGCGACGCAGCAGCGCTCGTGGAGTGTCCCGATGCGCTTTTCGACCCGACGACGTTCCCGCCCGGCGCGATCGACCACCGCAACGCCCCGGCGACTGTCACGGCGTCGGCCGACGGCACAGAGTTTCGCGTGACGTTCGCGAAGGGCTCGCGGGCCCGGCTCATCCGCTTGAAGTTCATCGGCCACGAGGGGCCGGTGCCGGCGCTCGGCAAGATCGCGCTCACGAAGCCCGACGGCACGCGGGTGCTCCCGGTGGCCGAAGACTTCGCCTCGCTCAACAAGAACGAGACGCTGGAGATCCTCACGGGCGACCGGGTCGCCATCCGCTATGTGGATGACCGGTTCGTGACGCCGGCGAAGGAGAAGCAGGAGCGGACACTCTCCGTGGCCTTCACCGACGCCCGTGTCGAGTTTGCCGACATGGAGCCGCGGCTCAACAGCCGGAGCGGCGAGATGGACCCCTACTACGAGTTACTCCTGCGATTCCGCCACGGCGAGCCACTCACGCTTGCGATCCACGATGCTGACATGGACGAGTCTGTGGAACCCGACACCGTGAGCGTGACGCTCGCGAGCAAGGCCGGCGGCACACGGAAGCTCGCGGCGATCGAGACAGGAGACTCAACCGGCATCTTCAAGCTCGTCATCACGCCCGTCGCGGGCCCCGCCGAGGGTGACGGCCAGTTCCATGTGGCCTCAGGAGGCACGCTCGTAGCGACCTACCTCGATCGCGAGAACAATAAGCCAGGCGTGCCGACCCAGCGAACAGGAACGATTCTCCACGCGGCCTACGCCCCGCCGCGGCTCATGTTGGCCCACGCCCGCACGAGCCCTCTCACCGACGCGGCAGGTACGGCCGCAGTCCCGCGGAAGCCTGTGCCAATCAATCGACCGCGGTGGAAGATTCAAAACACACTCGTGCCAAGCGGCACGCCGCCGGAAGGTGGCTTTGCGGCGGTGGCCGGCCGGCTCCTCTTTGCGGAACTGGTCGCCCCGGACCTCCTCCTGCGACCCTCGTCCACCGTCACGATCTACGCCCAGACAGATACCGGGCGACGCTTGGCGGCGGCCGGCAGCGGCGCGACCGCCGGAGGCCCGACGCCAGCGTTCGATACGTCGGTCCCTGGCACCATCGCAGTCACTTGCCGCACCGAGTCGGCGCGGATCGATCCCCTCGTGCCCGTGCTCGACATCTACACCGGAGGCACCATCTGGCCGCCGTATCCAATCCAGCGCTACGACCGCTTCTTCCTCACGATCCCGCTCGTAGCCGGCGTCATGCCTGACCACGGCGTGCTCTCGGCCGAGGAAGTCGCGGCGCGGCGGGCCCAGGCATCCGCGATCCTGGGCGAGCTGGCGCTTCCAGAGTTTCAAGGCGGCCTCGTGGTCCGACCGGGCGACCGCGTGCATCTGGCGATGCCGTATCGCGATGCCGCCGGTGCCGAGCAGTGGCTCACTGCCTCCACGGCGGTCGTCACCCATCCGGCTTTCGACCTGGTGGGGGCCGATGCAATAGACACGGTGACCACCGCATATGTGGGTGAAACGCTCCTTCCGCGGGTCATTGATTTCGGTGCCGATACGAGCGACTCGGCCGACACAGTCGGTGTCCTCTTCCAGTCGAAGTCGGGGGCCAAGGAGACGGTGATTCTCCACGAGACAGATCCGCACTCAGGGGTCTTCCAGGGTTCGTGCACGCTGACCTACGCTTCGGCCCAGGGGCAGCCACTTCCCGATGATCTCGGTGTCGTGTCCTCGACCGCGCAAGAGCTGCCGGTCGTCTACGGCGACTCCGTGGCCGCCCGCTACACCGATGCCAAGGGCGTGAGCACCGAAACGGCGTTTGTGACGGTGAGCAAGGGAGCCGACGGCACGATCTCGCCGTTCTCCAAGACCTACGCCGACGCGGAGGTCGCAGCGCGGACGCAGTTCTCTCTGGCCGAGGCGTATCTCGAGATGGCCAAGCGGCATCGCTCGCTCGGACAGATCGAGACCGCCGACCAGGAGTACGCCACGGCCAAGCAGATGCTCGCTGGCGTGATGACCAAGTTCATCGATCCAGACACCCGTGCCCACGCCGAGTTTTTGCTTGGAAACCTCACGCTCGAGGAGGCCAAGGCGGCGCGGGATGCATCGGCCCGCGAGACTCTTCTCCGCTCGGCGCTCGCGAGGTTTTTGAGCGTGGCATCGGTCTACCCAGACACGCTCCATGCCTCGAAGGCCCAGTTTGCCACGGCCATGGTGTATGAGTCGCTTGGCGAGCCAGAGATCGCCGCTCAGGAATACGTGAAGCTGGCCTACAAGTATCCCGACTCGGAATTTCTTGCGAAGGCGATGGCCCGGCTCGGCACGTTCTTCCTCATGCGTGCGGCAGCGTTTGAAAAACAGGCGGCGCCCTTCGTCGCCCAGGCCGAGACCGATCCCGAAGCCAAGTTCCAGGGCGAGAAGCTGAGCGAGCAGGCGACGCTTGAGTATCTCAAGACCGCGAAGATCTTCGGCCGTCTCCAGGAACGATTTCCGAGCCACGAGCTGGCCGGCCCCGCGGGCCTTCAGTCGGGCGAGGCCTTCATGCGGGCCGGTCAGACGAAACAGGCGCTCGACACCTTCCTCCGAGTGTCTCGCGATAAGGCCTATGACGGCCCACGACTCCGAGCCAGGGCCATGTACTGGGCGGGCACCTGCTACCAGAAGCTCCGCCAACCCATGGCCGCGTTCTCGATCTACAAGCGGCTCACCTACGACTTCCCCGAAAGCGAGTGGGCCAAGAACGCCATCGGCCAGCTCGCACAGCCGGCGCTCCAAGACCTGGAAAGCAAACTGGAACTCGAACGGCTCGAGGCACAGCAAGAATGACGCACGATCAAATGCCACTCCCTCACCTCCTGGGTCAGGGTGAGGGTGCCCCTTCAAAAGCAACTGGACCTTCAATCCTGATGTGCCCCGCACCCTCACCCGGCCTGCGGCCGACCTCTCTCAGAGGGAAAGGCGTGCTGGCTTGCCTCATCGCTTTGCTTGCCATATCGGCAGCCGCTTCACCGCTCGATGACCAGATGGCTGCCTTTAAGAAGGCCCAGCCGCAGGACGAAGCAGCCGTGCTGCGGGTGCTCAGCGCGGGCATCAAAGAAGGCCGTTCCGCGCAGGCTTTCGCTGCGGTGGCCGGCTGGCTCGACACCCATGCGGTGTCGTCCGACCCGCTGCTCTTCACGGCTGGCCGCTCCGCAGAGTATGCCGGCGAGTGGCCGGTCGCCGTCGCCCTCTACCGCCAACTTCTCGAGAAGAAGACGGCTGACCCGCGGCTGGCTGGCGAAGCGACGCCGGCGGTCTACCGCCTCCTGCTCGGGCCCCTCGGTCAGCCCGATGCCGCCTACCTCTTCATGCGGGCGCATGGCGACCGTCTGCGGGCCTTCGGCACGGCCCGTCGGTTCGACGACTGGTTCCTCGAGACAGCCAAGGCCCGCAATGACCTCCCGGCAGTCTGTGGCCGGCTCGCCGCGATCATCGGCGGCGATGCGTCAGGTGCCGCTCTGCATGCCGCGGATCTCGAGTGGGTCTGCGGGCGACTGGAATCGTTCACGATTGCGGACCCTGCCTGGCTCGAGGCCGCAGGCAAGCTGGCGGCGGTGCCGAATCTTCCCGTTCCAGTCAAGGCGCGGATCAACTGGGTGATGGCCATCGTTCCCTTTAGTAAGGAAGCGACCGCGCTGTTCCGGGCCAACAAGCCCATTCCGGAGAACCTCCTGGACAAGCCGCTCCAGGCTGCCAAGGCACTGGTGGCCGCACTGCCTTTTGAGGGCTCCATGCTCGTGGCCAAGGGCTGGATGAACTTCATGGAAGGAGATACGCCAACCTTCTTGAGATATCTGGCCTCGAGTCGGGAGGCCAAGGCGGCGACCATCCTCGAGGCGCTGGCGAGTATGCCGCAGCAGCAGGCACAGGCAGTGCTTGCTGCGAGTGGGTGCCCCAAGGGGCGGCCAGTTTTTCTGCTGTTTTCCGCTGCCGAGTTGCGATCGCTCGTGGTGAAGGCACCGGCTGTTTTCAATACGCTCGCCGCTCCGCCGGTGCCACTGGCCGACAAGGCGACGCTCACGATCGACGAGGCGAAGGCCCTCGCACCCCACCTCGCTCGCAATCCTCACCTCGACGCCGCGGTAATCCGCGCTATCGCGGCCGCCGGCAGCCTGGAGTTTTCGGCGATCGCCGCGGCGCTGCCGCCGGAGTTGTGGCGGTTTGCCGATGCGAAGCCCGCGGTCGATGCCGCCTGGCAGGCGAGCGGCACGCAGGTGAAGAAGCTGGAGGAGGCGATGCCGCTCCTCGGCAGGCCCGACCCGCGGGCCGAGCAACTCGCGAAGCAGGTGGCGAAGGGAGCCTCCAGGGCCGATCGGATGGCGGCCTTCACCACGCTTGCCCAAGATCTGCTCGGCGCCACGCCCACGATCCGCAACGCCCTCGCGCTCTGGGGCCAGGCCTTCGCCAACGCCCCCGAAGCCGAGGCCGTCGCGATGCTCTCGACGATTCTCGGCAACCTGGAGGGAGAACGCGAGGTTCTCCTGCGGCGGGCGTTGGCCGCCATGCCACCGGTGGGCGGCCATGCCCTCTTCACCCAGCCCGCCCTCGGCGACAACTTCATGCTCAACGGTGGAAATCAGGCCAGCTATCGGAAGGCGACGGCACCCCTCGTGGCCGCGGTGCAGCCCATCCTCGCCGCCCAGGCGCAGACCGGCCGCCTCAACGCCATTCTCTTTGGCCTCTGGCTCCACGCGGTGAACCCCCAGGACCCGGCCGCGCGGGCATTCATGGAGCAACTGGCCGCCACCCCGGCCTACGCGGCGGTCGATCTGGCCTTCCTTCCCGTTGCCACGGACCATTTGCATTTCGGCGCCGCTGCCTTCACGCCCGCCATGCGGGCCGTCGATCCGGCCGCCGTGTCGGCCG
>CAYZHH010000055.1:9761-15571 GCA_964478275.1 uncultured Candidatus Kuenenia sp.
CGGCCGCCGTGTCGGCCGAACTGCTCGCCCTGCCGGCCGACGCCCCGCCGCCCGCGGTCGAAGCGGCGCTGCAGGCTGTCGTGGCGAAGGCGGCCGCTGCGCCACGGCCGGTCGCCGTGCTGGGCGTCCAGAAGGTGGCGGCGCTGCCGGTCTGGTCGCCGCCGATCCGAAGCCTCGCCTTCTCGCTCTTCCGCGAGCAGGCTCCGCTTGCTGCCTATCCCGTGAATGCGGGCTACCCACAGCTCATCGAGCGGACCTGTAAGGAGTTTGCCGACGCGAAACAGTGGCAGGCGATCGAATCCTACGCCGCAGGCCTCTGGCAGGCGGCGGCCGCGTCGGCCGACGGTCGCGGCCCCGACCTGGCGACGGCAGCGCTCACGCGACTCGCCGAAGCGGCGCTCGCGTCGGGAAGTCCATCGGCAGCCATGACGCTCGCACGTGGCGGCCTTCGCGGTCCCGTGGGAAGGGCGCTTGCGAGCTCGACCGATCGCAGAAACGATTCTGCCCTCGGGACGCTTCGCCGCATCTCGGGCAAGGCGGGCCTCGCGATCGGTGCGTCCGAGATTCCGGTCGATGAGAACGACCCCGCGTATCCAATCTTCAAGTCAGCTGCCGAGTTCGCTGAGGGCAACCTCGACGCGGCCTGGAGCCTCGCCGTTGACCACGGCGAACGGCTCGGCAGCGTGCTGCGGAAACTCTCGCCAGACTACGTCTTTTGGCTCTTGAATCGCAATGTATCGGAGGGCCGCGCGGCAGCCGCCGAGGAGCTCATCAAGGAGATCACGCTCTGGTCCCGCGAGGTGCCGGGATTGTTTAACCCAGAGCAGGAAGCTCGCCTCAAGATCGCCTATGCCGATGTCTCGATGATGCGAGGCGGCCTGCCCACGGCACGCGCCTGGTATCGCAAGGTGGCCGAAGCCGAAGAGTTTCGCAACACGGAGATGCACCTGCTCGCAGGCCTTGGCTCGGCGCGGGTGGATCGGGTGACCAGGAATTTTTCCGCCGCGATTACGGAGCTCGACAAGCTCGCGGCGATCGGAAACCCCTCCTTCGGTCAGCGGATCCGCTTCGCCCGGGCCGAAGTTTTCATGGATCAGGAGAGCTTCAAGGAGGCGCTCGACGAGATCGTCGCGGTGCTTCGACAGGAGCCCAAGCATCCCGATGCCTTGATCCTCCAGGCCAAGATCCAAACCTCGATGCGGAAGCTCATCGAGGCAAGCGAAATTCCACTGGGACCCTCACAGACCGACACCGTGCTCGTGCCGGGCGAGCCGGTGAAGATCAATCTCCGCGATCCCACGCTTGGCGTGTCGGGCGTCGCGACAGAGATCGAGGTCGAAGTGCGGGCGAAGTCGGGCGACCGGGAGCTGGTGCTTCTGGCACCGCTCGGCGACAGCCGTGAGAAGCTCCGCGGCGAACTGTCGACAGTGCTCGGGGCAGCCGTGCCGGGCAACAAGATGCTCGAGATTCTTGGAAGCGACGAGATTCGTTTTGGCTACTCACCCCGATTCCGGGCGAAGATGCGCGATCTGCCTCCCGATCCCAACACAGTCATCGGCGTGGCTTCTGACGCCCGCCTCGGCATCTCGGCCGGCGGGTTCCCCGCCCTCCAGGGACAGCGGCGGCTCTCGATCGAAGAGCTCGGCGTGTCTTCGGCGCAGGCGAAGCTCGGCTTTCGCTCGGTTCGGCCTGGAAACCCGGTCTATGTGCGCGTCTTCGACGCTGACCAGAGCACGACAGCCGCCCCCGACTCGGTAACCGTGTCGCTCGAGGCATCCAGCGGCGACGCCGTCCGCGCGGTGACGCTCACCGAGACCGCGCCGTTCACCGGTGTGTTCGAGGCCGTTGTGACCACGGCACCGTCGCAGGCGCTGGCCTTCGCATCGGAGAATGCACCAGGCCGCGATGCCGTGATGGCCATCAGCCCCGGCCCGCAGCCTGGCTGGCAGGGCAAGGCCGGTGACCAAGAAACCATCCGGATTTTTGGAGTGGATCTCAACGACGATGTGCCCCTCGGCACGATGACGATCCAGTCGCCGGCAGGCCAGGCACCGACTCACTTCCTGCTCCAGACCTCGCAGAACGGTCGTGACTGGGTGACGCGGTCTCGCCATCGTGGTGGTCCTGATGCCGCGCCATGGGACGGACGGCCGCAGGTCACGTCGTTTCCAACGTGGGGCACGGGCATCCTGAAGATATCGGAGCCGAAGGGTCGCGATGTGCCGAAGGACTGGCGCGAAGCGATGGATGTCCTGTCGACTCGGGGCTCCGTGGCGTTCGTGGCCGGCAGCGTGCCGGGCATCGCGGCCAAGTCGCTGCCGATCGCGTCGGGCGGCCATCCGAACTACTCGGTGCTCGTCCGATTCCGGGCGTTCTTCTATCAGCCGGCCGCAGCCATCCGCCGGTTTGCAGTGACGGGCTGGCCGAAGGCGCTCCTGCTGATTGATGGACAGCCGGCTGCCGCGGATGCCGCCGATCCGCTCACGATCGAGCGAGAGCTCGCGCCTGGCCTTCATACGCTCGAGGTCTGGCACCACGCGGGGTCGGCCGTAATTCGCGAATCGAAGCCGTCGCTGCTCTGCGATGTGGAGGGCAAAGAGGATCTCGTGCCCTGCCCCGATGCAATGTTCGACCCAGCCACCTTCCCGGCGGCCGTGCGCGCGGAGCTTCCGCTCCCGGCCACGATTCATGCGGGAAGCGGTCGGCTCGACGTGACCTTTGCCCCAGGCACACGGGCCAGGCTCGTGCGGCTGGTGATTGCCGGCTTTTCGGGCGTCGCGCCTGCCATCGAGAAGGTGTCGCTGACCGACGCAAAGGGCACCCGGCGGCTGCCTGTCGCGGAGGATGCGATGGCCCTACGAAACAACAACCGGCTCGAGGTGCTCCCCGGCGACACCGTGACGGCACGCTATGTCGATCCGGTTCCTGCCACGCCTGGCCGCACACGGCACGAGGATCGGCTCACCGTCGCCTACGACACCGCGACGATCACCGCCTCGTTTCTGAACTACAAGGAAACCCCAGACGGCCGCGAGCTTCTGCTCGAGCCGATCCGGCGGTTCGGCTACGGCGCCGCCGTCGGCATCGTGATCGATGACACCGACATGGACTCAAGCGACGAACCCGATGTCATCGACTTCTCGATCCGCAAGCCCGACGGCTCCGTCGTCGCGATGAAGGCGGTCGAGACCGAAAAACATAGTGGCCAGTTCATCGGTCGCGTGTTCCCCGTTGCTGGCACACCGGCGCGTGATTCAGAAATCCAGGTCGCCGCGGGGGGCAGCCTCACGGCCACGTACCGCGACCTCGAGAATCTCGATCCAGGCGTGCCGGCAGACCGAAGCGTGACCGTTCTTCACGCCCGCTACCAGGTGCCGATGGTCGCAGGCTATGCCGTTTCAGGGAGCCCTCTGCCTGAGCGAGCGAGCGGCCCGCCCAAGCCACCGACGGCGGGTGAACGCGGTCGAGTCGCTGCCCCATTTGTACCACGGGAAGCGCTGGCCTATGCGTATGTCGCGGAGCCGAAGGCGACGGCGACGGCGACGGCTGAGTCGCTCACTTCGGTCATCGGGGCGGCGGTGCGGGTGGATGTGGTCGCGCCCCATCTGGCTTTTGCGCAGAGCAGCACGGTGACCGCGTATGTGCAGACCGAGGCCGCGCGGCAGGCGGCGAAGACGACTGGCAAGGAGGCAGCGAGCAGCTTCGATATCACCGTGCCTGGAACGCTCGCCATCAAAGCCGCGCTCGACCGCCCCACGATCGTTCCGCCACCGGGCTACGCGCTTGCCGCGCCGCCCCATCCGCCGACCAGCAAGCCGCCGCTCGACGAAGGGCGGTTTGCCGTCACCGTCCCACTCATCCTCGGTGATCCGCCCTCACGAAGCTTTGCCGGCAAAGCAGCCGAGGCCCTTCCTGCCTCGGCGCTCCCAGCGGGACTGGCCGTGAAGGCCGGTGACACGGTTCACGTGGGGTTCGCCTGGAAGGACGAGAAAGACGCCGTCCGCTGGAAGACCGTCTCGTTCACGGTCGGCAGCCAGGCCTTCTTGGATGTGCTCTCGGGCGATGCCTCGGCGGCTCTGACCGCGGCCTATGTGGGCGAGCGAATCGTGGTGCGTCTCCTCGCCCCTGGGCTCGACCGTAGCCCCGACCGCGACACGGCGGAAGTGTCACTTCACTCGGGTGGCGGTGCCACCGTCACGCTCGAGCTCACCGAGACCGAGCCCCACTCCGGCGTCTTCACCGGTGGGTTTGTCACCACCTACGACAACGCCTCGGCCGACTCATCCCCGCGTCCCCAGGAGGCTTTGGCGCTCGACTCCACAGGGCTCCCGGTTCGTTACGGCGACGTCGTCACCATTGCCTTCAAGGACCAGTCGCGTTCTGTCGCCATCAACAAAGGTGCCGACGGCTTGATCGAGCCCTTCACGAAGCGGTATGGGGGCGACCAGATGGCTGTCCGCACGGCCTTCACGCTTGCCGAGTGTTTTCTGGAACTGGCGAAGAAGCATGCGGAGAGTGGGGAAGAGAGCCTGGCCCGTCGCGAGATCGACCACGCCGAGAAGCTGCTCGGCGAGGCACTCGCGAATCGTCGCGATCCGGACATCCAGGCCCAGGCCGAATACCTTCTCGGCAATCTGGCCCAGGAATTCGCCAATCTCGCGAAGAACGATGAGAGCCGCAGGCCGCGGTATCAGCAGGCGCTCAAATGGTTCTCGGAGATCCCGCTCGACTATCCCGACACCGAGTTTGCGTCGAAGGCTCAGTACAAGATGGCGCAGACCTATGAGAAGCTCGGCGAGGCCGAGAGCGCCGTCGAGGAATACGTAAAGCTCGCCTACAAATACCCGGGCGACGAGCTCATCCCTTCGGTCATGGCACGGCTCGGCGACTACTTCCAGAAGAACGGCCAGGTTCTCAAGGAGAAGGCCGACGCCCTCCGCGACAAGACCGACACCGCGTCGAAGGGAGAGGTGCTCGGCCTCGACAACGCGTCGTACCCCGAGTTCCTCAAGGCAGCGAAGGTGTTTGAGAAGCTTTGGGAGCGGTTTCCGGACGACCCGCTCGCGCCACTCGCGGGCCTGCGTGCTGGGCAGAACTTCATGCGGGCGCACCAATACGACCGGGCGGTGCAGGCCTTTGAGCCCATGATCGACATGGAGGCCTATGACGGCCCGTCGATCCGGGCCCAGGCGATGTACTGGAGCGGCTACGCCCGCGAGCTGACGCCCGTGGCGGAATCCGACTGGGCCACGAAGGGCAATCTGACCGGCGAGGCCTACAGGCTCTACCGCCGGATCACGTTCGACTTCCCCGATTCGATCTGGGCCAAGCGGGCCCGTGGCAGGCTCGCTGATCCAGCGTTCGAGGGCGTCACGGCGAAAGACGCCGACACGCGGCAGAAGATGATCGACGCGCTCGAGGAACAGCGAAAGCAACAGCGCTGAACCAAGCTCGCAAACTGAGTCCATCACTATGAATCGATGACCGTCAGGCGACCACGGGTTGCTTTGAACTCCTGCCTGTCATTCGTGCTTTCGTCAAAGAAGACGACGACACACGTCGCGCTTTACGTGGCGATGTCGTTTACTGGGGTGGAGTTGGCCACAACGCGCGTAGCACGAGCCATTGGACGGATGCAAGGATCATAGCGCGAGGCCTTTTGAGCGAAACGGATGGAGAAAGCACAACGCGATTACAGTCCCTGCTGAGAATGGCTGACGTGTGGATTAAGGACTTCGACGCGAAGCACGCCAAGTAGCGTCGCGAGAATGGCAGACACTTGTGCGCACTTTCCGCACTTTCGTATCCGC
>CAYZHH010000056.1:0-15526 GCA_964478275.1 uncultured Candidatus Kuenenia sp.
GTCTTGTCGCGGGCGCCGCGGGCGAGCAGTTGTCGGATCGCTGGCGCGATGTCGAGCCGCATCTGGCGACGCCCGATTTCGAGTTTGGTGTGTTGGCCGGTGGGGCAGACCTGGCAGTGACCAATCCGCTCATCGACGGCGAGAATGACCTGATCGTGAGTGTCGAGGAGACGCGTCTCCCCGGAGCGAGTGATTTCCGACACGTTGGGGCCGGCCACACCTTCATGCCCGAGAACGACGAGGTGATCATCCTGACGCTTCACTTCCTGAAAACAGGTTGCTTCGAAACCCCGGAACTCCGGCAGCCGATCGAGGCCCCGGTCGATCCGTAGCGGTCGCCTTGACCCCTGAGGCGTTCCCCCGCGAGAATCGTCGGTTGGTACGCATTTTTGCGGACCAGGCCGGCGATCCACTGCCGGCCCCCTGCCCGCTCGACCGGCCCTCCACGGCCGGCCGAATCCGAATTCCTCCCGCCTTCCGGCGGGCCATCGCACAGACACACGCTCCATGGAAATTCTCGAACGCCTCTGGGACGGGGTGACGGGTAGCGCTTCGGCCCTCAGCAGCCGCGCCGAACGATTCATCACCGGCCTCTTCGGCTCCTCCAACGCCCGCTACATCCGCAAGCTCGAACCCCGGATCGAGGCCATCAATCTCCTCGAGCCCCGCTACCAGGCGATGAGCGAAACCGAGCTCGCCGGCCAGACTGTCGAGTTCAAGCGGCGGCTTGCCGCTGGGGAAACCCTCGACGACATCCTCGTGGAAGCGTTTGCCGTCTGCCGCGAGGGGGGGCGGCGGTTCCTCGGAATGCGGCACTACGACGTGCAGCTCATCGGCGGCATGGTGCTTCACTCCGGCGCGATCGCCGAAATGATCACCGGCGAAGGCAAGACCCTCGTTGCCACACTTCCCGCCTACCTCAACGCGCTCGATGGCAATGGTGTTCACGTTGTCACCGTCAACGACTACCTCGCCCGCCGCGACATGGAGTGGATGGGGCCGCTCTACCTCGGCCTCGGTCTCACCGTCGGGACGATTCAATCGGGCATGGACTCTGGCCAGCGCCAGAAGTCGTATGCCTGCAACATCACCTACGGCACGAACAACGAGTTCGGCTTCGACTACCTCCGCGACAACATGCGGATGGCAGCCCGCGGGGACGACCGCTTCCCAAAGCACATGCAGCAATCCCAGGGGCCGCTCCACTATGCGATCGTCGATGAGGTCGACAACATCCTCATCGACGAAGCCCGCACGCCGCTGATCATCTCGGGCCCGGCCCACGACGATGTCACGAAATACGCCCGCGCCGACGGAATTGCCCGGCAACTCAAGGCCGATCAGCACTTCGAGATCAAGGAGAAGGAACACACCGTCTCGCTCACCGAAGAGGGCGTGCGGACCGCCGAGAAGCTCGCCGGTGTCGAGAGCTTCTACACCGTGGGGAACATGGAATGGCCCCACCTCATCGACAATGCCCTCAAGGCCCACTATCTCTACAAACGGGATGTGAACTACGTCGTCCAGGACGGCGAGGTAGTGATCGTCGATGAGTTCACCGGACGGCTCATGCCGGGCCGGCAGTGGTCGGATGGACTCCACCAGTCGGTCGAGGCCAGGGAAGGGGTGCGGATCAAGGAGGAGTCGCAGACGCTCGCCACCGTCACGCTCCAGAATTTCTTCAAGCTCTACAAGAAGCTCGCCGGCATGACCGGCACGGCCATGACCGAGGCCACCGAGTTCTGGAAGATCTACAAACTGGATGTCATCGCCATTCCGCCGAATCGAGGACTCCAGCGGACCAACCACCCCGACGTCATCTACCGCACCGAGAAGGAAAAATGGATCGCGGTGGCCGACGAGGTGGAACGGGCTCACCGCTGGGACACCCTTGCCCTGACCGATGGCTCGTGGCGGACTGGCCGGATCGTTCGCGAGAGTGATGCCGAACTGGTTTTCGAGGACAAGGGGGGTCGCGACACCGAGACGATCCTCCGGCCGAAGGTCAAGGAGATTCAGCGTCGCGGGCTGCCTGTCCTCGTCGGCACCGTGTCCATCGAGAAGAGCGAACGGCTTTCATCGCTGCTGGAAAAGCGGGGCGTTGACCATGCCGTGCTGAACGCCAAGCACCACAAGCGCGAGGCCGAGATCATCGCCCAGGCGGGGCGACTCGGGGCCGTCACGATTGCCACCAACATGGCTGGCCGTGGCACCGACATCATCCTGGGCGGCAACGCCGAGACGCTGGCGTGGGCCAAACTCCAAGACACGTACCCCACCCGGCTCGACGTGCCAAGGGCCGAGTGGGACGCGATCATCTCCGAGATCGCCACCCGCGAAAACATGAAAGCCGAAGGTGACCAGGTCCGCGCCATGGGCGGCCTTCAGATCATCGGCACCGAGCGGCATGAGGCCCGTCGGATCGATCTCCAGCTCCGCGGACGCTGCGGCCGGCAAGGTGATCCCGGAAGCAGCCGGTTCTTCCTCTCGCTTGAAGACGACCTCATGCGGATCTTCGCCGGCGAGTGGGTCAAGAACGTGCTCACCCGGCTCGGCATGCAAGATGGCGAGGCGATCGAGAGCCGTATGGTCACCCGTCGCGTCGAGGCCGCCCAGAAAAAGGTGGAAGAGCGGAATTTTGAAGTCCGCAAGAACCTTCTCGAATACGACGAGGTGATGGACGAACAGCGAAAGCGGGTCTACGGCTTTCGCCAACGGATCCTCGACTTCACCGACGGCGATGCCGACTGCCGCGAGATGATCCTGGAGATGGTCGATAGCCAGATCGCTGACAACATCGTCGCGTTCCTTGATAAGGACTACGGCCCGCAGACCTACGCGGCCTGGGCAGCCGGCCAGCTCTCGTGTGATCTCGACGCCAGCGACTTCCGTGGCATGACCATCGACGAGGCCGAGCAGTTGGCGGGTGATGAGGCCACGCGGCAGTCGGCGACGCAAATCTTCGAGGCGGTCGAGGAGAACCTGCCGCAGGGCGACGACGAGAGCGAATGGAACTGGTCAGCACTTGCAGCGTTTGCCAATGCTCGCTGGAAGCTCTCGGCCAACGACCGCGACCTGAAGCGAGCCGGTCGCCATGACATCGTTGACTACCTCCGCGACCGGGCTCGCGAGGCGATCCAGAAGGTTGACCTCGGCGAAGGTCGGCGATTCCTAGACCCCGACTTTGGCGTCCGGACCGCGCGCGGATGGACCGAATGGCGATTCGGCGTGGCCATTGACGATGCCGAGATCGCGCACCTCGAACAGAGTGGGCTCGACGCGAAGGTATTTCAGGAGGTCGTCCGTGCGAAAGCCCGGGCCGCCTACGCCGAGCGGGACGTCGAGTACCCGGTGCTCGTCGGCCTCGCCCACTTCTCGGGCCGCCAGCAAGACGGCTCGCGACGGCTTGACCGCGAAGGGCTTCTGGCCTGGGCCCGCACACGGTTCGACCCAAACCTGTCCGAGGCTGAGCTCGCAACCAACGACCTCGACGATCTCCGGAAGAAGCTCGTCGCGGCCAGTCGCCGGCGGCATGACAACGGCAACGACCCGCGCGATGAAATGAAACGGATGGAGCGGGCCGTGCTCATCCAGATTCTCGACAACGCCTGGAAGGACCATCTCCTGGCGATGGATCACCTCCGCAGCAGCGTCGGCCTCCGCGGCTACGCCCAGGTCGATCCGAAAGTCGAGTTCAAGCGGGAGGGCATGCGGACCTTCGACTTCATGTGGAAAGGCATCGCCGAACGCGTCGTAGACGTCGTCTACCGGATCGAGCAGGTCGAGGAGTCGGCCTTGCGAAGCACATGGCACGAGACCGCGGCGGTCCACGCCGAGGCGTCGAGCGCCACGGCACTCGCCGGCGATGACGCCTCCCAGGCTGACATGAACCGCTCCGAGCCCGCTGCCGTGGAGCCGATCCGAAACCTCGGCCAGCGGGTGGGTCGCAACGACCCCTGCCCATGCGGAAGCGGGAAGAAGTTCAAGAACTGCTGCGGAAAGTCGAGCGGTGTCGCGGCAGGCTGACAGGCCACGATGCTCTTCAATATCCTCTACCTGATCGTCGTGATCGCCGCCTTGCCGTGGGTCCTCTGGCGACGACTCTCGGGCGGACGCCCGGTGGCGGCACCCTGGCAACGGTTCATGGGACGCGTGGCCGTGACCGCCGCGGCCCCCGGGGCCCATCGTATCTGGATGCACGGCGTCAGCGTGGGCGAAGTGCAGTTGCTCGCCTCGCTGGCCGCCGAGCTCCAACGGCAGGCCAACGGATCGGGACATTCCGTCGATCTCGTTGTCTCGAGCTCCACAACAACCGGGCTCGAGGTCGCTGCGAAGCGTTTTGGCACGGATCGGATCTTCCCCTGCCCACTCGATTTCTCATGGGCCGTGAACCGGGCATTCAACCAGGTGCGGCCATCGCTTCTTGTGCTTGGAGAGCTCGAGCTCTGGCCTCATCTGCTGGCCGCTGCGGACCGTCGCGGAATCCCAGTCCTGATCGCCAATGCCAGGATGAGCGAGCGGAGCTTTCGGGGCTACGCTCGCATCGGGCCGCTCGTGCGACGGATGCTTCGCCGCGTGACCACGGTCAGCGCCCGCGCGACGGAAGACGCCGAGCGTTTCACGGCGCTCGGTGCCCGGGATGTGCGAGTTACTGGATCGATGAAGTTCGACGGTGTGCGCGGCGACCGCGATGCTCCTGAGGTGCAGCAGCTTCGATCGCTGGCAGGGATCGGTTCGAGCGATGTCATATTCCTGGCCGGCAGCACGCAGGCTCCCGAAGAGCAGCTTGCAGGCGAGGCATTTCTCGCCCTGCGCGGCGCTCACCCGTCGCTCCGGCTCGTGATCGTGCCGCGGCACGTTGAGCGAACCGCGGACGTCGCCGCTACCCTCGACAGGCTCGGACTTCGTTGGCAGGCCCGCAGTCGGCTCGAAACGGATGGCCCCGACCCGACCGCCCGCGTGCTTTTGGTCGATACGACCGGGGAGCTGGCCTGGTGGTGGGGCACGGCGACGGTCGCGTTCGTTGGGGGTAGCCTCGATGGCAGCCGCGGCGGGCAGAACATGATCGAGCCGGCAGCGTACGGGGCAGCCGTGTCGTTCGGCCCACACACCCGCAACTTCCGCAATGAGGTGGCCCGAATCCTTCAAGCCGATGCGGCGGTGGTCGTGGAGAACGGCCCGGGCCTCACGGCTTTCCTCGGCCGGTGCCTCGGCGACCGTGCGTGGGCCGCCGCCCTCGGCGCACGCGCCACGGCCCTCGTGGCTGGCGAGCGTGGGTCCACAGCCGCTACCGCCCGCCTCATCCTCGGACAGCTTCCGGGCGCGGTTGCCGACCTGCCGCATAATCCCGCATAATCCCCATGTCTTTGGCGGCGCCCTCGCCGCCTGCATCCCCTCCACTTATGAGGCTTCCGCCGTGGCACAAGGTAAGTATCTGTTCACCAGTGAATCCGTTTCCATGGGCCATCCCGACAAGCTGGCCGATCAGATCTCGGACGGCGTGCTCGACGCCTACCTCGCCCAGGATCCCAACAGCCGCGTCGCCTGCGAGACAATGGTGACTACTGGCCTGGCGGTGATTGCGGGCGAGATCACCTCCAAGGGGATCATCGACTACCAGCAGGTCGTCCGCGACGTGATTCGCGATGTTGGCTACACCGACGATGAGATGGGGATTGCTGCCGATACCTGCGCAGTCCTGGTGGCCGTTGGCAAGCAGAGCGTCGACATTGCCCGAGGCGTCGACGACGATGCCACCGCGGGCAAGGATGTCGGTGCCGGTGACCAGGGCCTCATGTTCGGGTACGCCTGCAACGACACGCCCGAGCTCATGCCACTGCCGATCTCGCTCTCGCACCGCATTCTCAACCGGCTCACCGAGGCTCGAAAGAAAAAGGAAGTCGACTGGCTCCGACCAGATTCGAAGAGCCAGGTCACCGTTGAATACGACGGTCCAAAGCCCGTGCGGATCGACACGGTCGTCGTCTCCACCCAGCATGCCCCTCATGTCACGAACGACGAGATTCAAAAGTTCGTTATCGAAAAGATCGTCAAACCGCTCCTGCCGAAGGATCTCGACACGAGCGACATCACCTACCACATCAACCCCACGGGGCGGTTTGTGGTGGGCGGCCCGCACGGCGACTGTGGCCTTACCGGTCGCAAGATCATCGTCGATACCTACGGCGGCTGGGGCCGTCACGGCGGCGGTGCTTTCTCGGGCAAGGATCCGACGAAGGTCGATCGCTCTGCGGCCTACATGGCCCGGCATGTCGCCAAGAACATCGTGGCCTCCGGGCTTGCCGACCGCTGCGAAGTCCAGCTCGCCTATGCGATCGGCGTGAGTGAGCCGGTGAGCATCTACGTCGACACCGAGGGCACGGGCAAGGTGGATGACGAGCGGCTCTGCGAACTGGTTCGCGAGACATTCCCACTCACGCCCCGAGGCATCATCGAGTACCTCGATCTCCGGCGGCCAATTTTCCGACAGACGGCAGCCGGCGGCCACTTCGGCCGCGAAGGATTCAGCTGGGAGAAGACCGACAAAGCGGCGGCTCTTGCCGAGGCGGCTGGCGCTGGTGCCGTGGCCTGAGGCGATTGCCATGGCGGCATCACTTTCCCGGCAGCCTGTCGGCGGCATGGCCACCATGTCGCGCCGTCTTGCTGTCGCTGTTGATCCCATGACTGCGATCGTGTCGGCGACGGCCGGCACCGTCGCCGTGGCCCTGGCCAGCGGCGCGGCCATCGTGCTGTTTCGGCGGGTTTCCGGGGGCTTCGCCTCGGTCCCTGCTGCCTCCCTGGCCTGGGGAATCGCGGCTGCAGGAATGGCGATTGTCGCCGTGATCGATGCCGTGGTTCATGCGGGGGGCGTGGGCCGGTGGGCTGGCACGATCACGCGGCTCGGCGTGGTGCTTTCGGTGGCCGCCATGATTCCACTTGGTCTACCTGTTGGGAGCTTGATAGCGGGCATGGTTGCCCTGGGTCTCGTGACCACCGCAGCACTTCTTCCGCTGCGGGACACGTGCCGGCGCGACGAAAATACGACACGTGACCATGCTCCGCTCGGCAGGATGCGGTCGGTACTCCCGCCGGCCGGTCTCACGGAGTGGCAGGGCGGCCCGGGAGCCGTCCCCCTCATGCCAGGCGGCCTGCGGCAACGGCTCGAGCGATTCCAATCGACTGACGGCGTCGATCATGTCGTTGGCCGCGTGCTTGTCGATGTGGCTGCCGGGAGCAGGACAGGGCATGGCCACATCGGCTTCTGCCCACCGTTCGTGGCCACGCCAACGGTGGAGGTCACCAGCGAGGACGACGGTATCGAGGCTGTTGTGTCGGCTGCCGAGGTTGTTCCTTGGGGCGTGCGGGTTGAGTGCCGTCTCTCTGAGCCTGCCGAGGAATCCCTGGCGATCCCTGTGCATGTCATCGCCCGATACCCCTTCTAAGCACGGACGCCCCCTCTGATGGCCCGCTGGCCCCACCGCCTTTGGACGACTGTTTTCACCTACGGGGTCATCTTCGTAGGGTTTCCGCTGTTGTGCTTCGTTTTTTGGAGATGGGTTCGCGGATGACATGGGGCCTCGCGGGAGATGGTCAGCATGAATCTGCACAGGAGGACATGACACCATGCTGCATGCGATCGTGATGGCCGGTGGATCAGGCACACGCTTCTGGCCCGCCAGCCGAGCTGCGCTACCCAAACAGCTTCTGCCGCTCGCCGGCGACCGCACGCTCCTCGAGGACACGATCGCTCGGCTCGAGGGTCTCGTGCCACCGAATCGAACGATGGTCGTGACCGCCGCGAGGCTGCTCGATGCCGTCCGGCAGCAGGCGCCGAGTCTTGCCGAAGCGGGCTTGGTCGGAGAGCCCTGCAAGCGAGACACCGCCCCCTGTATCGGTCTGGCGGCCTTGCTGGTCTCCCGCGACGACCCCGACGCCACGATGGCCGTCATGCCCTCCGACCATGTCATTCACCCAACGGAGAAGTTCCATGATGCCCTCCGCCAGGCTGAGAGCCTTGTGGCGGCATCGCCAAGCAGGCTCGTGACCTTCGGGATCCGCCCGACGTACCCAGCCGAGAGCTTTGGCTACATCCAGCAAGGAGAGCCGCTCGCCGTCGCCCAGGGCGAAGCCCCCGCGCATAGGGTTGCGAGTTTTCGTGAGAAGCCACCGGCCGCGGTCGCGGCGGAATACCTTGCCGCGGGCAACTACCTCTGGAACGCTGGCATCTTCGTCTGGAAGGCTGCAACCATCCTGACGGCGCTGGCCGAGCGGCAGCCCGAGTGCCTCGCGCGACTTTCGCGGATCGCGGCTGCGTGGGACACGCCCCAGCGCGACGCCGTCTTCGCCCACGAGTTCGCCGCCATCAAGGGCATCTCGATCGACTACGCCGTCCTCGAGCATGCCCGCGACGTCGCGGTCATCGAGGCCCCTTTCTCATGGGACGATCTGGGTGGCTGGTCGGCGGTGGCCCGGCAGCGGGGTGCCGACGCCTCTGGCAATACGTTCGTCGGTCGTACCCTCGATATCGACTCACGCGGCACGATCGTGCATACCGATGGCGAGCACCTCGTTGTCACGCTCGGGCTCGATGATCTCCTGGTGGTGCATACACCGAATGCCACGCTCGTCGCACACCGCAGCCGTGAAGAGGAAGTACGGAAGGTCGTGGTGGAGCTCGAAAACCGCGGCTGGCAAGACGTGCTTTAGGGAGCTTCCGACGGAGAGGCGGCCGCTGGCTCAGGTTCCGAGACGGTCGCATCCTCGTCTTCCTTCGCCTTCGCTCCTGGGGGTGCAGGAAAGGCCCTCGCGGGATCGAATCCGGCCCCCTCTGCCTGGAGGGTGAGCTTCTCTCCCAGGGTCGGCCACGCCCGTTCCTGCAACTCTTCAGGCGCCCAGGCCCAGATGCGGGCCCGCACCAGGAGTGACACCGACTCCTTGCGCATCACATTGGCAAAGGAATTGTCCACGAGCTGGGGAAACGGCAGCAGGCGTCCTTCCCGGTTCACATGCACCTCGCGACCACCTTTTGGCCCGTATTCCCGGTCGTACACGCTCTTGGCTAGCCGCACGAACCGGTTGAACGTATCCCGCCGCCCCTTGGCCAGACCATCGAGCAGCGCTCGCTGAATCATCGCGTCGAGAAACTGCCGGCGGTTCGCGACGTCGATCTCCATCACGTCCGCCATCTTCAAGGCCAAGAACTGTTCGAGCCCCCCGGCGAAGATCGGGTCGCTGCCTCGGCCCGATTCACTGGCGATCTTGCAGATTTTCAGGAAGCACTCGGTCGCTTTCTGCTCGTCACCATACAGATACGCAAACACTGTCGCCTGATTCAGAAATGACTCGTACCCAACCAAGAGGTCCTCGACCGTAGCCCGGCCAAACTCGGCAGCAGAGAGTCCCTCGTCGGACTCGATCATCTCGATGGCATCCCGCATCCCCTGCTCGTAGGCATCGATGAAGCGGGGGTCTGGCAGGATGTCGATCCGATTGCCGAGCGGATCGAACTCGACCCTGCCGCTCCGCATGAGGTGCTGGATGTTCCCGAGCCGAGTGCGGATGAGTGTGAGCTCATTGATTCGCTCCCGGTGTCGACTCATGCGCGCGATCGCAATACTCTGCTCAGACCAATAGATGCCATGGGCATGGGGATGCGCCCAATCGAGAGGGCCAAACCTCTCCATGAGCTCGAGCATGAATGCGGGCTGCATCCGATACCGCTCGACAAGCACCCGCTTCTGGAGGCAGGGCACGATCTTTTGAAAGACCGCCTTCTGGAGTCTTTCGTCGGCCTGGAGAGCAGCCACGAGCGGCCGATTGGTGCCTTCTGGGAGCCCTGTGCCAAGGCGAATCCTCACATCGACCGAAGCCCCGTAGAGGATCGCCCGTCCCAGCATGCGAACAAACGCTTCATCCGGGGCCGCGCCATGGGCCTCGAGGAGCTCGATCGCATCGGCCACGTCAGGATCACGTCTCAATTCGTCGAGCGAATCAGCCGCATTCACGATCACGCGGAACCGTTCGATCACCTGCTGCGTCGTCCCCCCGCCAGCCGGATCGCCGTACAGCTCTCGAAACTCGCGGGCCAACTTCGCCTTGTAGTACCAGTGCTCCCGGTCTGTCTTGCCGCCGATCTTGTGGAAATAGATCCAGCCGAGCTCCATCGGAAGATTGGCGTCTCGTGGGTTGAGCGGAATGGCCCGCGAGCGGAGCAGCTCCATCCCGCGGTTCACCCAGCTCCATCGCTCTTCTGGAACACTGGTGGTGACCGAAATGTTGTAGGCGAGGTTCCATGCTTGGAATGCCCAGACCCGCGGAAACCGCGGCTGGAGCGCCGTGATCCATTGGCTGAGCGTCTGGGCCTCGAAATACTGCCCTGCGTCCTGAAGACGGCCAGCCCGGATCCAGAGCGCGTCCACCGCCAGGCCTCGAAATGTCCCCAAGGCCGCCGTGACGAGGGCCACATGCGGCGGCATGCCGCGGGTGTCCTCGAGAGACACGACCAGTTCGCTCTCCTGCCGCTCCCGGCTGATCAAGACCGCAAGTGTTCCGGCCCCTGCCAGGGCGGCCCCACACACCGACATGGCGATGAGTTGGATCAAGCGATCATGCATTGAGAACCTCACGAACCGCTTTTGACGAGGTCGCGTCGGTCGAACACGAACCAGCCGAGGAAGCCAAAGGCTGCCGGATAGACCGCACCGAACAGAACGAACCGTGTCGCCACGGCCGACCACGGAATCGCAATCCCGGTCGCGAGCCGCGTGATCGCCGCGTCGGAGGAAAACGACGGCAGGATCCAGAGCACGGCGTCGGTCAGGAATCCCAGCAGCATACGGAATACGTCATACCCACGCCCTTCGGCGGCATACTGGGCAGCATACGACATCCGCTCTGCGACCTGGCCCCAGGCGGTTTCCGAAGCGACGTTGTAGATCCCGAGGGCATCACGAAAGAAGTCGCTTCCGAGCGAGGCCGCGTAGATCACGAGGGCCGCCAGCACGGCGGACGGGAATTCAAACATCGCACCCGCCGCCACGCTGACAGCGGCGACCACGGCCAGCTTGAACCACATGATCATCAAGCACCGCAGGAAGTTGGATTCGAAGCCACCCGTTCGGACCAAAACCTGAAGACCATCGCCGGGGGGAAACGTGATGGACGTCGCCCGCGTCTCCCCTGCGGGAACCAAGTTTCTGTTGGCAATCCGAAGCCGCAGGTCATCCGATTCCGAGACGATTGACGCAGGAAGGTCGAAAACGTGCCGTGCCTGGCTCGGGATGATCTGCGCGACTGCCTCTCCATCACGCACCGGCCAGGGGCGATCGTTGAACCACATCGCAAACGAGACGTCGGAAAAATCGATGTCCACATTGAGGGCCCGCGGGTTCATCTGGAGCTGGACATCGGCCGAGGTGTTTCCCTTGGTTCGCAAATCGCGGAAGACATAGGTCGATACCATGTCGGACGTCACCGTGAGCCACTCTCGGTCGAACTCTCGACGGATCCGCCTACGCGCACCCGCGTGGTCAGCGGCAAAGCCCTCGGAGTCGTCCTTCTCTCGCTGCTCGATCGCAGAGTTCACGGCGGCAGCGTAGGCCTCCGGATCGTCCCGCGTCGGAGACACGGCCCGCCGGGCGACGAGCACCTGCCGTTCCACGGCGTCACGGTCTGCCTGGTCGGCTGCCGGCCCGGCAGCAAGCATGCGAATCAGCGTGTAGGAACCGATGCCAACGAGTGCGACCAACAGCAGGTTGTAGAGAACGATCCCAAGCCACTTGCCGACGAGATACTCCTGGCGATCGAGTGGCTTGGTCAGGCTCATGTGAATCCGGCCCGACGTGATATCGCCACAGATGCTCCCGCAGGCCAGAAAAATCGTCAGAAGACTCAGGATGAGGGAGGCTCCACCGAGGTTCCACATGACGAGGAACTGAACCCGATACGTGAGCCGCTCCGCAGGATCGAGCAGGAGCGGAAGGATCGGCACGCACGCCACGAGGAGCATGAGGAGCACGAGCGTCGATCGCATTCGAATCGCCTCATCCAGCACGGCCCGAGCCGTGCTGGTGATCCCGTGAGGCACCGCGAGGAGGCGGCGGAGCGCCGTCAGGCCCACCCCATACCCCCCTGCCATAGCGATGCCACCGAGAGCAGCAGCGCGGGCCACCGGTGAGCCAAAAAGGGCGACAAGCCCAACGCTGGCGAGCACGACGACAGCCGCGGCCTGAAGCCACATTCGCCGAGGGATGCGGCGGCGGTTACGATCCGTTGGCATCGGACGGATTCCGCACAAGGCTATCGAGCAGGGCCGTGTTGACGACTGCCGGCGACGACGAATCATCCGGCTGACCTTTCCCGCCATCACTTCGGAGGAACGTCGGAACGGCCCCACCACTCTTGGCGCCGCTCGTTGTCAGACCTTCGGCACGCGCCTGTTCCACAACCTCGAGAAAGAGTGTTTCGAGCTTCCGTCGGGGCCGTTCCATCACCACGGGCTGGATTCCATGCCGGGCGAGAACCTCTCGCACCTCCCCCTCGACTACGGGGTCGAGCGGAGGGGTTCGGATCAGGGAGGCCGATTCACCCGCGAGCAGCTCGTCGCATGTCCCTTGGGACCTGATCCGTCCGCCAAACATGATGGAGATCCGATCGCAGAGATCCTCGACATCCGACAACTGGTGTGTACAGAGGAGGATTGTTTTGCCCCGAGCCCCGAGCTCACGGATGAGATCGCGGATCTGCCAGGCGCCGACCGGGTCCATCCCGCTGGTCGGCTCATCGAGAATCAGGAGCTGGGGGTCGTTGATGAGACTCTGGGCCAGCCCCACCCGCCGCTGCATGCCTTTGGAAAACTCCCGCACGGGCCGATCGCCGACCGCGTCGAGGCCGACCATCGCGAGCAGACGATCGATCCGTTCGCCGCGAATCCTTGCCGGAAGTCGAAACAGCCGGCCGTAGAAGTCGAGCGTCTCCCGTGCTGAGAGAAAGCCATGGAGGTAGCTCTCCTCGGGGAGATAGCCGATATACCGCTTGGTGGCCACGTCACGAGGGCGGCGGCCGAGCACGGCGATGCGGCCCCGAGTCGGCGTGACCAGCCCCAGGATCATCTTGATCGTCGTGCTTTTCCCGGAACCGTTCGGGCCGAGCAGCCCATGGATTTCACCGCGGCGAATCTCGAGATCGAGCGACTCGACAGCCCGCACGCGGGGCCGCATCCAAAAGTCTCGAAACCACTTCGAGACACCGGCGCACGCCACATCAACGGGCCGCGGATCGGCGGGATCCCCCCGGGTGCCTGGTGGTATTTGGACCGATGCTTCCACCGATGCTTCCATGGATTTGGTTTCTCGCGTTCATCGAGTGTACCGTGGTGACACCGCACCTGGACACCCTGCCATGCTCACCATCGCCCGCCACGCCTTCCTCGAGTCGATTCGCCAGCCGGTATTCGCGGTCCTCATCCTCGTCGGCATGCTGGCACTCGTGCTGAACGTCAACCTTGCCGCATTCACATTCGAGGACGACAACAAGATCCTGGTCGATCTCGGCCTCAGCACGCTTCTCCTCGGCGGCCTGCTCCTGGCTGCCTCGACGGCCACCACCGTGCTCACGCGCGAGATCGAGAACCGAACGGTCCTGACGGTCGTCAGCAAACCGCTACCTCGCCCCTCCCTTGTCATCGGAAAATATTTGGGGGTTGCTGCGGCCCTGACGGTGGGTCTCTGGTCGCTCGCCGCCGTTTTTCTCCTCACAGTGCGGCACCGGGTGCCATCGAGTGATCAAGACGTCACCGGCGCCGATGCCCCTGTGATCGTCTTCGGCTTGCTGGCGGTCGCCGGCGCCGTCGCCATTGCGGCGGCGGCAAACTACCTCCGGGGCCGCCCGTTTGGCAGCACATTCGCCATTGTTCAGGCCGTGACGGCCACCGCGGCGGTGGCGATCGTCTCGTGTGTGGATCGAGACTGGCAGTTCCAAAACCCCTTGGTGGACTTCGATCCGCAGTTGATGATTGCGGTCGCGCTCGTTCTCGAGGCTGCCCTCGTCCTGGCGGCCGTGGCCATCGCAGCATCGACGCGACTCGGCAATGTCATGACGCTCATGACCTGTGCCTTCGTCCTTCTGGCCGGTCTTGTGAGCGAGTATTTCCTTGGTTCGCTCGTGACCGGAGCAACGCCCGCCCCAGGCTGGGCCCGCTGGCTCGCCTGGCCGTTGTACGCCGGCATCCCAAACATGCAGTTCTTCTGGACGGCCGATGCCCTCACCCAAGGCAACGCCATCTCCTTGTCGCACATGGGCTTTGTCACGCTGTATGCCGGCTCGATGGTCGTCGCCCTCTTGGGCCTCGCCGTGGCCTTGTTTCAAAGCCGGGACGTTGGCTGATCGCGAGTGATTCCAACGGAGGGTCACGTCCCGACGTGTGGAGTCCATCCGATGGCCTCGTCCGAATAGAAGCCCACGGCGCCAGCCGTGGGGCTGCGGGTGGAACGCCGGCCCGTTGGCAATTGCAGACAGGCTCGCCCAACAGCCCGCCGCCCCCTCACTATCGTGAGGGGCTTCTATGGGAACCGTTCACGCGTTGGGTGAGGCGAGGGCACAAAAAAAGCGGCCACCCCGAGGGGTGGCCGCTTCGAAAATCATGCCATCAGGTGACTGAGGCGATGATCGTTCTCAGTTCGTGTAACCAACCGGAATCCGGAGCCGCCGGACCCAGATCTGCTCAGAAACCTCTGTATATCCCTCGTCGCTGATGGTCGCTCCGTCTTTGCTTCCGAGGTAACCATCCCCTTTTACCAACGGAGCTGCGTCGTCAACCTTGTCGAACACTTTGGCGGCGTGCAGGTCGGCAAAAAGCGTGGGTGCAAATCCACCCGACCCGTCCGCTGACTTCGGCTGATGGAACGGGTCAACCGACGTCATGTCGTGGACAAAAGCAGTTCCCACAGCTCCGCCCAAGTTCACCACCGCGTTGGAAGCAACCGTCATGCCTCCCGTCATGGATTCGGCGTACGGATCATTCACTTTTCCGATCGTTCGGCCCGCAAAAGTATTCAGCGTAAGTGCGGTCGTGACAGGCGAAATTGAACGGCCAGTTGACAAGAGCGCAATCTTGGCAGCCGAGGTACCTCCCTTGGTCGAGATGATGTTCTCGGAAAGCGGTCCATCAGCACTCGCAAGCCCGAGATCGCCTGGAACATACCCATCGCCTGGCGCGGCAATGGCGGCACCAGCAATAACCACCGGGTCGGCACGGCTGAAATGCCACGTCGACACGTAATTGGTGTTGTAGCCTTCGTCCCAGAGCGTCTGGGGGGCACCCGTTGCGACAGGGTAGACCGTTGCTACAGCAGCATCGGCTACGGCAGCCCAGCGACCGGCGGCCACACCAGCGGCATCGGCGCCCGCAGGCATAGCCACGTCGGTTGACATTTGCCCAACCGTCACGCTCACCTTCGATTTATGCGCCGGATCAATCGCCTTGCCCGGAGTCGCTGCCTTGATGCCGATCAAGTCGCCAACCCATCCA
>CAYZHH010000057.1:0-15311 GCA_964478275.1 uncultured Candidatus Kuenenia sp.
ACAGAGATTCTGCTCTCGCGGCCCGGCCAAGGCCCCGCACGAGTAGGCCTCGTCGGCGAAATCGCCCCGGCGGTGCTCGAGAAATTTTCCCTGCCCTGCCCGGTGGCAGCCGTTGAGTTGCGGCTCGATCGTCTCGAATGGGCGATTGACCGTGAGCGGAAGCTTGTGCGTCACGGCGATTTCCCAGCGGTCGCGCGGGACATCAATCTCGTCATTGATGAGGGGCTCCCGTGGGCGAAGGTGGAAGCGGCCATCCGTGGTGCCGCGGGCGACCTGCTCGAACGCTGCACGATCGCCGACATCTGGCGAGACGCCGACCGTCTCGGTGCCAATAAGAAAAGCCTCGTCGTATCGCTCTCGCTGCGAAGCCCCACCGGCACGCTCACGGGCGACGAAGCCGGCGCAATCGTCGCTCGCATCATCACCGCCTGCACCGACCAGTGCGGCGCGTCCCTCCGCGCCTGATTGGCGAGCGGGGCACTCATTCAATCCAAATGCGGTCGTGGGTGGTCACGCGCGAGGAGCCGCCTACGATGCGGAAGTCACTTGTGACGACGTCGGTGGATGGTCCGCCGGCGAAGAGGTTTTATACGGGTCGCTTCTGCGGCTTACCCAAATGAGGTGTCTTATGCGGATTTCCAGAATGATGACGACGGCAATCGCCGGGCTCGCGGTCGCGGTATCGGGCAGCTTCTCCATGGCAGACGAGTGCCCGATCGCGAAGAAGCATCGGCTTGCCAAGGAAGCGGCCGCAGCCCATGTGACGACCGTGGCCTACAACGCCGAAGCCAAGGACATCGTTGACACCGCTGTCGGCGCCGGCGATTTTGGCACGCTTGTCGCGGCGGTCAAAGCGGCCGGGCTCGTCGAAACGCTCAAAGGCGAGGGGCCATTTACGGTGTTTGCCCCGACCGATGCGGCGTTCGCCAAGCTGCCCGCAGGTACGGTTGAGACGCTGCTCAAGCCCGAGAACAAGGACAAGCTCGTCGCGATCCTCACGTATCATGTGGTGCCGGGGAAGGTGATGGCCGCCGACGTGGTCAAGCTCACCGAGGCCAAGACGGTTCAGGGCAAGTCGGTCAAGGTCAAAGTTGACGGCGGCACCGTGATGATCGACGGGGCAAAGGTCGTAAAGACCGACATCCTGTGCGGGAACGGCGTGATCCACGTGATCGACGCGGTCATCCTGCCGGAGTGATTTTCCGTGGGCGGGGGTGATTTCCACCCCCGCGTCCAGTATCAAAAATCGAGGCCGCCGCCGGAGATTCCGGCGGCGGCCTTGTTCACGGATAGCTCACAATGCGCATACGACACGGTTGCCGTGATTCATGGGCTCGAGAAAGAAACGAGTCCAGGATATTGATCACGCCCAGCCTCGTAACCGCGTCCACGATGTCTCACTTCAGCGAGCCATCCCTACCGGCGGGGTTTGGCACCCGGCGGGAAGAGCGACGTGGTTGAGACAGGGCCAGCGAAGGCGGCGAACAGCTGGGCCACCTGCATGGCCGTGGGCCGAGGCACAGAGCCCAGCACACCGGGCACGACGATAGCCAGGGGCTTCGAGGGTTGTGTCGTCGAGAGAAACCCGAACGGAATCGAGAGGTCAGAACGTCCTTTGACGCCTGTCGGCCAGGCAACGGGCATTTTTATCGACAAACCTCCGGCCTTAGAAGCGGCCGGCGACGCGTTCGACTTCGCGTTCGACTTGGCGGTGATCGTCGAGAGCCCAATGACATAGCCCAACTCACCCAGGATGGCTTGGACGCTCTTCGGGTCGCTGATCGTGTCGTTGTGGTCGACGGGCTGGCCGTGGACGTTGTATGTCTGGGGCAGCAGACGAATGTCGCTGTTTCCGACGAACGAGGGTGGCACCGCCGAAACCACGGGGATCAAGCCGTCGCCGTTGGATGCCACGCTCACATCTTTGACCCACGGCTTGTAGTTGAAGACGCCGACGATGTCCTGCACGTTGGCAACGAGAGGAAGCACGGGCTTGATGAAAGCCGCCGGCTGGGTGACGGCGTACGTGAGCGTGGTGTTCTTGGTGCCGTACACCACGGCGAAGCTGCCGAGATCACTGACAAACTCCGTGGACACGTCGCCAGACGGCGTCCAGTTGAGGTCGAGCATGAGAGCGTTGCGATACCGTGGGTCGGCATTCACCGTGTGGCCATCGAGGAAGGCGTAGGTCGCATTCTCGGACCAGAGCGACGGGATGTATTGCTCCATGAAGCGGTACGGGTCTGGCTTGCCGGTCAGCGGGTTGTTGATCGAGGCCCGCGTGATGGCGGCACCGCCGTCGGGGCCGTAGATCGTGCCGCCGAAGCTCGCCACCTGGATGTACGGCACTTCCACGAACGGGTAGAGGGCGCCATTGAGCACGTCGCTCCCCAAGGGGTTGGCGAAGTTGTTCGTGAGCAAGTTGTAGATGCCCGAGACCCCCTGGAACGGCGGGGCAGCAGCCACCCAGGTATTGATCTTCGGCATCGACGGATCGAGGTAGGCGGCACTACTGACGTATGCCCGGACCAGCAGATTGCCTTCGCTGTGCGAGATGACGTCGACGCCAGGAAACGGTCCCGTGTTCGTCGGATCAGCGTGCCACGCGGCCTCGGCCTTTTTGAGCCAGTACCCCAGATAGCT
Source organism: uncultured Candidatus Kuenenia sp. (assembly GCA_964478275.1). Classification (GTDB taxonomy): domain Bacteria; phylum Planctomycetota; class Planctomycetia; order Pirellulales; family UBA1268; genus QWPN01. The sequence goes on from CAYZHH010000057.1 coordinate 2,644, forward strand.
GACGCCGTAGTCGAAGCGGCCGTTGGTCATGAGGGCGGCAGTGACGTTGGCCAGAAAGCCGTCGTCGGTGCCGTCGGCAGGGGCGATCGGCATCCGCCAGTCGTGGACGGCGGCGAATAGATCCACGCCGTCTTGGTAACCCACGTCGCGCAGAGCCTTGATGAGCGGGTTGGAGGGCGACGTGATGCCAAGAGGCTTGACGTCAAACTCGGTCGTCAGGGCCTCCGGACGGGTGCCGAGGTGGGTGAAAAACCTGTTGAGGTCGATTCCGGCCTGGACGAACCGGCCCGCATTGAGGTCATTGAGAACGTCCCGCGGGAGCGACGCAGGTTGGCCGGGCACGAAAAGCACGGGCACATTGGATAACGCGAGCCGTGGCTCGAGCTGCTCGCCAGACAGTCGACACGTCCCCGCCGGCAGGGCTGAGATGGCACGACTGAACCACGGCATTTTTCTAGTCCAAACCGTCCGAAGAGTCCGACTGGAGCGAGGCACCTGGTGAGCATGACACACATTTCCAGCCGGAGCAAATCGACGCTATGAGGTGGGCAAGTCGCGGCGGCCTTGGCGCTCGAAGCCTTCGCTCGCCAAGGCCACATCGCGATCTGTTCTGCCATGCTCATCGCAAGTGGCCGTCGAAGCGACCGTCGCCGTCGAGGTGCGAGCCCACGACGACCTTGTTCGCGTCGAGGACGACGCCACCGAAGCCGCCGTTGAGCGGTTGGGGGCCACCAAACCGCGGTGCGAGGACGCCGAAGTTCGGGTCGTCGCCGACAGGCTGGCCCGCGAGGCCGAGATCGGTAAGCACCGGGCCACCCGTGGCGCCGCCACCGCCTTGTCCATCATCATCAGGTCGAGGCTGCCCGGCGCGGTCGAGATAGGTGAGCACTTCGCCAGCGCCTCCGCGGGGCTGCGCCGGATCGTAGTCGTCTCGCGGCTGGCCGGCAGGGCCGAACGAGCCCCGCAGTTCCGCCATGATCTGCTGCTTTTCTTGCTCGGTGAGCTGCCTCGGAGGCGTGCCGCCGTCATCGTCGGGCCGAGGCTTGTCGAGGCTTTCCCCGAAGATGGAACCGCCCTTGTAATAAATCACGTTCGCGGACGTTCCATCAGGTCGCTTTTCGCTGAGCCAAACGTACGGCGTGCCGTCTTCTGTTATTCCAGCCTGAATGTTCCTGACGTTGCCATCGGCGGTCGTCCATGTGGAGCCACCGGGCTCTGTAGCCAGCTTGGTGGCCTCCGCGAACGTTATCGCGGCGACGATGACCGTCTTGTCGGTCACGACGTTGCTGTCATCCATCGCTCTGCCCTTGCCAGCTCGCCCCGCCGCCACCATGTCCGACGGCGATGGGCCAGCCGCGCCGCCGGAATCACTGCCGCCCAGAAGCGGCTTTCCGGTAGCAGGATCGGAAACGCTGCTGCGCATGCCGCTTCCGAGTGGATCGCTGTCACCTCGGCCAGGAAGTGCGGGGTCGAATGCCGTGGCCGAGCCACTACCAGCCGAGAGCACATCGCCCGTTGCGGGGTCAACGAGCTTGCTCTGCTTGGCGACGTCGAGGCTGAGGCCAGCCTGTTCGGCTTCTTTCATGGCGAGGGCCGCTTCAAGCACCTTTTCCATCGCGGCGAGCCGTGTCACATGCTCACCGGCGTAATCGATGCCGATGGCCTTCACCGTCCCGAGCGATGGGGCGACGAAAACACTCTCGTTCAACTTCGCTACTTCGCCAGCCGCTTGGTCGCCGTCGATCACTGGGCCGCTCGACGCGAACGTGAAGGACATGTCGCCAGCCATCGGGAGCCGCGGCTCGAGTGGCTGGAAGGAGAGCGTGGTGGACTGGGGACGGCGGTGCATGGGTGTGCGACGAAACATGGCATGAGCTCCTTGGTTTTAAGACGGGCCCCCGACCGTCTTGGGCCAGCGTTTCGCCAGCCTCCACCCCTCCAGGCGCAGTTTCCGCCGAAGTGTTACGCCAGGTCGCGAACAGCGGCTTCCTACGGGAAGCTGTCAGCGAAATTGGAGCCCCTGTCGATAGGCGGGGGGCGGCGGGTGGAAGGCCGATGCGGCTGCGGCGGCTGCTATCGTGAGCGGGCTCGCTCAACGCCCCGCGGCCCCCTCGCTGTCGCGAGGGGCTTCCATGAAGCGGAGCCGCGAGGGGCTGCCATGAAGCGGAGCCGCGAGGGGCTGGGCTCAGTACGAATACTTGCCGAGAGCGATCGCGATGCGCTGCGTGTCGGCCTTCGCGAGGACGCCGGTGCCACGCAGGTTTCGCTTCCGCTTGCTCGACACGCGGACCTGAAGATGGCTTGTGCCAGCACGGCGGTGCTTCACCTTGCCCGTGGCCGTGAGCCGGAAACGCTTCTTCGTACCCTTGTGGGTTTTCTGCTTGGGCATGGTGTGACTCCTTGGTTGGGGGCGTGGGGGGTTATGCCTTGGGTGCGACGGTGCAGGTGAGCCGGCGGCCTTGCTGCTGCGGGGTCGCTTCGATCTTTCCGATGTCCTCGAGCTTGGCGACGATCGCCTTCATCACCCGCTGCCCCTCTTCGATGTGGGCCATCTCGCGGCCGCGGAAGACGACCGAGACAACGACCTTATCTTTGTGAGTGAGAAAGCTGCGGGCCTGGGCGACCTTGAAATCAATGTCGTGGTCGCCCGTCTTTGGGCGAAGCCGGATCTCCTTGATCCTTGTATGGTGAACGTGGACCTTGTGGTGTTTCTTTTTCTGTTGGTACTTGAACTTGCCGAAGTCCATGATTCGGCAGACAGGCGGCTTTTCATTTGGCGCCACCTCCACTAGATCAAGACCGCCGCTGCGTGCAAGCGACATGGCTTCGTCAGTGGAAATGATTCCCAACTGACTGCCGTCGGCTCCGATCACGCGGATCGGCGTGATCCGGATCTGGTCGTTGATGCGATGCTGCTTCTCGATGGCTTTACGCCTCCAGGCCGCGGATCTTGGATCCGCAGGCCGGGGGAAGGAGCACTCTTCGCACCTCGGGTCGGCGGACCTCTTTCATTTTGGAGACGGCGCGGGCAGATTCTCCAACGGCAGAACATGCATTCCACCGCGACAAAACCTCCTGGCCGCAGACTAGGGAGTGTCGCTGCCAACGGGCCGAACGTCAAGGCGTTCCTCGCCCAGAGGCCGGTTTTTCAGCTCGCCTGGCCGGCCGGGCGTCGGCGGCCTTCTGCGGCTCCCCGGGGACGGGATCGGCAAGCAGGACCAGGCCGGCGACCAGCTCGTGGTCGGCCCCGCCAAACCGCTCTTCGAGCGGCGGCTCGAGCATGAAGGTGACGGCCGAACGGTGCCCGGCCGGATCGGCCAGAAGATGGTGAATCCAGCGGAACGGCCGCTCCTCGGCCGAGCCTTCGGCCATCACCCGAACGACGCGCGTGCCGTCGTCGCGGGTCGTCTCGTCGGCCACGGCGATATGACCAAACTGATCGGCAAGCGAGGCCTCGACATCGTGACTGACCTGCTCAACGGTGGGTGCGGCATCGGGAGCTGACCGCGGGAGCGGAAGGATCGAACACTGGGCGATGAGCGCCCCCCGGTCAACGAGCCGCATCACGAGCCCCTCCGGGCCGTCTTCCACCACCCGCCAGCGACGGTCAAGGACGAGCGTGTAACGGCCATTCGGGTGGCGGTGCCACACCGTGCCCGCGCGTCCATGTCCATTTGGGCGGCCCGCGGCAGGTGGATCGAGCCTGTGCTTGTCGTCGTCAAGCGGGGCGGAGCGGCTCATCGTGAGCGTGGCCTCCACATCGAGCCCGGGGGCCACCCAGCTTGCTTCGCGGTGCTCCGCGAGCGTCACGTCGAGCCGATCAATCGGCCCGGCGATCCGCCATGTATCGGGGGTGTCGGCAGCCGAGCAGGCAGCCCGGGCCGTGCCCTTCACGGTGATCCGGGTAGCCACGCCATCAACTGCGCCGGTGACCGTGCCAGTAAGCTCGAGCGTCGCCGTTCCTTCGTTGGCCTCGATGAGGGCGACCTCGATGCCGCCTTCCGAGACCGTGTCGATCGCCAGGAGCCCGGCGACGGCGTCTGTCGCAACCTTCCATGGGTCGCCCTTCGCCACCGCTCCCTCTGGCATGAGTCGCGGAACCAGGATTGGATCACACGGGACGTCGAGCAGCTCGGCCTCCTGCCGCGAAAGAAAGCTCGCGGCCAGGCTCGGAGTGGGCGTCGTGCCAACGAGCTCGACGATCACGTCGCGGGCATCTGCCGCGAGGGTGATGCGGTCGGAACGATTGCCGACGCGGACAACTGCAGTGGCCCGACGGTAGCGGCGACTTGCCGTGCCCGAGCCTGCGTCGCCAGCCGCCTCGACAAAATCAAAAGCCGCCGTCACGTCGATCGGCTCCCGCAGCGGCTGCGAGCCCTCGCCGCTTGGAGCAAAGATCTCTCCGCTGACCGAGAGACTGATCTCGACGCGAGCAGGAGGCGGGGAGTTCTCGGCGGCGAGGGAGCCAGCGAGAGCGACAACGACGAGGCAGGTGGCAGCGGTGAGGTGGGGCATGGCTCGATGGGGCTGGCGAGGATCGGGACGCACCCCGTTGGTTTCGGCGGGAGACCCCAGGTGCCGACGGTTTTTCAATGGCGAGCCCCAGGGTGCCGCAGCCGCCCCCAAGTGTCCTCATAAGCACTGCTTATGTACTAAGTGTCTGTTTTCATGATTAGGCTGTAATTCGATCAAAAATGGGGACTTGTGCGATCTACGGTGAGAAGGACGGTCCATCGCTCCGCGAATGCCTACGGATCATCCGCCAACCCTTTTTATTGAGGATTTCTCGGGAAAAATAGGTCCGGCTGTTCCGTTTTCAAAAAAAAATCTCAAGTTTGCCAAAGTGTCGCGAACCCTTTCTCAGACTCGGCCGTATAACTCTGACGTCCACAACACCGGAACGACACGGGCCAGGATGGCTCCGGACGCGTGGACAGGACAGTTGGTCGAAGGCTTCGGGAAGAACAGCCGGGCGGGCGCGTCAGGGGCGCTTGTTTGGATGGCTTCCCGGCAACTGCCGGCATGGATCGCCGGCTAGAGGGACTTTTATGCGTTCCGATACCAGCGGTTTTTTGCGTCTCTTCATGGATGGCATGAATCCCACCGAGAACGTTTCCTCGGACGAGCAGGTGCTCACCCTCGAGGAGCTTGCTCGTCGGTTCAGCGTCTCCACCAAGACGATCTCGCGGTGGCGCGAGCACGGCCTGGTCGCCCAGCGGTATACCGTCGACGGACGCCGCCGGGTGGGATTCCTCGCGAGCACCGTGGATCGGTTCATCCGCGCCAACAGCTCGCGGATCGAGCGGGGCCGGCGTTTCAGCCAGCTCTCGACCGAGGAGCATGATCGCATCATCGCCTGGTCCCGACGACTGTCCACTGCCGGCGCGAGCCCGGCCGATGTTCACCGTCGGATCGCGAAGCGGCTCGACCGAAGCGTTGAGACCATCCGCTACACGATCAAGCGATTCGACCAGGAGCATCCGCTCATGGCCGTCTTCGGTGTGGATGACGGCCGGCTGCGGCCCGAGACCTGCACTCGGATCTACCAGCATCACCTGCGGGGTGAGCCAGTGGAGTCGATCGCTCGTCGCTACCATCGGTCGAAGGCGAGCATCTACCGTGTGATCCTGTCGCAGCGGGCCGAGCATGTTCGGCAGTTGCCGCTCGACTTCATGGCCAATGCCCTCTTCCCGCGCTCGAGCGCCGAGAAGGTGGTCAATGAGCCGTACCCCGGGGCCCATGAGCCAGCCAAGCGGGTGCGTTGTCCGGCCGGTCTCCCGGCGTATCTCGGCAGCCTCTATGAAGTGCAACTGCTGACCCGCGAGCAGGAGGTGTGGCTCTTCAGGAAGTTCAACTACCTCAAGTACAAGGCCTGCAATCTCCGCGACCAGCTCGATCCCGAGCGGCCTTCGGCCCGGCTCATGGATCAGGTTGAGAAGCTCTACGGAGAGATCGTGGACATCAAGAACCGGATCGTGCGAGCGAACCTCCGGCTCGTGGTCTCGATCGCGAAGAAGCGGGTGTCGGCGACCGACAGCTTCTTCGATCTCGTGAGCGATGGAAACATGTCGCTGATTCGTGCGGTCGAGAAGTTCGACTATGCCCGAGGCAACAAGTTCAGCACCTACGCCTCGTGGGCGATCATGAAGAACTACGCCCGCACGATCCCCGACGAGCACAAGCGACGCGATCGTTTCCGCCCGGCCGACATGGATCTTCTCTACGCCGCGGCCGATCGCGGCGAGGACGAGGCGCAGCAGCGGACCGCCGCGAAGGATCGACTCGCGCAGGTGGAGCAGTTTCTTGACCGGCTCGACACGCGAGAGCAGACGATCATCATCCGCCGCTACGGCCTCAACCCCGGCCACGAGCCGCAGACCTTGAAAGAGGTCGGCTCTGCCCTGGGCGTGACCAAGGAGCGGGTGCGCCAGATAGAGGCCAAGGCGCTCGACAAGCTCCGCGCCGCCGCTGGTTCCCTCGTGCCCGAGTTGTGACAGGGCCGGCGGCGCCTCGGCCAATAAAAGCCCACGGCGCCTGGATCGAGTTCGAGCGGCGAAGGCGCGAGAGGCTGGGCCGGCAGCGCCTCGGCCAATAAAAGCCCACGGCGCCAGCCGTGGGGCTGCGGGTGGCAGGCCGTCCAGCCTGATATTCAGCGCTGGGTAGCCCGACGACCCGCAGTCCCCGCGCTGACCGCGAGGGCCTTTTTTGGGGGGCGTGGCTTGGCGGGCGGTGGCAAAGTATTCTCGGGGGCATGATGAATTCCTCTTTTTGTCGCTGCCTCGGCATCGTGCTTTGGGGCATGGTCTTCTATGTGGCACCAGCCACGTCCCAGGCCTTTGATGGCTGGCAGGGGATGCGGGTCATTTCGCTCGACGGCCGGGCCGAGCGGCTTTCGGTCGCCGACCTCGAAGGGGACGGTCGCGACGACATCGTCGTCGTCAATCCTCGGCAGGCCCGAATCGACCTCTATCGATGGCTCGATCCGGCTTCGCGCACCCGTGAAGACGTGGCCGACCCCGATCGGCCCAATGAACTGCCGCTGGCGCCGGAGTGGGTCCGCGGCGAGATCGTCATCGATGAGATGCCGCTGGATGCGCTTCCTCACGACACCGACGGCGACAAACGCCCCGAGGTGCTCGTCCTCACAAGCCCCTCCAATCGCATAGCTATCTATAAGCGGAACCCGGAAGTGGGAATCGACGCCCGCGGCGCATGGAAGAAGACCGGTGAGTGGAATCTCCTCGCTGGGTCTCCGTCGAGCCGCGGCGGCCTGCTTTTGGTGCGCGACCTGCCCGGCGGTGGCCACGACCTGCTCGTGAGCTTCGACGAGGGGATTCAGCGCTTGCGGCTCGAGAAAGGAGCGCGGGCTGAGTGGCTCGCGCCCCGCGAAGTGCGGGGACGGCTCGACCTCGCGCTTGCCGATGTCGATGGCGATGGCCGCGATGATCTGGTCGAGTGGTCCAATGTGTCGCGGCAGGTGGTCCGCTGGCACCCGTGTGCGGCCGACGGCAGTTTGCTCCCCGCCCAAACGCTCCACGACCGCCCGGTCGATGCCTTCGCATTAGCCTCCGGCCCGCGCGGCCAGGCCGAGTTTTTCCTGCTCGGTGGAAGCGACAAAGGCGTGCTCAGGCAGTATCGCCTCATGCGCGGGGCTGCTTCGGATGTGGGTCGGCAGGATGCTCTGCCGATGGGATCGTCGTCAGCCCGTCGCGGCTGGTGCGGCGTGATGCTCGACGGCGAGCCGGCGATCGTGGCAGCCGATTCCACGCAGCCCAGGCTACGAGTCCACCGCCTCTTGCCATCCGGCTGGTCGAGCGAACAGACATTCCCGGCCGTGAGCGGCATCAAGGCGGTGGTCGCACCGCGGGCGGATTCGGGCGAGGGGCTTCTCCTCCTGTGGTCCAAAGACGCAGCCGATCTGCACAAGAGCCGCTGGGAGAACGGCAGGCTCACGTATCCACAGCCCTGGGTGCAGGAGGGGAAGGACCGAAAGATTCTCGCGCTCGACACCGTGGGCCCGGTCACATGGTGGGCCCAGCGAGTCGGCGAAGACGTGGATCTCTTTGTCTGGCCGCCGGACGCCGCCGAGCCCAAGCGCACCCGCTTCACGGGCCTCGGTGCGAAGGTGGACAAGGTGGTCTGGCTCGGCGACGACACGCTCCTCGTGCAGGACGCCTATGCGCCCGCCGGCAAGGTCGCGCGGCTCGCCGATGGCAAGACGGTCATCACGTCGCCCGCTCTTCTGGCGAAGGCCAATCTCGACGAATACCGCCTCCTTGATGTGGATGGCGTCCGCCGCCAAAGCAGGATCACCGACGGCGTGCTCCAGTGGCTCGGCGACGACCTCCATCCCGTAGACCAGGTCATGCTGGGCGAAGGGCAGAAGCTCGTGTCGTTCCTGCCGATTCCAGGCACCCCGCGCGAGGCGTGGGCGCTCGAGAAGGGGGGCGACTTCCTCCACCGGCTCGCGGCCGATGAGGCGGGCGTCATGCGGACCGTGGAGACCATCAAGCCCCCGACGGGCACGTCGCTCGAAGGCGATCCGTTGCTCGGCGTGGTGCTCGTGGACCAGGAGCGGATTGTGCGGCTCTCCCGCGGCGACGTCCTTGAGCTTCAACTCGTCGAGAGCATTGATGGCCGCGTGGGCCGCCGCAGCGGTGTGCGTGAGTCGACCATCCATCGCGTGCTCACCACCGATGTTGACGGCGACGGCGGCGACGACCTTCTGCTCTGCGACGACCGCCGGCATCAGTTGACGGCGATGCTGCGTCGGCCAGGCGGCGAAGGCAAGCCGGCCTCGCTCGAGCGGTCGGTCACCTGGCGGGTGTTTGACGACCGGAAGTATCCCTATGATGGAGGAGAGTCTTCCGAGATGGTCTCTGAGCCGCGGCGAGCGGTTGGCCTCGATGCCGACGGCGACGGCGTTCGCGACCTTGTCCTGGTGAGCCAGGATCGGCTTCTGATCTATATGGGACGTGATGCCACGGCCTCCGAGCCGCCTGCCGACAAGACCGCCGCCACGTCGTCAACGTCTGCCAAGGAGACCCCATGAAGCGATCCAATCGATTTTCCAGCCTGGCGTGGCTCGTGCCGGCGCTGGCCGCATGTGCCGTGGTTTCGGCTGGCGACATGGTGACGGTCACGCTCGTCGGAGGCGGTCGCGTGACGGCCCCGCTGCTGCGGCAGTCGGAGGAAGGCGTCGTGCTCGACCTCGGTCATGACGTGCTCCAGATTCCGGCCAAGCGGCTGCTCGACGTCAGCCGTGAGGATGACGCAGCCGGTGAGGCCTCGCGGGCGAGTGTTGATCGCGGGCTCTTTCGGACAGCTCGGCTCGAAGCCCGTGAAGTGCCGGCGCTCGTGCGGCGGTTTGGCGAGGCAGTGGTGATGGTCCGCACCCCGGGCGGCCTTGGCACGGGATTTCTCGTGAGCCGGGAGGGGCACCTGGTGACGAATTATCACGTCGTCGAGAAGCAGACCCAGCTTCGCGTGACGATGTTCCGCGCGGTTGTCGAGAAGGTGGCCGCCGGCACGGCCGCCAAGAAACCGGCTGCGAATGGCCAGGCCGCCGGCTTTGAAAAGATCGAGTTTCGCAAGGTGAAGATCATCGCGCTCCAGCCGCTGCGGGATCTCGCGATCCTCCAGATCGACGCCGACGAGGTGGATGGCAGGCTTCCCGAGCCGGTTGTCCTCAATGATCGCAACGATCTCCGCGTGGGCGACATGGTCTTCGCGATCGGTAATCCGCTCGGCATGGAGCGAAGCGTGACGCAGGGCATCGTGTCCAGCACGACGCGCACGATCGACACCGTGCGGCTCATCCAGACCGATGCAGCGATCAACCCTGGCAATAGCGGCGGGCCGATTTTCAACGCCCGTGGCGAGGTGGTGGCGGTGGCCTGTGCGGGAGCGTCGGTGTTCGATGGGCTCGCGTTCGGCATCCCGTCGTCTGACCTCATCGACTTTCTCATCAACCGCGATACGTATCTTTTCGACGAGACACAGCCCCAAAACGGCGTGACCTATCTGCCGCCGCCGTATCAGATGAAGCGGGCAGAGGATGCCCCGGCGGCCAAGTAGTCGGCCGTGGGCGTGCGGGATCAACACTTCCAGGAGAGTTCTTTCATGGGTCTTCGGTCAGCGATCGTGTGTGTGGCCGTGGGCATGGTGGCGACCGTGGCTGCCGCGGCGGACCTGCGACCCTCGTGGGAGTGCCTCCCTGCCGATACGGCTGTCATGGTGCGGGTGCCGGGAGCCCGCGCGTTTTGGGAGACGCTCCAGAAGCAAACGAAATTCGGGAGCGTGGCGCTGCGGCCTGAGCGGCTCGAGAGCCTCTGGAAGATTCTGTCTGACGCCGCCAAGACCGAAGGAGATGATTCTCTCGAGGACCTCGAGGAGTCGCTTCGCAAAGACGGCCTGGAGCTCGCTGACCTCGCCAAGCTCTTCGACGGTGAGATCGGCATGGGCATCGTGGCCCATGCCCGCAAGGAGCAGCCGCCGGTGCCGTTGCTCCTGGCCTGGGTCGAGCCAGGCGAAGAGGTTGCCCAGAAGCTGCTGGCCTCCATGCAGCGGCAGGCCGAGGAGAGCGACGAGGAGCCACGCACGAAGCGGATCGATCTGGAACTGGCGGGCCACACGGTAACGACGTTCGCGGTGCCGGTGACGGAGCTCGACGTCGAAGAATTCGAGATGGACGCCGAAGACGAAGATCTCGACGAGGCTGCGATTGAGTCGCGGCTCGAGGCTCACGTTGCCCGCCTCAAGGAGTCCCGCCTCAAAAAGACCGGCGAGCGTCACGTGCTTGTCACGGTGGTGGGCGGTCGGCTTCTGATCGGTGCAGGAAACGTCAAGCTCGACAAAGCCGACGGCGGCGACGAGGCTGAAGAACTGCGACGAGTCTTCGGCATGTTCCTCGAGGCCCACTCCGAGAGCGGTGAGTCGGCCCTTGCACCCGTGCTTCGTGAACCTGGCATTGCAGCAGCTACACTCCCCGGCACGCCGCTTTTCGAAGCTCTCGTTGCCCCCGCGGTGCTCATGGCCGCCGCCGAGCACGACGTGGCTGATCTTCGCAGCCAGCTTGCGAAAGTGGGCCTTGATGATTTGGGTGGAGTCGTGCAGCGGGTGTCTTTCCATGATGGCCGGTGGCGATCGGTGATGGCCATGACGATGCCGTCGCCGCGGCACGGCGTGTTCCAGATGCTGGATCAGCCCTGCGACGCCTCCGAAGTGCCCGCGTTCGTCACTCGGGAGACGGCCGACTTCACGCAGCTCTCGCTCGATCTCGGCGCCGCCTATAAGGCTGTTCGGCAATTGCTCCTCGAGCAGGCCGACGGGGAGCAGGTCGCCAACATGTTTTCCGTGGCGGATATTCAGTCGCAGGCATGGCTCGGCGTCGACGTGGCGACGGTGCTCTCGGGGCTCGGCAGTCGCCACTGGTTTCTCACGTTCCCGCCGAATGTGGCCGAGGCGATGGCCCGCGCCCGCGCTGACGAAAAGGATGGCGAATCCGAAGTGAAGCTGGCTGACCGAATGGCGATCGTGTGGCAGGTGGCCGACGATGCCCCCTATCTCAAGCTCGTGGGGCGGCTCGCGCAGCTTGCTGGAGGCCAGCTCGAAGACGAACAGGGCTTTGAGGGGGTGCGGATGCCGGGGGGAGCGGCGTTCTACGTGGGTCGCGGCCACCTTGTGATCGCCTTGGGTGAAGGCACGCTCGAGAAGACACTGGCCGCGATTCGGACACCACCGCAGGGTGATACGTCGCTTCGAGAAAGTGACGTGCCACAGCGTGCGGCGGAGCTGCTCCCAGCGCGGCCGGCGCGGATGTATGCCGTGAGCGACTCAACCCGCACCGCAGGCACCCTCGGCACGCTCCGCGACCTGGCGGCAAGCCTGGAAGCAGACGATATCGACGAAGAATTCCGCAGCGCCTTCGTCGCGCTCAAGGCGCTGCTCCCCACCGCCCGTGAGATGGAGGGTATGTTCGGGATTGGAGCCGCGCTCCTCCGGATGACCGACGACGGACTTCTCTACGAGTCGTGCTGGGAGATGCCCGCGCCCTGACACGAACGGCGGACGGAGAACGTTGCATGGATGGTGCAGTCCGCGGGTTTTTCACGACTTCGGTGATGGGGATCGTGGGCCTCCTTCTGGTCGTGGCTCACGCCGGGGCCGGTGAAGTGTCGTTTGACCGCGACGTTCGGCCGATCCTGGCGGAGCATTGTTTCGCCTGTCATGGGCCCGACGCCGCCGCGCGGGAGGCCGACCTGCGGCTCGACACCCGCGCGGGCGCCATCGCTGATCTCGCTGGCACGCGGGCCGTCGTGCCCGGGAACCCGTCGGCAAGCGAGCTCGTCACGCGGATCCTCTCGACTGATCCCGACGTGATCATGCCGCCGCCGTCACTGAACAAGCCGCTCTCCGACGACCAGCGAAAAACGCTCGAAGCCTGGATCGAAGCGGGGGCCGAATACGAAGGCCACTGGGCGTATCGTCCCCTCACGCGGCCGGCTCTGCCCGCAGGCTCAGGGGCCGATATTAATCCCGTTGATCGGTTTGTTGACGCTGCCCTCGCTGCTCGCGGCATCGAGCCTGCCCCCGAGGCCGACCGCGTCACGCTCATCCGACGGCTGTCCTTCGACCTCACGGGCCTGCCGCCGAGCCCTGCCGAGATC
>CAYZHH010000058.1:0-1086 GCA_964478275.1 uncultured Candidatus Kuenenia sp.
GGGCCCCGGTGGCGGCAGCCTCGATCGACTCCTGCGCCGCCGCCTGCGGCAGCGGGAAGGTCGCAAACGCGAACATAGAGACAACAAACGCCACACGCCCGGGCACGCCAGACATGATGGAACGGCAGATTGAGCCCGGCCGAATCATTGAGAACCCCGAGGCACTGTTGACATGCCATCGCAAGACGCGCGCGTCAAGGTACCCGCTATGCGATTGTTGTCAAACGAGGGCGAGCAGCCGGATGCCGGCGGGCGAGGGCCGTACGTTCGAGGTGGCCGTCCCCTCTACGCCAGCGTGAACGTGCCGCCGGGCACGAGAACATGTGGCTCGGCGAGGCGTTCGCGGCGGACGGCTTCGGCCCAGGCGTGCGCGTCTTGCGCGATGGGCGGCCATGTGCCGTAGTGGCAGGGCAGCACATGCTTCGGACGCACGAGCCGAATCGCCTCGAGCGACTCGTCGGGCCCCATCGTGAAGAGATCACCGATTGGCACGATCGCGAGATCGAGGCCACGGCCATCGCGGGCTCGGCCGATCCGCTCCATGTCGGAGAAAACACCCGTGTCGCCGGCCACGTAGATCCGCTTGCCTTCGAGGTCGAGCAGCCAGCCAGCTGGGTTTCCACCGTAGCTGCCATCGGGGAGGCTCGACGAGTGAAACGCGATCTCCATTCGGGCCGTGCCACCGGGGACGGCCGCGGTGCCTCCGTAGTTCATAGCCTGCACGTTCGCCACACCCTGCCGCTCGAGCCAGTTGGCGATCTCGAAGGCCGCATACACCTTCGCACCGGTTCGCATCGCGATGCCCGCAGCATCCGCGATGTGGTCGAAGTGCCCATGGGTCAGGAGGATGGCGTCACAGGTGACATCCCTTGCCTTCATGCTTGCCGTGGGGCATTCGTCGAGAAAGGGATCGATGAGGATTGTGCCGGCGTCCGACGTGACAAGGAACGTGGAATGGCCGACCCAGGTGACGGTGACGGGCATCGAAGACCTCCGCAGCAGGGACAAAAGACTCGATCGCGAGGACGAACTATACCGCTTCGTGAAGTCGCCGCTCCACGGACGTCGACAGGATCACGAGCTGAA
>CAYZHH010000058.1:1096-15039 GCA_964478275.1 uncultured Candidatus Kuenenia sp.
AGCTGAAGGAGTTGCCCGATCGCATGCTCGTCGAGCCTCGGCAGTTGGATGGTGAGGCGATGATTCGCCGATCCTGCGCGCACCACCCGCGGCGGCACCACGCGATCCCGCCGCGGTTCCGCGATCGCCACATGGGTGACGATTGCCGCGGCCCCGGCTGGCGCAGGCCGGACATGCCGGCTCCACACCGACAGCTCAGCGAGTGCCTTGCCGCCACCAAGAAACACGCTCGCGTCGCGGCCTTCCTCCCGCGCGGCACGCCACCGCATGGTCGCATCGGCAAGCACCGGGTTGGTCGCAACGGGTGCCTCAGCGAATCGCACGAGCATCGCCGCGGCTCCCTCGAGCAGCCGAACGATGTTGATCCCACTCATCGCTGCGGGCAGAAGCGCCGCCGCCGTAAAGACTCCCTCGGCTCCGTCGATTTTGGACTCGCCATGGAATCGAGGCACGCAGCCGAGTCCCTCGGCCCACACTGCGAGGGGGCTTCCAGTCCTTGCGATGGCCACGATCCTGTCCGCAACCGCGTGGCTGTCACTCGCGATGGCCTTCGTAAGCACGCTTGCGAGGAACTGCACTGAAGCAAGGGGGGCGGGTTCGCGCTCACCGGAATCGACCGCAAGGATCGCCCACTGATCGAGAAGGTCGCTCGAAGGAGGGCGACCTTCGGGGGCCACCACGTCCACGATCCCTTGGAGCCGATCGTTGTCGTCATCGGTATCCACCCATGCGAGACGCGGTCGCCCACCGCGATCGCCACGTGGCAGTTGGTCATGGAATGGATGGCAACACGCGGCCACCAGAAGCCGCGTGGCCGGAGCGATACTGGCACCTGCCACGACGACGAGCCGATCGACCGTGTCGCGAAGCTGGCGGGCGTCGGCCAGGATTCGGGTCATCCGGCTTTCCGGTCGCCGCGACCCGTACTCCTCGAGAAGCGCCGTGGGGAGGTCGACTCCACAGGGATTGGCGAGGATCTCGCCGCGGATCGCCTCGAGCTTGCCAGCCAAGGCCGCAGGCTCCCATGGCCGACCATCCGCCCCGATCGCCTCGTGAATGAGCGGATCCTCTGGGGGCCGAGGCCTGATGACACTCATCGACTGGCTTTCGCGTGGCGGGCTTGTCTGGCCGTAGAGCCGGCCGAATACTGCTGGCTTGTCAGCATATCCCCGATGGAGTCACGCCACTGTGATCGAACACGAACTCGTCCGCGATCTCGCCGAGAAGAACACGTCCAAGATTGTCCTTCTCGTCGCCGATGGCCTCGGTGGACTCCCCATGGAACCAGGCGGCCGCACGGAGCTCGAGACGGCCGCAACACCGAACCTCGATCGCCTCGCGGCCTGCGGGACGAGCGGTTCAAGTGTTCCCGTGCTCCCTGGCATCACGCCAGGATCGGGCCCTGGCCATCTTGGTCTCTTTGGCTACGACCCGCTTGAGTTCCGGATCGGCCGGGGGGCCCTCGAGGCCACCGGCATCGGATTTGAGCTGGGGCCTGACGACGTGGCCGCGCGTGGGAACTTCTGCACGCTCGATGCCGCCGGTGCGATCAGCGATCGCCGGGCCGGGCGGATTCCATCGGAGGAGAGCTTCAAGGTCGTCGAGCGACTTCAGGCGGTGCGAGTGCCTGGCGTCGAGATCTTCGTGCGACCGGTCAAAGAGCATCGCTTCGTCGTCGTGTTCCGTGGCCCGGGGCTCTCGGGGGCCGTGGCCGATACCGACCCGCAGACCACGGGTGTTCCGCCCCTCGCACCGCAGCCACTCGATGCGGCCGCTGCCCGCACCGCGGAAGTCGCCGCTGAGTTCATCCGACGGTCCAGTGAGATTCTGGCTGACGAACCGAAGGCCAACGGCATGGTGCTGCGGGGCTTCGCCGGCCGCCCTGCCCTGCCCTCGTACGAGAATCTCTATGGTCTGCGGGCTGCGGCGATCGCGGTCTATCCGATGTACAAGGGGCTGGCCCGGCTCGTCGGCATGACGCTCGTCGGTGAAGCGAGCACGCTTGATGAGCAGCTCGATGCCCTCGCCGGCTGCTGGAAGGATTTCGATTTCTTCTTCCTTCACTTCAAGTACACCGACTCCACCGGCGAGGACGGGGCCTTTGCCGCCAAGGTGAAGCGGATTGAGGAGCTCGACGCCGCGATTCCGCGGATCGAGGCTCTCGGCCCCGACGTGCTCATTGTGACCGGTGACCACTCCACCCCGAGCCGGCTCAAGAGCCACTCCTGGCACCCGGTGCCCACGCTCCTCGTTTCCGACACCTGTCGGCCCGATGGGCTCACGGGGTTTTCAGAACGGGAGTGCCTGCGCGGGGGCCTGGGGGTTTTTCCGGCCAAGCACCTCATGCTCCTGGCTATGGCCCACGCCCTGCGACTCGGGAAATACGGGGCCTGACGTGTCCCGGGTCGTCGCGTCAGCGACGTGAAGTAGAGTCGGAGACACTCGGCCACCATTCTCGGCCTGTTCTAGGTGCCCCATGCCGCGAGCCGACGACGATCTGTTCCAGAGCTCGACGATGACGTTCGGCGAGCACCTCGAGGAGCTTCGCGGCTGCCTCATCCGCGGCGCGCTCGGGCTCGTGATCGGCGTCATCATCGGGCTCGCGGTGGCCCGACCCGTTGTCCACATCATCGAGCAGCCGCTGCGGCGCGCTCTCGGCGACTACTACTCCAAGAAGGCGATCGATACGGCGGTCGGCTGGACCGGTGTTCCCCTGCCCTACTCCGAGGCCGAAATCCGCCACGCTGTGGAAAAGCGGGGCCTGACCTATGAGCTCCGGGAGGTCCATCCCGATCGGCTGGCGCGCATGCTTGACCCCAATACGACGCCTGCAGTGACGGCCAAGCCGCCCAGCGATGCGCCATCTGCCGAGATGGACACGTTCGACATCGACTCCCTCGTGCCGATCATGCTCTGGCAGCCGCTGTCGCGTGACCAGCGGGTGAGCATCACGACCTTGAGCGCTCAAGAGGCCTTTGGCATCTACATGAAGGCGTCCATTCTCGTAGGACTCGTCCTCGCGAGCCCGTGGATCTTCTACCAGCTCTGGTCGTTCGTGGCGGCCGGGCTCTATCCCCACGAGAAGCGGCTGATCCATGTCTTTCTCCCGGTCAGCGTGGCGCTCTTTCTTGCGGGCGTGTTTCTGGCATTTTTCTTTGTGTTCGATTTCGTGCTCGCCTACCTCCTGACGTTCAACGATTGGCTTGGACTCGATCCCGATCCGCGAATCAGCGAGTGGATGAGTTTTGTGCTCGTGTTGCCTTTGGGGTTTGGGATTGGCTTCCAGTTGCCGCTGGTCATGTTGTTCATGGAGCGCATCGGCATTTTTGATGTGGCGGCCTACACATCGCAGTGGCGGCTGGCCGTGCTCACGATCTTCATTGCGTCAGCGGTTCTGACGCCGGCTGACCCCTACAGCATGCTGTTCCTGGCCGTGCCGCTGTGTCTCCTCTATCTCGGCGGCGTGATGGTCTGCCGCTGGGCAGGAGCCCGCGATCAGGCGACGGCACGTCAGGCTACAAACGCCAGCCAGTAGAAGATGCCGCCCGTAACGGCCGTGATCACCAGATCGATGGCCGCAACCCTTGCCATGACGCGATGCCGCGGCCCATGGCTGCCAGGTGCAGGTGGGCTTGGGAACCGCGCGAGTGCCTCCCACATCACCCACCCCCAGAGCACGAACGTCGATATGGCAAACACCAGGTGGATCGCCAGCGCCGTGAACACGCCTCCCGGCCAGAATGGGCTGGGCCTGGCTCGCTCCTTCCAATCGCTCAGGAGGCGGATGTCGATCTCGAACAGCACGAGGGCCACGGCCAAGGCTGCCACGATCACGAGCTGGAGTCGCTTGTGGAGGCCGTAGCGGCCGCGCCGCACCGCGCTGATGCTCCAGGCAAGGACCGGGAGCAAGGCCACGAGCCCCACAAGAACGACATCCATCCCGAGCGAGGCCCGGGAGCCGACGCCGGCGAAGACGCCATCGAGGCCAGGTGCGCCTGTGGCCTCGCCCACGACGACCGCGGCTTCGGGGGGAGGCTGATCGGAAGGGTTTTGAGAGCTCAACGCTGCTGCCAAGCGGCTCGGGGCATGAGAATCGACCCTTTGAGTTTAGACGTACGGCGAGGCTCCGCCACCGCATTTCGCGAAAGCCTGGCAAAATGCGGCTACTATCTCGCTGCCGGCCGAGTGGCGAAACTGGCAGACGCACGGGACTTAAAATCCCGAGGAGATTCACTCTCCGTGCGGGTTCGATTCCCGCCTCGGCCATTGCCCCGCGGCACCGCGATGCGGCCAGGAGGCCTTGCTCCCAAGGCCTCCTGGCCGCTATTTCTTCCCGGCTGCACCCGTGCCATGGGATTCCCGAATGCGCTCGTCTGTTTCAACTTTGCACCAACCCGAAACTCGTTCGTCCAGGCGCGTTCCCGTGTGGCTCCCGTGGCTTGCGTCACCGGCATTTATGCTCCTGCCGATCCTTGGCTGTGGGGCGGCCTCGAGCCTGCGGCAGCCTAGGCACGCCGACGCCGTCCACGAGCCAGCGCCGCCACTTCTGCCGATTCCAGCGGTCGCGACGGTCATGACACCGCGGCGTTGAGGCCAGCCGCTGGCCGAGCCCGCGAGCGAAACCTAGGTTTCCGAGGACAC
The DNA here is from genome assembly GCA_964478275.1 of uncultured Candidatus Kuenenia sp. Classification (GTDB taxonomy): domain Bacteria; phylum Planctomycetota; class Planctomycetia; order Pirellulales; family UBA1268; genus QWPN01. The sequence goes on from CAYZHH010000058.1 coordinate 5,738, forward strand.
CTTCTTCTCGAGGCTTTGATGTCGCTGCGCGTTCGTCTGGCTGTGGCTGCCATCGTGATCGTCTCGGGCACTGCCGCGCTCACGGCGGCAGCGATCGCCGTCGCGGCCCAGTCGGGCGGGTTCGCAACGCCGCCTAGCCTGGCCATATCAAGCATCGCGATCATGGCCGCCGTCGCGGCGGGTCTTGCGGCCATCCCGTCGGCTGGAGCCGCGGTGTGGCTTGCTCGTTCGATCATCCGACCGATCGATGAGGCGACAGCCGTGGCGGAGGCAGCGGCACTGGGCCGGACCGCCCCGTCGTTCGTTCTCGGCGGCAGCGCCGAGTCAGCGAGGCTCGGCGCTGCGATCGTGGCCCTCCAGCACACAGTCAGTGGATTGGTTGTGGTGATTCAGACGGCAGCAGGCCGTCTGGCTGCCGTAGACACCGACAGCACGGCGGCACTCCGGCACGAGCAGGAGGCCGTACGGGCATTCAGCGGATCGGCCAGCGAGATCACCGCAGCGGTCGCCGAGATTTCGGCCACGAGCGAGCAGTTGCTTGGCGCCACGGGGGATGTCATGGCCAGCGCCCGCGCGGCCGCGGCCGTCGCCGACGATGGCCGTGCCGGACTCGAGCGCATGGCGGCGTCGATCCAACACCTCGACGAGGCCATGAATGCTTTCACCCGCAAGCTGGCGACCATCAGCCAACGGGCAGCGGGAATCACCGCCGTGGTCACAACCATCGCGAAGGTTGCCGAGCAGACAAACCTCCTCTCCGTGAATGCCACAATCGAGGCCGAGAAGGCGGGAGAATCGGGCCGCGGGTTTCGGATCGTGGCCCAGGAGATTCGCCGCCTTGCCGATCAAACGGCCCAGTCGACCAAGGATATCGAGCGGCTCGTGCGGGACATGCAGGCAGCCGTAGCCGGCGGCACGATGGAGATGGATCGCTTCCGGAACGAAGTGAGCAGCCGAATGGGAGAGGTCGCCACGGTGAGCGAGCAGCTCGGGCGGATCATCGACCCGGTCCACTCCGTAACCCGCTCACTCGAGGCCGTCCACGACGGCATGGCCGCCCAGTCGGAGGGCGCCCGCCAAATCCGCGGCGCAATGGAGTCGCTGCGGGGTGACGCCGCCGAATCCGCCGCCTCGCTCGAAGCATTCGGGGCCGCGGTCGAGGCCACCCGGGAGGCCGCGACCGATCTCCAAGACGCAGCCTCACGATTCAGCAACGGAGCCGGTTGAGGCGAGGCCCCTACCGACGAGCAGACGCCCCTTGGCGGGCTGCCAGGAACCGTCGCAAGCCGCTCACGACACCGCGGTTTTCCTGGGTGCCCGACTCCTTGAAGAGGGGCGTGTGGCCGTCGTCGGTGACCACGATTTCGACTGCCTCCGGAGACAGGCCTTCCGCCCCAATGAGCTCCGCGACAGCGTCTTCGTCGGGGCTTCGGTCCAGGGCGCCCGCCGGCGGAAGCTGGGCCACAACGAAGTGCTCGTGGGCGAGAGACTCGAATTCCGGGTCTTTCATCAGTGACAACAGCCGGGTGGAGGCCGAGGCGTCCCCGGGCCGCGAAACCATCACGAGGATGGGCTTGCGGGTATTACGGGCCGTTTCGACCGCCGAGACCAGCGAGGAATGCACCTTGTGCTGCCGGGACGAGACCGAGGCCATGCGGATCGGAGCGTGGCCATCGAATGAGGCCAGCCATGTGCCCGTATTTTGGCCTCGATATCCCGGCTGCGTCGTGATCGCGGCCCCGCCCGGAGCGATGAGTACGGTATTGGGGAACGAACGCACCCCATATTTGATGCAAATCCGGGACCGTGCCTTCCGCTCGTCGAGCGTGATTCCCTCCTGAGGGAGGTCGATCATGAGGAGGACTACCCGCTCCGACGCCCAGTCGAGGAACTCCTCGGTGTCGAGAACGTTCCGCTCGAGGGTCCGGCAGTGCTGGCACCAGTCGCTTCCGGTGAAGACAGCCAGAACCGGCCGGCCCGATTCCTCAGCGGCAGCCAGAGCCGCGTCGTAGCTCGTGAGCCACGCGTCATTCCCACGTGAAGCCGTCGTGAGGACGGCGAGGAGAAGGGCGAGGGCAAGGGGGCCGATGAAACCGGCAATGCGACCCCGCGACTGAATCCTTCTCGTGCCGTGCGTCAAACTCATCGTGGTTTTCTCCGAACCGCCCAGATCCCCCTTTTCATCGGGCGGAAACGATCCGCCCCGCGAGGGTTCATGGGCCAAAAACAAGCCGAAAGGCTACCGGACTGACACCACCCTGTAAAACTATGCCGATTACGCAGACTACGCAGCCTTCCCATGCCCCCCCTGCCTTCTGCCGCTGCTGGACTTACGCCGCAACAAAATTCTGAAGGCCGGCCCAAGCGAGGGGTGGCAGGCGAGTGAAATCTGCCCGCAGGGCGACCTCGGCATCCGCCCATCAGCCCGCCGTTGGCAGGAGCTTCTGATTGCGGCCGGCACGCCGCGATTGCTCTGGCCCCGAAACGCGGCGAGGCCCACCGGAAACCGGTGGGCCTCGCTTTTGCGTTCATCCGCTGGCGGCTGGAGGGCCGCCGGGAGGACTAAAACTGCCAGATGATGTCGCAGCCACCGTAGAGCTGGCCGAACTCGTCATTGGCGCCCCCGTAAGGCAGCGGGGCACCCGCGTTGTCCGGCGAGTACCAGTCATACCGAATCTCGGGACGGATCATCACGTTCTTGCTCGCCATGGGCTTCCAGTTGAGGCCGTAGGTCATCTGCCAGAAGTTCCCTTGGTAGCCACCCTGCGCCGGTTCACCAAACACAAAATTGCGGAGCGGGTTGATCACGCGGGAGCCGTTGTTGTCGCGGAACCACTCGAACCGCATACCGCCAACGAGGTTGTCGTTGAAGGTATAGAAGAGGTACTGGTTGATGCCGTACCACAGGGCCGTCCCCGGCTGAGCCTGATTCAACGTATCGGGCGTGCCCGCGTTGAACTGCCAGCCGTTGTCGTTCTGGAAGACGTACGTCAGCTCGTCGCTCAACTCGTTCACGTACACCGTGCTCATAACCGAACGATTGCCAACGACGCCGACTCCAAGTGGCGTGAACGACCCAATCTCGTTACCGCTCGACACCGCCATGGTGAGAGCCTGCGACTCGTCGGAGCTCTTGAACGTGGCACCGCCAAGGAACGCCGCGTTGCTGTTGGCACCCGGATAGCCCGGGTTGGCGATCCCGAAGGAGTTGATCGGGTCGCTGAAGTTGTCCCACCCGTTGGTGATACCACCATAGATGGTCAGCTGGTCGTTCACCGTCCAGACATCAAGGATGCCGGTATGGGTAAACGGCTCGCCGTACTGCATCGTGTAGGCATGCGTGTAGAAGAAGTTGCCGATGGCCGGCACCACTTCATACCCGATGATCGTGTAGAAGTGACCAAACTTCACGGCGTGGTCACCGTACCCGACTTCGCCGTACAACTGCGGCATGGCGAGACCATAGTTTTTGTTGCCCCAGTCCGGCGAACCGCCCTGGTTGAGGAGATTGGCGTCGAGACCACGGGCCGCCGTGAAGATGTAGTCGGTACCGTAGAGCAAATCGACGCGACCGCCCCAGTCAAACCCGCCGTCTTCGAGATCGAGAACTTTCTCGTTCACGAGGTAGAGCTGGTTCATCTGACCTTCCCAGTTACGGTCATTGAACGTGATCGGGCCGTTGAACGGGGAGCCCCAGTTGTTGCCCCCGATGCCGACGTCCATCCAGCCATACGTGTTGATGCCACGGCTGGTGAGCGCCTCGAGCTCGAGGTACCGGGTCGGCCCTTCCTCCACCTCTGCGGCAGCCTCTCCCGGCGGGAGAGCCCGCATCTGGTAGGCATCCTCTTGGGGGACGTTGGGGATCACCGGGGCGACGTCGCCCTGGGCCACCTGGGTATAGAGGGCGGGGTCGAACTTCGACGAAACCGCCGGCTCAACGGCGGTGGCAGACGTGGCGGTGACCGTGAGCAGGCCTCCGGCCACCCAAAGCGGCAGCTTGAACTTGGAAAATCGCATGGTCTCTGGAACTCCACTGCGGGGGTATGGGATGCGGGCCCCGTTCCATCGTGGCCCGCATGAGAATCCTGAGGGGGGAGGTGGCATCGCGTACGCCCCGCCAAGGCATGCACGCAACCAAAATCCCCCCGCCTAACAATGGAGCATCGGCGGGTCAGCCGAGAAACATCCTCCCCGTGATTGCGAACCCACAAGGTTTCCGCGAACGGAACCCGAATCTGGCAACCCTTGACGACCGTACGGATCGTCCGGTTACCCGGCGTTGCCGACGGCCCCCTCCAAGAGGGCCTCGAGGAAGGCATCTGGCGAAAAGACCTCGAGATCATCGGCAGACTCGCCAACCCCGACGAACTTCACGGGGAGCCCAAACTGCTCGGCCACCGGCACGATCACACCCCCACGTGCAGACCCATCGAGCTTGGCCAAGACAATCCCGGTGCAGCATGCTGCCTCTTTGAAACCCTTGGCTTGCGAGAGGGCATTTTGGCCGGCCGTCGCGTCGATGACGAGGAGGGTCTCATGCGGCGCGTCGGGAATCTGCTTGGCGATCACACGACGGATTTTGCCAAGCTCCTGCATGAGGTTGGACTGGGTCTGGAGCCGGCCGGCGGTATCCACAATGCAGACATCAAAGCCCCCCTCGATCGCCCGAGCCACCGCGCGGTGGGCAACGCTTGCGGGGTCGCTGCCGGTTTCACCGCGGACGATCTCCGCCCCCACACGCCCGGCCCACATCGCCAACTGCTCGACGGCTGCGGCACGGAACGTGTCACCGGCACCGAGCACGACGCGTTTACCGTCGCGGGTAAAGAGGCGGGCGAGCTTCGCGATCGACGTCGTCTTTCCCGAGCCGTTGACGCCGGTGACGAGAATCACGGTGGGACCAGCCGCAGCTGCGGCCAACCCAGCCTCGGCCGGCCGGAGCCGTTCGAGGAGCGTGGCGCGGATCGAGTCGATCACCATCTGAGGCTCGACGACGCGGGCGCGGAACCGAGTGCCGATGTCCGTGACGATGGCTTCGGCGGCCGTCGGGCCCATGTCGGTCTTCACAAGCGCCTTGCGCAGCTCCGACAGAAATGCGTCGTCAACGAGCCGGCCTTCCCGCTTGAAGAGGTCGCGGACGTCAGTCGCGAGCACCTTGGCAGTCTTGGCCAGGCCTGCCTTGAGACGATCGAAAAAACCCATTCTGATGCGATCCTCTTGGTTGCCGTGGACTGGTCAGGCTTGACCAGCTGCCGCATCGCTCACGAGCCGGCCGAGGATGCCAGCCACGAACCGCGGCGACTCGGCGCCGCCGTACCGCCGCGCGAGCTCGATGGCCTCATCGGCGACGACCGCCGGTGGCGTATCGGTGTGGAGGAGCTCGAAGGCGGCAATCCGAAGGATTGTTCGGTCGGTGCCAGCCATCCGCGAGAGCCGCCAATGCTCCGAGCGACGATCCAGGATCTCATCGATCGATTCTCGGTGGGCAAGAACACCATCTACCAGGGAGTTGGCAAAGGTCACGAGCGGCGTGGACTTGAGCCGACCACGATGAAAGCGGCGGAGGCTTTCCAGGCGATCCGCACCCGGAGCGATCTCGGCGGATAGGTCCAGCTGAAACAGAGATTGAAGCGCGACCTCGCGGGCCCGGCTGCGACGACTCATGCGGGGCCGCTCCCCGCCAGGGCGGCCACGAGCCCGATCATTTCGGCGGCGGCGGCCGCAACCTCGGCGCCCTTGTTGCCTGCGTACCCATTGGCCTCGGTGCCCGAGGCTCTGGCCAGCGCCTGGGCAAGGGAATCGCACGTGAGCACCCCAAAGAGCACGGGGAGGGACCTCGCTCGACCAACCGCTTCGATGCCCACCGCCGCCGCCTGGGCAATATGCCGGTCGTGGCTCGTCTCACCGCGGATGATCGCGCCGAGACAGAGCACGGCGGCATAGCGACCCGTTGCGGCCAACCGGTCGGCCGCAAACGAGAGCTCGAACGATCCCGGCACCCAGGCCACATCGATCGACTCGGCCGTGAGTCCCGCAAACAAAAGCCGGTGGATCGCCCCGGCCAAGAGCCGCTGAGTTACCACCTCGTTCCAGCGCGACACGACCACCGCGATGCGAATGCCCTGCGGAAGACGGTTGGGCGAGCCCTCGAAAGTGCGAAGAACGGGCATAGGCAAAGGGGCGACTACGACTTGAGGCTCGAGAGGAACTGTGCGTTGGACTCGGTCTTGGAGAGCCGGTTGACGAGCAACTCCATCGCGTCGGCCGGGTTCATCTCGGCCAGCACTCGGCGGAGGACGCCGATACGGCGATATTCGTCAGGCTCGAGAAGCATCTCCTCGCGGCGAGTGCCCGAGCGGTTGATGTCGATCGCCGGCCAGATTCGCTTGTCCACCAGTCGGCGGTCCAGCATCACTTCGAGATTGCCGGTGCCTTTGAACTCCTCGAAGATCACGTCGTCCATCCGGCTGCCGGTCTCGACGAGGGCCGTGGCGATGATCGTGAGTGACCCCCCCTGCTCCACCTTGCGGGCGCTGCCGAAGAATCGCTTCGGCCGCTGGAGGGCATTAGAATCCACGCCGCCAGACAGGATTTTCCCGGAGTTGGGCACCTCCGAGTTCCATGCCCGAGCAAGCCGGGTGATCGAGTCGAGGAAGATGATCACATCGCGGCCATACTCGACGAGCCGCTTGGCCTTCTCGAGCACCATGTCGGCGACCTGCACGTGGCGGCTCGAGTTCTCGTCGAACGTCGAACTGATCACCTCGCAGCCGGACCCCTTCACCTGCCGCTCCATGTCGGTGACTTCCTCGGGCCGCTCGTCGATAAGCAGCATGAAGACGTAGGCGTCGGGATAGTTTGCAACCACCGCCTTCGCCATCTTCTGGAGGAGGATCGTTTTCCCTGCCCGGGGCGGACTCACGATCAGCCCACGCTGGCCGAACCCAATCGGGACCACGAGGTCAACCACTCGCATCGCCACTTCGTCACTCGTCGTCTCCAATTGGATCCGCTCATCGGGATGGAGGGGCGTGAGCTCGTCGAAGAAGACTCGTGTCGAGAGTTTGCCAGGATCTTCGCCATTGATCGCCTCGACCCGCAGGAGCGCGAAGTACCGCTCACTCTCCTTGGGCGGCCGGATCTGGCCCGCGACACTCATGCCATTCCGCAGGCCGAACCGTCGGATTTGGCTTGGTGACACATAGATGTCGTCGGGGCACGAGAGGTAGTGGTAGTCGGGGCTCCGCAGGAATCCAAAACCATCGGGCAGGATCTCGAGTGTTCCCTCGCCAAACATCAGCCCATTGAGCTTGATGCGTTCCTTCAGGATGCGAAAGACAAGATCTTGCTTCTTGGCTCCCGTGACATCGCCGATCTGCTCCTGCCGTGCGAGCTCGACGAGCTCCTGCATCGAGAGCTGCTGGAGACCCGCGATCGAGGGGTCGCCTTTCTTGAGCGCCTCGTAGTGGCTCGTGACATCGAGCCCGTCCTTGACCTCCTCTGCGATCTCCTCCGCAATACTGAGAGGCTCGCGATCGCGGGCATGTTTTTGGGATGTGGGCTCGCTCATGGCGCACCTCGGCTGTCCGAGTGGCGGAGAGCCACCCACGAGAGCTGCGGGGAAAACTGGTGGATGGATGACAAGGTTGAAGCAGGAACGCCACGCCGCCACCATCACTCGCCGCCCCGGACGGGGTGACACGAGCAACGGAGGAATCGAGACGAGTACCCCAGGCGGGAGTCGGTGCCTTGCGACCTGACGAAAGCGAAGGACTATCCCCGCGCCAACGAATCCCAGAGGCGACCGACTTCGGCCGGAGTATAAGCGGGATTTCCCGCGGCATCCACGACCACCGTTTTTTCTGGTGCCGGTACACGGTAGCCCCGTCCCCAGGCCCGCTCCCGGGCCTCTCGCTGCGCCGGAGGCCAGCCACGGGCATCGAGCCGCCGCTGCCTCTCCCCCTCCTCGCATTCGACGAGCACGAGTCGGTCGCAGAGATCATCCCAGCCGGCCTGCATGAGAAGGGGCACATCGAGTACGACCACTTTTTCGGCCTCTTGCGGCACACCGCCAAGGTCGGCGAGCTGTGCACGGGTGATCTCGGCGAGCTGTTGTTGCACACGCCGCCGCACCCGCGGATGCACGATCGCCTCGAGATCCGCGAGGGCCTTGTCGTGCTCACCCGTCGGCCCGAAGACGGCTCGAGCCAGCACCGGCCGTCGCACCTTTCCCTCCCCGTCGACAACCTCGCCGCCGAAGCGGTCCACGACCGCCCGCACCACGTCCGGCTCGGCCAGCACCTCGTGGGCAAGACGGTCGGCATCAATGACTTCGGCCCCACGCGAGGCGAGCGCACGAGCCACCGTCGATTTGCCCGCGGCGATCCGGCCGACGATCCCAACGATGATCATGAGGGAGTTGTACCGCATCCACGGGCTGGGCCTTCGAGGCTCCTTCAAAGTCGCTCGACTCTCCAAGTCGAGTCGCCCTGGGTCGTCTGTCCCGCATGCGGCAGAGCCAGTGCGACTCCTCGAAGACCCCTTCGCCCCACGCAAAGACGGCGATGCCGCAGCCCCGACCCTCTCAACCGCTCCGGTCTTGCGGGCGTGATCCACGCGCTGCTTGATCGATGTGTGATCGCTGGCTTCCGGTGTCTCGGCGATGCCGGCCGCAACCGGGTTGAGGTCGATATACGCACAAGTTGCCAGCAAGGCTTCTTCGTCGGGGATGGGGTGGACTTGTATCGAGCTTCCCAAAACGTGCCCTTGCAGTCGTCTTCCTTGTTGGCAATGCGGGCCAGGGGCTCTTTAAGAGTTTTCATGAACCAGCCGAGGTCTTGGAGTCGCTTGCGGTATCGGGCCACTCGTGACGTGTCCATGTACTGGTCGCTGACCCACACGTGCAACGTTACGGGGCATCGACATCGAGCGTGGCGGGGGTGAACACGGCGATCCATCTCCGCACCACGTCCTCGTCGCTCCAATCGTCAGCCGCGCCAGGATCGAGCCGGGGGAGAACGTGCAGGTGGTTGTCCATGATGACGAAGCCGCACACAGAGACGGCACACTGTTTGGCCAGCACTTCGAGCCGTGCTTCGATCCACGCCTTGCGGTGCTCAAAGCGCTCGCCACACAAGAAAGCCCGCCGATCACAGCGGGAAATGCTGTGGCAGTACCGCGTGACGGCCACCAGCAACCAGAGAGCCATCGTCACCGCAGGCACCTCCGCGCAGAATACTGAACGCCCGTACCCTGCTCGCTCGGCCGCGGCCCGTCAAGAAGATGCCTGTCCCTTTTGTCTT